>NZ_JBFUHE010000007.1:0-385165 GCF_056402535.1 Mucilaginibacter sp. P4_A11
GGAAGGGGCATAGCAAGTTTTTGCAGAAGCATAGGGAGCGCAGCGGGGCAAAATAATTGCAGCCCGTGGTTCTGTCCGGTTTGCAGGGCAAAGGCCTTGTGCGCAAAGAAGCCTACCTGCTGACTTGACTTTTTGGATACTTTTGTGTCAAGACAAAAGTATCTGGCCCCGCGCGGCCAAGAGCTCGACGATGTAAGTCCATAGAACAAAGATCGTTACCTGCCTGTCGGGGATTGCTTCGTACCTCGCCATGACGTTGTGGAGATGTCATTGCACCTTCAGAGTCCATCGGATTTAAACACTCAGCATGACAAAGGGACAAATATCATTTCTCCTTCAAATTCCATGGGATTTACCCACCCAGCATGACACCCCTTTTTAGAAAGGTTACACTTTCTACTAATTAATTTTATTAGCATTTGTTGTTTTTAATACTTTACTTTGCTAATATTTTTATCAAATAAATGACTGGTATTATATTAGTATTTGTATCACTTATTATCCTGCTGATAGCCGTTTTTTTGTTTCTGAAAAAGCCAAAAGCGGTTGAACTGATCTCGGCTGATGAGTTGAATAAACTCCGCTTTGAGCATGATCAGCTCAAAATTTCATTGGCGAAAGCTGAAGAAAAAGTTAATGGGTTAACCGCTGAAAAAGAAAGTATTACCAACTTTTTAAAGGAGGAAAAGAACCGCCTTATCGATGAGCTTTTATACGAGCGAACCCAGTTGGCGCAAGCCAATCAATCATTGGAAAGCGCCCGGGCCTATTATAAATCACAACAGGAAAAACTACAGGAGCAAAAAGTTGAAATTGAGCAGATCCGCACGCAATTTCAGCGTGAATTTGAAAATGTGGCCGAAAAACTGCTTAAAGAAAAATCGAAGGAGTTTACCGATATCAACCGTAGCAATTTGGATGTTATCCTTAATCCGTTAAAGGAAAACCTGAAGGCCTTTGAGGATAAGGTAGAGAAGGTTTATAACATGGAGGCTGCGGAACGAAATACCCTGAAAGGGGTGATCACCCAGCTCATGGACCTTAACAAACAGATCAGCGATGAGGCCCAAAATTTGACCAAGGCCCTCAAAGGAGATAACAAAAAACAGGGCAACTGGGGCGAGGTGATCCTGGAGCGGGTACTGGAACGTTCAGGTCTTATTAGAGACCAGGAATACCGCATCCAAGCCGCAATGCAGGCTTCGGATGGTACAAGATATCAACCCGATGTGATCATCGATCTGCCGGATGATAAGCACCTTATCATCGACTCCAAGGTATCACTGATAGCCTACGAAAAACTGGTAAATACCGATACAGAAGATGACCGTAAACTCTTCGCCAAAGCCCATGTCGAATCTATCCGCGGACATGTTGCAGGCCTGTCGGCCAAAAAATATCATGACTTGTATAAGATCAATTCGCCCGATTTTGTATTACTTTTTGTGCCGATAGAGTCCTCGTTCAGTATAGCTGTGCAACTGGATGGCGAGCTGTTCAATTATGCCTGGGACAGGAAAGTGGTAATTGTTAGTCCCTCTACACTGCTGGCTACCCTGCGCACTATTGCCAGCATGTGGAAACAGGAACGCCAAAACCGCAACGTATTGGAAATAGCCCGTTTAAGCGGTGATATGTATGATAAATTTGTTGGCTTTTTAGGCGATATGGACAGCATTGGCAAAAACATCAATCAAACACAATCAGCCTATAATAATGCTATCAATAAACTATCGGAGGGTAGGGGCAACCTTACTATTACTGCCGAAAAGATCAAAAAATTAGGTGCCAAAGCTGATAAGCAAATAGATCAGAAGTTTATTGGTGATGAGTAAGTACTGTCTTTTCCATTAAATTTAAACTTCCCGTCATTGCGAGGTACGAAGCAATCCCAAATGAGCAGAGCAGCTATGCAAGTCTCTCTGTAAAGCCGGGGATTGCTTCGTGCAACGACGCGTTCGAGAACAGGGAGCGCGGTATAGCATGAGGTTAGATTGCCACGCTATCGCTCGCGATGAAATTTTAGTTCTTCTTCCTTTCAAACCACCAATCTGCCTGTTTGGTAAACATCAGTGCCCATCCCCACAGCTCAATAATGATCTCTGCAATGGTTAAAATGATGAGATAAACAGGCATTTCAATGCTCTTTTTTGGAGCGGAAGTATCATGCAAAATTCCAAAACTATACAGCAACGATGACCCCAGGAAAAATACATTCAACAGGATCAAAACCGATAGGATGATCCTTGCCCATTTTTTCCCTTCGCCTGTAACAAAGATCAAAAAGCCAACGGCAAATAATATAAACAGGATGGCAGAAAAATTAAAACCATCCAGGTAATTATTGAGCGTTTGAATCAACAAGCCTAAATAAAGCAGTAAAATTCCTTTCACAAAAATCTCCGGTGGTTTACCATCGGGATGATTGTTCAGGTAAAATTTATCAAACGCTCCCTTCAACATTATTCAGCTTTTTTAAACGCGTTCCAGCCCTGGGCTTTCAGTTCGTGTACAGTACCACTTTTGGTAACCAGGTTACAGCCGGCCGATGCTTCGGTGATATAACCGATGATAGTGATATCCATTTTAAATTTGATCTTATCGTAATCAGCCTGCTTAACCGTGAACAATAATTCGTAATCTTCACCCCCGCTTAAAGCGCAAATAGTTGGGTCGAGGTTAAACGCGCGGGCAGTTTCAAACGTCATCGGGTCAAGCGGGATTTTCTCCTCGTAAAGGTTACAACCCTTGTTGCTTTGCTTGCAGATGTGTAATAATTCTGATGCCAAACCATCAGATACATCGATCATAGCGGTTGGTTTTACCTCGATACTTTTCAGCAGTTCCACCACATCCCGGCGGGCTTCGGGTTTCAGCTGGCGCTCAACAATGTAATCTTTCCCTTCCAGGTCAGGTTGG
This sequence comes from Mucilaginibacter sp. P4_A11, assembly GCF_056402535.1. Taxonomy (NCBI): domain Bacteria; kingdom Pseudomonadati; phylum Bacteroidota; class Sphingobacteriia; order Sphingobacteriales; family Sphingobacteriaceae; genus Mucilaginibacter; species Mucilaginibacter sp. P4_A11. The sequence goes on from NZ_JBFUHE010000007.1 coordinate 2,920, forward strand.
ATATTCGGATTTTCCAGGTAAATCAATTTCTCCCGTTCCAACAACTGCAAACCGGTATAAGCACCACCCAAATCGCCGGATACACAAATCAAATCACCTTCTTCGGCACCATTGCGGTATACAATATCCGCTTCATCGGCATAACCGATAGAAGTTACGCTGATCACCAACCCTTGTTTTGACGAGGTAGTATCACCACCAATCAAATCCACGTTATATTTTTCACAGGCGATATAGATCCCCTGGTAAAGCTCCTCTATGGCTTCCAACGGAAATTTGCTCGACACCCCGATAGAAACCGTAACCTGCGACGCTATACCATTCATGGCATAAATATCACTCAGGTTTACCTGTATAGCCTTGTAACCCAAATGTTTAAGCGGCGTATATGCCAAATCAAAATGAATCCCCTCCAAAAGCATATCAGTACTTACCAGCACCTGCTTGCCGGCGAAATCAAGTACGGCCGCATCATCGCCAACACCCTTTTTCGAGCTTTCGTTGGTGAGCTTGATATTCTTGGTTAAATGACCGATAAGGCCAAATTCGCCAAGCTCCTCTAAATTCGTTCTATCCTGATTTTCAAACATAATTTCACCTCTAAATCTCCCCTAAAGGGGCGACTTTCTAATTATTTTTATAAATTTCTCGGGCCGCAACCCGGTTTTACATATTCCGCCAAAGGCGGGAAATTTTTTTTACAATTTTGGTTCACATACCCACCAAAATTTGTTCACCTCCAAAAACGGACGACAAATATATATACTCGAATTTCCGTTTAGCTTTTATACTTCTTAACAACAATGTGGATAACTCCATTTCCCGGGCCGCAGCCTTTATACATTATATCCGCCTTTGGCGGAAAAATTTTTAAGATTTTTGGCTATTTTAGCGCCTCAGAGGCATTTTTTCTTAAAAATACCTTCAATCCAAGCCCGTTCGGTTTTCCACATTTACCAGGTTTATAAGTTTCAAATCAAGGCCATTTTACCAATCAAAAAATCGATGAAATCGTCTTCGTCTCGGTGAAATCCCAAAAACTATAATCCCAGCTGCGCTGAAATCTCCAGCATTCGCTCAATTGGTTTTACCGCTTTTTCAATGATATGCTCAGGTACTGTAATCTCGGGCATTTCATTTTTTAAACACAAATACAACTTTTCCAGTGTATTACGTTTCATGTGCGGGCAGTCGTTGCAAGCACAATTGTTGTTTGGCGGCGCCGGGATAAACATTTTATCCGGGTTTTCCTTTTGCATCTGGTGTAAAATGCCAGCTTCAGTTGCCACGATAAATTCCTTATCTGGCCTGGCGCCTGCATATTTCAAAATCCCGGTTGTTGAACCAACATAATCGGCCATTTCCAGTATAACATCCTCACATTCAGGGTGCGCAAGTAATTTTGCTCCCGGGTACCTTTCCTTCAACTTAGTGATCTTTTCTCTCGAAAATATCTCGTGAACCATGCACGCACCATTCCACAATACCAGGTCGCGACCAGTCTTTTTGGCAACATACGCACCAAGGTTTTTATCCGGCCCAAAGATGATCTTCTGATCCTTTGGCAAACTTTCTACGATCTGTACCGCATTGCTCGATGTGCAAACAATGTCACTTAAAGCTTTCAGTTCGGCTGTGCAGTTTACATAAGTGATCACCAGGTGATCAGGATAGTTTTCCTTAAACTTTTTAAACAAGTGAGGCGGGCAACTATCTGCTAATGAACAACCTGCCTTTGCATCTGGCAGTAAAACCTTCTTTGTTGGCGACAGTATCTTGGCTGTTTCGGCCATGAAATGTACACCCGCAAAAACAATAATGTCGGCATCCGTCTTGGCAGCTTGTTGGGATAATCCCAAACTATCGCCAATGTAATCGGCAATATCCTGGATGTCGCCATCCTGGTAATAGTGCGCCAGGATCACCGCATTTTTTTGCTTTTTTAATTTTTCAATTTCCGCGAAAAGATCAAGCGTCGGATCAATCTTTTCATCTACGTATCCTTTCAGATTTATTTCTTCGAAGGTATTCATTTCCACAATTCAAATAATAACAACTACTTTTTAATTAAAATAAAACTATTGTTTATTAGGGTGTTGGTAATGTGCAAAAGTCGGAGTAATTTTTGTTTTAAAAATTAGTTTTCACAATTTATTAACACTTATAAACACTTTTCCACCATTCAGCCTACTGATTTTTAGATATCTATGACAATCAATTTTTATTTCAGAAAGTTTTATGTTGATATTTTCAGGGTTGACAAAATGTTAGCTTTATGACTAAAGTGTCGTAAAAGTCGCTCAAAAAATATTGATATTCGACACGAGAAAGGGAGTTATACACATTGTAAACTATTTTTCACTTTTTGTTTACATAAACTTAACAGGTTTTACAGCTGTTATTAACATTAGTACTACTTTTACACACATTCATATAAAATATGACCCGAAATGTTGATTTCCTTGTAGTGGGTTCAGGGATAGCCGGATTAAGTTTTGCGCTCAAAGCTGCGAAGCATGGTAAGGTTCTGATAGTTACCAAGTCGAACGAAGACGAATCCAACACCAAATATGCCCAGGGAGGGGTTGCGGTGGTTGTGGATAAAAAAGAAGATTCTTTTGAAAAACATATCCAGGATACCTTAATAAGTGGTGATGGCCTTTGCGACCGCGAAGTTGTTGAAGCCGTTGTTAAAGAAGGCCCGGCCCGCATTAACGAAATAATTGATTACGGAACCAATTTCGATAAGACAAATGAAGGTGTTTATGACCTGGCAAAAGAGGGTGGACATTCCGAGTTTCGCGTATTACATTATAAAGATGTAACTGGCTGGGAGATAGAGCGTTCACTTTTAGAGGAAATTCATAAAAACCCTAATATTGAGATACTTACGCATTATTTTGCAGTTGATTTAATTACGCAGCACCATTTGGGTGAGCTGGTGGGTAAATCAAGTACTGATATCACCTGCTTTGGGATCTATGCCTTTAATACAGAAACAAAAATTGTTGAAAAGATCCTTTCGAAGGTTACGGTAATGGCAGCTGGTGGTGCCGGGCATATTTATGCGGTTACTACAAACCCAACTATTGCAACCGGTGATGGTATAGCCATGGTGTACCGTGCAAAAGGTAAAGTGCGTAATATGGAGTTTATGCAATTTCATCCAACGGCTTTGTATAACCCTGGCGAATATCCTTCGTTCTTGATATCTGAAGCTGTACGTGGCTTTGGTGGCGTGTTGAAACGTACCAATGGCGAAGAATTTATGCATGAGTATGATGAGCGTAAATCATTAGCGCCACGTGATATTACTGCAAGAGCTATTGATGCCGAGATAAAGAAATCAGGTGAGGATTTTGTTTATTTAGATGTAAGGCACCGCAGTAAAAAGGATATCCTGAACCATTTCCCTAACATTTACGCTAAATGCCTGGAAATAGGAATCGATATGACCAAGGATATGATCCCCGTTGCGCCGGCCTGTCATTATATGTGTGGCGGTATTTTGGTTGATCATGTTGGGCAGTCGTCTATATTAAGGTTATATGCCTGCGGCGAATGTTCTTCAACAGGCCTGCATGGTGCTAATCGTTTAGCTTCCAATTCATTACTGGAGGCTTTAGTTTTTGCGCATCGCATTTATGAAGATGCAATAGTTAGATTTGAAAATAACGTGATCCCTGATAATATCCCTGACTGGGATGAGAAAGGTGTACAGCTCTCAAACGAAGATATCCTGGTTACCCACAACGTGCGCGAAATGCAAAAGCTGATGAATGACTATGTGGGCATTGTCCGTTCGGATTTCAGGCTTGACAGGGCTTTACGCAGATTGAAATTATTGTATGAAGAAACAGAGGATTTCTACAAAAAAACAAAGCTTTCTGTTAAATTATGCGAGCTGCGTAATTTGATCCAGGTATCATTTATCGTAGTAAAATCAGCCATGTTGCGTAAAGAGAGCAGGGGGCTGCATTATACTACGGATTATCCCGAACATGCTGAACAGATACAGGATACGGTGTTTTAGTGTGTGGTAATAAATTATAAACCGTCATTGCGAGGTACGAAGCAATCCCCAATTTGCAGGTCCGTCTTGCATAGTTCGCGATTGCTTCGTACCTCGCAATGACGGTTGTTTAAGAAAAGTTATGAATGAGCGAAAAACGGGATTCGAACCCGCGGCCTTCAGTTTGGGAAACTGACGCTCTACCGACTGAGCTATTTTCGCTTATTTGATATCCAAACATAAAGAAAATTATTTAAATCGTTAATTCACTAAATCAATAATTCACTAACTAATTAAGCTATGCCTGTTATACTACCAGTTAAAGGTAAAAGCCCGGTTTGGGGCAATGATTGTTTTATAGCCGAAAATTGTACCATAGTAGGGGATGTGGTCATGGGCGATAATTGCTCGGTGTGGTTTAATGCGGTGATCAGGGGCGATGTACATTACATTAAAATAGGGAGCAACACCAATATCCAGGATGGTGCTGTAATCCACGCTACCTATTTAAAAGCGCCGACTAACATAGGTAACAGCGTTTCTATAGGGCATAACGCGCTTGTACACGGCTGTACTTTGCATGACCATACTTTGATTGGTATGGGCGCCATTGTGATGGATCACGCGGTTGTAAATGAGTTTGTGATCATTGCTGCAGGTGCAGTGGTACTGGAGAATACAATTTGTGAGTCGGGTTATTTATATGCCGGCATTCCTGCAAAAAAAATAAAACCCCTTACCGATGAGCAAAGGGCTATGTTGAAGCAGTTGCCTCAAAATTATATCATGTACTCCGGTTGGTTTAAGGAGTAATCCGCTCTTTGGGAATGGTGACTGGTTCTTCTGCTTCCCAATTTGGCCTTAGCGTAATAAGTTTTTCATTCAGCCAGATATTTTCGGGCTGTCGTTTTAGCCGAACGTTTCCGCTATCCCATTTACCGTTTTTATTTTCGTCGTAAATGATCCTTATATAGTATTTGGCAGCCAGTATCCCTTTGTATACCAACGAGGTATTTTTGGTAATAGGATCGCTTTGAATTAGTTTCTTGTCTTCGCCTAAAAGCTCAACTACATATGCTTTGGCAGTGTCGGGTACAGTGAGCTTTACGGTAAGCTGGCTATAATTATCCAGTTTATTGATCTGGAATTTTTTAGTTAGTCGTTTATTCTTATCACCATAAATATCGGTCAATGCACCTTCGTTGAGTATCAACTCGTATTTACTGGTTTCGCGCCAGCGGTATTTTAAATTGAGCAGTTTATAGTTGCCGGTATCTTTTTGCAGCGTATAATCACTTGTTGCTACCGAATCTTCATTCAATGTAATTTGCGACTGGTCGATATTTTCGATAGGGATGCTTGCGGTAATTACCAGGTTGCTACCTGGTTTTAGCTTGCTGTCGTTGCCAATATTATAACTTGTTGTTACAGTACGTGTAAAGCTTTCATTTTTACGTTTTAACTGATAGATGGTATCAATTGCTTTGCCTTTATCAAATATGGCTACACGTAAAGAATCAAAATTCATATTGCGCAAATAAACAGAGGCCGTATCTTTTGTGCGCGAAAATGATACCTGTTTCTTGTTATCAATATCGGTAGGGTAGATGACTTTGATAGCCGGCTGAGTCAAGCCTTTATTAAATACCAATAATAATTTTCCATCACTGTCAAAACGTTTTTCGGATACCCTGAATTTTTCAGGATCCTGTTTGAAAAGGTTAAGTTGAATGTTCGAGGTATCCGACCGGAGGTGGATTGGTTTTTTAAGGAATGCGATCAGTTCTTCATCGCGGTTGAAAATTTTATCCGGGCTGGCTTCTTTCAACGCATAAATGCGGTAGTCGTCTTCACGCAAATTATTTAATGCGAAATTTCCTGATGAATCGGTTAGGGCAAAGATGGAAGGTTTCTTTTTTCCGAAGAGGGTGTCCTGCTTTACCGGGAAGAGGAAGACCAGCACATCCTTCTCTTTTTCCTGGGTGAGGGTGTTGGTTACTGAACCGGTAATGCTGAGCGAGTCGATATGGTTACCGGTGGAAAAAACATACGTGAAATTTTTAAGGACGTTGCTTTCATTTACGTCTTGTATTGATTTTCCGAAGTTGATAACATAAGTAGTATTTTTTAGAAGGGTATCCTTAAACTCAACTTTTAATTTTCTTTTGTTTGATGAATACTCAGGTTGCTTCTCCATGGCCGGGCTCATGCTGATTTCCTGGTAAGCGTTATTGAGTTTGATGAACTCGTCAAATTCCAGGTCAATTTGTTTGGCGGCAAAATTCCGGGTTTTATTTCCGGGAATTGCCTTCACCAATTTGGGCGGAGTCTGGTCGCGCGGCCCTCCTTGCGGTGGTTGCTGGGCCGCGCAGCCAAAAATGAATAAAACGATAAAAATCAGTAACGAGTTCTTGTAAAAAATAGCCGATTTTGTGTTTAACATGGTTTTTAGGCGATATAAGCGATTTTTATGTTTTTATAACAAGTACTATTAAAAATTAAAAATAATCGATTTTAAAGGGTATTTTATAATTACTTAATTATCAGTTGTTTATATATTATCTTGATACATGAACCATTAAAACAGAGATATCGGACGGTGAAACACCAGAAATTCGTGATGCCTGGCCTAAAGTGCGTGGTTTTATCCTCATTAATTTTTCACGCGCTTCTTTTGAAAGTGATACCAAAGTATGATAATCAAAATTTGGATTGATCTCGCGGTCTTCCATTTTTTTCATCCGGTCTACGATTTCCATCTCCTTGATGAAATAACTCTCATATTTGATTTTTATTTCAGCCTGCTCAATAGTTTCTTTATCATAAGCTGAAAGCAACTCTGCCAGTGCGGTGTCGGCAGTTTTCAGATCATTGAAGGTTACCTGGGGGCGACTCAATAGATTGAACAGTTTGGTACTTTGTGCCAGCGGACTGGTACCCAATTCTTCCATCAGGCTATTTACTGTTGACGGATCGATAGACTTGCTTTTGGTATAGGCTACAATATCGTCAGAGTTTTTTACCTTTTGATTTACTTTTTCCAAACGCTCATCGCTGATCAATCCTAACTCATGGCCCATAGGGGAGAGCCTGATATCGGCGTTATCCTGGCGTAATAACAGGCGGTGCTCGGCCCTTGAAGTGAACATCCGGTATGGCTCTTCGGTACCTTTAGTCACCAGGTCATCTATCAAAACACCTATATATGATTCTGATCTTTTCAGGATCAGCTCATGTTTATCGTTAATTTTTTGGTGCGCATTGATCCCTGCTATGAAGCCTTGTGACGCTGCTTCTTCATAACCGGTAGTACCATTGATCTGCCCTGCGAAGTAAAGGTTGCTGATCTGTTTGGTCTCTAAGGTTAAGCCTAATTGTGTAGGAGGGAAGAAATCATACTCGATAGCATAACCTGGCCTGAACATTTTGGCATTCTCAAATCCTGGTATTTTGGTGAGTGCTTTGTATTGTACATCTTCAGGCAGAGAGGTAGAGAAACCATTTACATAGATTTCTACGGTGTTCAATCCTTCCGGTTCAACGAAGATCTGATGGCGGTCACGCTCTGCAAAACGGTTGATTTTGTCTTCAATTGAAGGGCAGTAACGTGGACCTAAACCTTTAATTCTACCAGTAAACATTGGTGATTTTTCAAAACCTTCCTTCAATGTTTCGTGTACATCGGTATTGGTATAGGTGATCCAGCAGCAGCGTTGTTCTTCTATAAAAGGTACGTCCGTAAAAGAGAATTTGCCTCTTACAGGGTCTCCCCATTGTTCTTCCATCAGGCTATAGTTAAGACTGCGGCCATCCACGCGGGGTGGGGTACCGGTCTTCATACGGCCTGCTTCAAAGCCTAATTCAACCAATTGCTCGGTTAATCCTGTAGCTGCTTTCTCGCCTGTACGACCTCCTCCAAACTTTTTTTCACCTATATGGATCACTCCGTTTAAGAAAGTACCGTTGGTTAATACTACCGCATCTGCTTCAATCTCGATACCTATAGAGGTACGTACACCTGCTATAGTATTGTTTTTTACCAATAGGGAGGTAACAGTATCCTGCCAAAAGTCAACATTAGGAGTTGCTTCTAACGCTAAACGCCACTCTTCAGCAAACCTCATGCGGTCGCTTTGCGCACGTGGGCTCCACATAGCAGGACCTTTTGACTGATTAAGCATCCTGAATTGGATAGATGTTTTATCAGTTATAATGCCCGAATATCCACCCAAAGCATCTACCTCACGCACTATTTGTCCCTTGGCAACACCACCCATTGCGGGATTACAACTCATCTGTGCAATGGTACCCATATTCATGGTTATCAGTAAAACTGAAGAACCTAAGTTAGCAGCAGCAGCAGCAGCTTCACAGCCTGCATGCCCGGCACCTACTACTATTACATTATATTTCTTAAACATTTTATCCTCCTTGTTCCACTTTTGGAAGTCTTAAGCCGGAAGTTTTCAGGACTAAGCCTGCTTGATTTCGACTCGAAACTTTATACTTCCGACTTGTTTGTTCCACGTGGAACGTTTATTTAAAGTACTAAGGCGGGTTCTAAGTTTGATTATGCTGACTTAAAACCCTACCTTTTTTGAGATGTTCTACGTGGAACATCTATATTAAATGTAATTCTGAAGCTTATTGAATTTTAGCTTTCAATCTATAATTTATCGCTCCAGACTTATTAATAAACCACAAAATTACCTCAATTAAGCAGATGTTCCACGTGGAACCCTGAATAATGATATTAAAGCTACAAATGCCCAGATGCTCTCTAATACTACAAAAGGGTAGAAGCTTATCATGTATGAGGCATAGCCGCATGTTCCTGCTCCTATAAAATTCATCAAGCTGTAAAGCTTATTCTGTGCCGATAGTTTACCTGTTAAATTCAATAAAAAGGCTATCAAAAGAATGATAACACCTGTTGTTGCTATAATATCTGATATTTTCATTATCCTTCGTTTAACTCGGTTAATTCCATCCAACGGGCGCTTTTATCGTCCAATTGTTTATTCAGAACCTCAATTTGCTTCAGTATTTCATCCAGCTTTTTAGGGTCGATGCCTACTGTATCTAATTGTGCGGTTTTATCTTTTATACTTACTTCGATGGTGTTTATTTCACCTTCTATATTTTCCAGTTCCTTGGTTTCTTTAAAGCTTAACTTGCTTTTTTTAGCTGCAGGGGCTTGTGCCTGTACCACAGGAGCAGGTTTCTTAGCTTGCTGTTTGGCTTCTTCCAGTTCGAGCCTGTATGACGAATAATTGCCATTAAAGATGCGTACATGACCTTTTTCTTCCATGATGAAGAGCTGGTCGGTAAGTTTATCCAACAAATACCTGTCGTGTGATACCATCATCAATACACCACCGTAGTTGGTTAAAAACTCTTCCAGTACATTCAATGTGTCAATATCCAGATCATTGGTAGGCTCATCCAGGATCAGGAAGTTGGGGTTCTTCATCAGGATGCTCATCAATTGCAGGCGTTTCTTTTCGCCACCGCTCAGTTTTGATATAAAACCATATTGCTTGGCAGGAGGGAAGAGAAACAAAGTAAGCAGCGCAGAAGCCGAAATAGTTTTTCCATCGGCCATGGTAATAAACTCTGCAACGTTCTTTACGATATCAATTACGCGTTCATCTTCTTTAAAAGTGATACCCGACTGGTGAAAATAGCCTATTACAGTAGTTTCTCCTTTTATTACGGTTCCTTTGTCAGGTTGTAAAGCGCCGGTGATGACATTTAACAGGGTTGATTTACCGCTGCCGTTTTTACCGGCTAAACCAATCCTGTCGCCTTTTTTAAATATATAGCTGAAGTTATTGATGTAGGTATTGTCGTTAAATGATTTATAGAGATGATCCATCTCCATGATCTTGTTGCCTTGGCGTGCTGTTTTAACGCTCAGTTCAACTTTATCACGGATACCGCCATTCTTGGTTTTCTCTTCCAGGTCATAGTAGGCATCAATACGCGCTTTTGATTTGGTACCACGGGCCTGAGGCTGGCGGCGCATCCATTCCAGTTCTTTCCTTAATAGGTTTGAGTTTTTTTGGAAAGAAGCTTCATCAGCTGCTTCACGCTCAGCTTTCTTTTCAAGGTAATAACCATAGCTGCCATTATAAGGCTGGATCTTGCCACGGTCTATCTCTAATATCTCGTTACATACGTTATCCAGGAAATACCTGTCGTGCGTAACCATCAGTATGGTTTTGTTTCCTTCGGTCAGTAATTTCTCCAGCCATTCAATGGTATCAATATCCAGATGGTTGGTAGGCTCATCCAAAATGTAAACTTCAGGATCTTCAATAAGCAGCTTAGCTAAGGCTAAACGTTTCTTTTGCCCACCCGATAGGGTAGTGATGTGCTGATTAAGATGGTGGATATCTAAACGGCCTAAAATAGTTTTGATCTTGTACTCATATTCCCAGGCATCAACCTCACTCATCTCTTCCATGATCTTTTCGATGGCCTTGGTATTTTCAGGATCGTTCTCCATCAGTTCCTCATACCTGCGGATCAGTTGCTGTTGCACATCATCGGCATGGAAAATATAATCGCTGATGGTAACCGCGTTTTTAAAGTTAGGATCCTGCTCAAGGTATCCCATATTAAGGTCACGTGCTTGCACTACTTTACCTTCAGTAGGTTTTATAGTACCCCCCAGTATTTTTAAAAGGGTTGATTTGCCGGCACCGTTAACACCCACAAGTGCAACCTTACGGCCGCGGTTAATACCTATGGTTACATTTTTAAATAACCAGTTGTCATGAAATTGATGGCCAAGGTTCTCGGCAGAAAGATAAGTACTCACGATAGTTGTTTTATTTTATCCGACTCGTATACAAATACACCAGTCGCTTTTTTTATTGATTGTTTATACATGGCCATGGCAACTGTTGATGCCGCTATGCTTTGATATTTTTTCCAGCTGCCAAAAAGCAGGGGATTGATCACTTTCATTAAACTGTGAAGAAACTTTTCCATCGGTCTGCTTTCCTGCCTGTCGCCTACTAAGAAGGAGGGCCGATAGATATGTGCTGAAGGCAATCCTACAGCTGTAATATCAGCTTCCGTTTCTCCTTTGGTTTTGGTATAAAAATTTGCCCCGTTTATGTTCGCTCCTATAGAAGACACCAGGTGATATTGTTCAATCCCGTTTTGCTTGGCCAGTTGTGCCAGTAATAACGGATAATCATGATCTATCTTGCGATAAATGCTCAAATCAGGCGTTTTCTTTTTGGTTGATCCTAAACAACAGAACAAGGCATGGCCAGTCAGCTCTTTTTGGTATGTTTCGGGCTGATCAAAGTCAATAACAAGCTGTGTTAATTTTTTATGCTGAAGTGGTATTTTTTTTCTGACCAGGATCAATACTTCATCATAATAAGCTTGTTCTAATAAAATTTGCAGGAGGTGACTGCCAATAAGTCCGCTTGAGCCTGCAACGACAGCTTTTTTGGCCATTACTTATTGATTTTCCGCAAAAATACGCATAATTAAATTGTGGAATAAATATTGTGTGTTTAAACATATAAATTAGAAAATAACATGAAAACAATATTTTATCCCGAAGCAGAACGCGGACATAACGATATAGGCTGGTTAAAAGCAAACTTCTCGTTCAGCTTTGCCTCCTATTACAATCCCGAAAAAATGAACTTTGGTGTGCTGCGTGTATTGAATGATGATATTATAGCAGCCGGCCGTGGTTTTGGCAGTCATCCGCATGATAATATGGAAATTATCACCATCCCTTTAAATGGAGGATTGGAGCATAAAGATAGCATGGGCAATACCGGAGTAATAAATGCGGGGGAGGTGCAGGTAATGTCGGCCGGTACAGGTGTATATCATTCAGAATATAATGCATCACATAAGGAAGCTGCCAATACTTTGCAGATCTGGCTTTATCCTAAAGAAAGGAATATCCAGCCGCGTTACGATCAAATGAATTTTAAAGACCGTTTTAAATTGAACGAGCTAACCACGCTGATCTCGCCTCAAAAAAGCGAAGACACACTTTGGATCAACCAGGATGCTACGTTTTCAATGGGAGAGTTCGAAGCAGGCCAAACTATCAACTATGATATTAAAACCCAGGGCAACGGTGCTTATTTGTTTGTGCTGGATGGAGTGGTTAAAATAAACAGCCAGGTTTTAAACAAAAAAGATGCGCTGGGCGTTTATGATACGAGTTCACTTACAATTATAACCGAAGAGCCATCCCGTTTCCTGATCATTGATGTACCGATGTCATAATCAGTATTTAGCCTGAACCCAGAAAGTGAATATTATTGAAAGTTCAAAAACAATTGAGCGCTGCTTTGTTGTTGTTTACAATTATTTAAGATTCACTGATGGAAGCACAGCAGGAACTAAGCGGATGGCGAAAATGGATGGAAGGCATAGGCGACTATGTGGTATTCTTCACGCGCTTTTTCCGCAACATATTTACCGGCGGCTTTGAATGGTCGGAGTTTGTGAGGCAATGCTACGAAATAGGTTACCGATCCATGATGCTGGTGGGCGTTACCTCCTTTATCATGGGGATGGTGCTTATTTTGCAGCTCAGGCCTTCGCTCATCTCGCTTGGTGCCGAAAGTATGCTGCCTAAAACGCTTGCAGTAGCACTCATCCGCGAGATAGGGCCGGTGATCACTGCTATCATCTGTGCCGGTAAAATAGCGTCAAGCATTGGTGCAGAGCTGGGCAGCATGAAAGTGACGGAGCAAATTGATGCTATGGAGGTATCGGGTGCCAATCCCATTCAATACCTGGTGGTAACACGCGTATTGGCTACCAGTTTCATGATCCCATTGCTGGCTATTATAGGTGATGCCATTGGGTTATTCGGCGGCTTCCTGGCACTTAATTTTACCGATAGTATCAGCTTTTCCCTTTACTTCAATAAATGTATAGCCTCGCTTGATTTTTCGGATCTGCTACCTGCTGTAGCTAAAACCGTGCTTTTTGGCTTTGCTGTTGGTTTTGTGGGATGTTATAAAGGTTACCATTCTGATAAAGGAACAGAGAGCGTTGGGATAGCGGCTAACTCGGCTGTGGTGACTGCTTCCCTGTGGATCTTCATTATTGATGCGATAGCTGTTCAGATAACCAGTTTGTTATTTTATAAATAAGATGAAAAAAGCAAACGAAGGTATCGAACAAAAAAAGGAAGCTCCAGTCCAAAAGGAAGAGATTGTGATCCATGCTAAAGGGATCAAAAAATCATTTGGCAGAAAGCAGGTGCTAAAAAATATCAGTTTCGACCTGAAGAAGGGGGAGAACATCGTGGTATTAGGTAAATCTGGCCAGGGGAAATCTGTTACCATTCAATGTGTTGTAGGTATGTTACAGCCCGATGGGGGCACCCTGAAAGTTTTTGGTGAGGATGTTACCACCATGGGCGATGATGACCTTAAACAGCTCCGGATAAAGATAGGGTTCCTTTTCCAGGGCGGTGCCCTGTATGATTCCATGACAGTAAGGGATAACCTGGAATTTCCATTGACAAGGGTTTTAAAATTAAAAGATCAGCAGGAGATTAATAAAAAGGTTGAAGGGGTACTGGATGCGGTTGGTTTGCTCGACGCGATAGATAAAATGCCGTCCGACTTATCGGGTGGGATGCGGAAAAGGGTAGGGCTGGCCCGTACGCTGATCGTTAATCCCGAAATTATGTTGTACGATGAGCCAACTACCGGCCTTGACCCCATTACATCCCGTGAGATCAGTGAGCTGATCAATCGCCTGCAACGAAAATATAAGATCTCATCTATCATTATTACCCACGATATGGAATGTGCCCGCATCACTGCCGATCGGATCCTGGTAATGAATGAAGGTGAATATATAGCCGAGGGCTCATATAAAGAGCTCGAAAAATCGCAGAACGAAATGGTCAGATCATTTTTTAACGAACCAGCATGAAAACCACATCATCTCAAAAAATAAAAATAGGCCTGTTTACCTTTTTAGGGTTGGCAGTGCTGTTGGTAGCTATATTTTTAATAGGCAATCAAAAAAGTCTGTTCAACTCAACCTTTCATGTATATGGCAGGTTTAAAAATGTGAGCGGTTTGCAGGTAGGCAACAACGTACGTTTTGCGGGGATTAATGTAGGGGTAGTACAATCTATCAATATCGTGACGGATAGCTCTGTACGGGTTGACCTTACACTGAATAAAAGCGTTAAAAAATTTATTAAAAAAGATTCAAAGCTGAGCATTGGTAGTGATGGCTTGATGGGGGATAAGCTGGTGGTGATAGCCCCCGGAGGCATTGTGAGCCACAAAGAAATAGAAGATGGCGGAAAGTTAGGTTCGATAAACCCGGTTGATGTAGACAGGATTATCAATAAACTCACCCGTGTTGCCGATAACGCTGAATCATTAACCGAAAATTTGACCGGAATAGTAGCGAAGATCAACAACGGGCAGGGAAGTATAGGCCGGCTGCTTAACAGCGATAAAATGGCCCGTGACCTGGAAGGCACCGTGAAACAGGCGCAAACCACCATTAAAACCGTTCATACCACAACCAAAACCCTCAATGAGGACTTAACCGCAGCCCAGCATAACTTTTTGTTAAGAGGTTTCTTCAATAAGAAAAAGAAACGCGAGCAACAACGGCAGGATAGCATCCGCAAAGCCCAGGAAAAGGTTCAGGAGGACAAAGAGAAAGCAGCCAAAGAAGCTGAAAAGCAAAAGGAGAAAGCGGCTAAGGAAGCAGCTGATAAGCAGAAGGAGAATAACTGATCTTATAGTTATGCTATAAGTAGAAGTTCTTTACAAAATAAAGAACAGCTTTAGAGCTTAGCTTTTTAACAGGCATTGATTAAATTAAAAACCTATTATTGTTGCAGAAATAATAAGCCGGTAATTACCCGGCGGTTAATATTATAATGCTATGCCTGTGTTATTACTTTTTGCCTGTTTTATATTGATATTTTTTAGCCTGGGTATTTATTATAAACCGGATAACAGCAGAAAAGAAATTTTACTGATCAGTATGATTCTATTTTCTGTGGTAATGGTATTCATCACCGAATTGTTAAGTGGCCTGCATCAGTTAAACTTTTCAGGCATAGTAATTTCGTGGAGCGTGTTTGGAGTTATTAATGCCGCGTACCTGTATTTAAATAAAAGCAGGTGGTTTAGTTTCGTCAATGATTTGGTGTGTGGTGCGGGTAAAACGCTCAAAGCCTTAACTAAAGTTCAACTTACGCTGATAACGGCTATCGCGATTATTCTGACCCTGGTTTTCATCCAGGGCATCTTGTACCCTCCCAACAATTGGGACTCCATGACCTATCACTTGGCCAGGATTACGAGTTGGGTATGTCACCAATCTGTTGACCATTATGCAACTGATATTACACGGCAACTATATCAGCCTCCTTTTGCCGAATATGTGGTAATGCACGTTAACGTGTTAACCGGAGGTGATTATTTGTCTAATTCAGTACAATTCTTTTATTTTTTGTTTGTAGTGTTAGCTATAGTGCTGATCATTGAAAAGCTTGGCCTTAGCGTGGAATATAAAATAGCCGGGATATTATTAACCTGTACCATTCCTGAAGTTATTTTACAAGCCTCAAGCACACAAAATGACGTAGTAATATCGCTATTTGTAATATCGGCCTTTTACTTTGCTATGCAGGCGGCAAAAAGCTGCAAGCTTAAATACTTTATCTTTTTTGGTTTTTCTATAGGCTTAAGTGTTTTTACTAAAGGCACGGGATACTTATATCTTACGCCGATCATCCTTTTCGCATTTGTTACTGTAGTAATCGGTTTTAGTAAAGCATTTAATTACAATTATTTATGGTTTTCGCTTATTGCTGTAGTGGCTTTTTTATCGATAAATGCAGGTCATTACAGCCGCAACTATAAGTTATGGGGTAATGTATTAGGTCTTGATAAGCAGGAATCCAAAGAATATTCGAATCAAAAAATGAATGCGGGCTTCTTTTTATCAAATTGTATAAAAAATGCCGGGTTACACTTATGCCTCATGTATGTTGGTGATGTTGCACAGGCATCAGATAGCGTCATTTATAAATTCCATCGTGTGGCAGGTATCGATATTAATGACCCGGCTGTTAATTATCGTCATAATAAGTTTAGCACAAAAAGCCCGGTTACTAATGAAGATACAGCGCCAAATATGCTCCACTTCATGTTTACGGTTGCTGCCTTTGTAATGCTGGTAGCTTATGGATTTTCACGCAAGGGTAAGAAGATGGATCAGCATGTTATATGGCTCATTGTTATCATATTGCTCCAGGTTTCATTGTTTTGCTTGTATTTAAAATGGCAGCCATGGCATTCAAGGCTACATATTCCGTTTTTCCTGCTCTCGATACCTTTAATTTGTTATGCGCTGAATTTATTCAGGACGTTTAAGAAAGTGTTTTACGTTGCAGTCCCCGTATTTTTAGTATATATATTACTGGTTGTTCTTCATAACAGCCTCAGGCCTTATACAAGTATTATAAATACCCCCCGCTATCAGAAATACTTTGTAAACAAACCCGAAGCATACCAGGAATATAATGCTGTATATGAAGCTATTAAAAAATCAAACTATAGCGATATCGGTATTAGTCTTGGAATAGATGACTGGCAATATCCTTTATTTAAAGATTGCTTTAGCCGGCCAATGAACCCTACCTATATCCGGGTGACCAATTTGTCGAACAAACTTTTTATAACCCCATCAAAGCTTGATTGTATAGTTACTACTATCATTAACAAACCTTATATAGATTTTAATGGAAAGCGTTTCTATAATCAATCGAAAAAAAATAAGATTATTTATATAAATAGTTAAAAATCAATTAATTATGTTTTATTTATAGAGATTGATATTTAATAAACGCCCATCCCAATTGGCAATAGCTCCAATAATGTGCCACGTGGAACAATTATAAATTCAAAGTTATCCCCGCAAATACCCTAAACCCATCCCTGAACGCCCCGTTCATTTGCGTTTTATCAATTTCACCACCATTGAGGTAAAGTTCGTCGGTACCATTACCAGTTTGCCAATGCAGATAGCCCGCCCCGGCTTGTATGCCTATATGATTGGTAATAGCGTAAACCAGTGTCCCATTCATATTTAAGCCATACCCGTTAGCGTGATGCCGATAGCTAACCGGGTGCTGAAAAGTAGTGATCAAATTCCAGTTGCCCTGGGCATTATAGCTTACCTGGTTATAGGTGATATCGGTATTAAATTTCAGTTTTTTAATAAGGTTTATTGATGCTATAGCTTTGATAAACAGGCCTTCCCATTGGGTTTGGTAGCTGCTGTTTAAACCCGGAAAACGGTTATCATATAAATACAAATATTGCCTGTTATCACTATAACCGGCATATGGAGTGAAGCTGAACCATCCATTTTTTACAAGCTGATAACCTGCACCTAAAGCCCAGCCCTGGGTATGGCCTTTGCCTGCATCAAAAGTTTCATTATAAGTATTGCCGCTGCGGTTATCGTTGCTGTAATCCGAATCATTTACCATGCCGGATGTAATGAATTGCCTGGTATAATCTGCATAAACGCTAAATCTTTGATATACATTTAATTGCAAGGAAGCGGCAATGCTTTGGCCGCCAATTTTTGTCCATTTCAGTTCTGAAAAAACATTGGGATTTTGTCCGTTACTGTTACCGGCTATCGACCAGTGAAAATTTTCGCGCTGGTAGCCATCGGTAATATCAAACTGCAGTTTGTTTCCGCCAGATTGAGCATATGAGGAATGAGTGCCTAACATCAGCCACAAAAAGCAAAAGCCGGTAAATTTTTTCATGAGTAGGTTTATAAAAGAGAAGCCTGCCCTCATTTAAAAAGGCAGGCTAAATATATCATTTTAAATTATTGGTTTACACCAAAAGCCTCCCAGCCCGATGCGGTTGCACGGGTACAGGTCATGGCTTGTGTGCCGTTTTCGCTCGAGATAAATTTGCCGTTATTGCCCCTGAAGGTAACTTTTCCATCGGTGGTAGGTGCCCAGTCAAACTTTTCCCAGTCGCCAACGGTAGTACGGTTACAGGTGATGGCTTGTGTGCCGTTTTCAGATGATACATATTTACCCATAGCCTGAAGGGCAACTTTGCCACCACCGGCATCAACTACAGTAAACTGCTCCCAGGCTGATGCCGTTGGGCGGTTACAGTTCATAGCCTGCGTACCGTTTTCACTGCTAACATATTGATTGTTAAATCCTTTTAAGGTAATAGTTTGACCGATTGGAGGCGTTGTGCTGCTACCCGACAGGTCATAAACCCTTACATAATCAACCACCATGTTACAAGGCAACGCACCGTCATTAATGGTATTACCGGGTAAATCGCCGCCGATGGCCAGGTTAAGGATGATAAAGAATGGATTATGGAACGCGCCTGTATTGTTAATGTTACCAGCGATATTACCGGTTACATACAGGGTATTGTCTACATACCAGCGGATAGAGTTGGCGTCCCACTCAACAGCATAGGTATGGAAACCGGTTGGCGTTGTAGTTGTGCTGCCTCCATATTGTACATGGCCGCCGTTGTTGTACCAGTGCATGGTGCCCAAAATGGTATTGGAGGTATTTACCTGCTCCATGATATCAATCTCCCCGCATTGTGGCCAGCCTACGGTGCCGATATTTGCACCCAGCATCCAGAATGCCGGCCAGGTACCCTGCACCCCGGGAAGTTTGATACTTGCCTCAATACGACCGGATGTAGGCTGATATTTACCCGCGGTAGTTAACTTAGCCGATGTATATGGCTGACCGCCAACCGTTTGCTTGCGCGCAGTAATGGTAAGGAAGCCGCCTGATACCGTGGCGTTTGCCGATTGGTAGTACTCCTTTTCATTATTAACGCCCGGGTTACCATTGTCGATATTCCAGTTGTTAGTGTTAACACTGGTGCCGTTAAACTCATCGCTCCAGAGCAGGGTACCAGCCCTTGGTGTGGTGGTTGATCCTGTAGTTTCATCGGCCGTTTTAATGGCAGGCGATGGCTTGTTCAGGTCCTTGCTGCAGGATGAAATTAAAAGCATTAATGCCGATGCGGTAGCGGCACTCTTCGTAAAATTTAAAAGTTGTTTCATAATGATGGTATTAGTGAATAATTAATTGGTTTTGTATTAGATTATTGGTTTACCCCGAACGCTTCCCAGCCTGATGCTGTTGCCCGGGTACAGGTCATGGCTTGTGTACCGTTCTCGCTCGAGATGAATTTGCCGTTGCTTCCCCTGATGGTGACTTTGCCGTCGGTAGTAGGGATCCAGTCAAATTTTTCCCAGTCGCCAAAGGTTGTGCGTTTACAGGTTATGGCCTGTGTGCCGTTTTCTGATGATACATATTTGCCCATAGATTGCAGGGCTATTTTGCCAGCACCGGCGTCGACCACGGTAAATTGTTCCCATGCTGATGGTGTAGCACGGTTACAATTCATGGCCTGTGTGCCGTTTTCGCTGCTTACATACTGGTTATTAAAGCCTTTAAGGGTAATGGTTGAGCCGATAGGTGCACCTGTTGAGGTTCCGTTTGATTGTGTACCTGTCCATTTAAAAGTTGCCACGGCACCCGCAGCTAAAGTGTAAGTAAATGATTCAGCGCCCCATTTAACCTTAAAGTTGCTGCTTGATGAACCGTTGTTAAGGGCAATAAGCACCTTACTGCCATCCGGGTTTTTGAAGGCCACGTTTTGGATACTGCCCGACAGGTTTGAGGAAATGCGAACAGCACCCGGCCTTACAAATTTTGAAGCATGGCCGATAATGTAATAGCCCACGTTGCGGGTAATGGAAGTACCACTAACTGTGATACCACCTAAACAGGTGCTGCAGCCACCCGGCGTATGCGGGTTGTTGTTAGGATCAGCAGCAAGGTTCCACTCTAAAACATTGCGGCTCCAGTTGCGGGTAGCGCCAATAATGAGTGTGTTTACATGCCATGAAAGATCGCCGCCAAAATTGCTTGGTGCACCAACCCATTGCTCCGTGAAGTAAACATTTTTGTTAGGATAGGCATTGTGTACATCGGTTAAAGCAGCTATGCCGCCTGCATACAGGTGAAACGCCGAACCGTCAACATATGGGTTAGCCCCGCCATCGGCCAGTACAGTTTCTGGGTAATCAATCCTATCGGTATTGTGGTCATAAGCGATGATCTTGGTTTGAAAACCAGCAGCCCTGATCTGCGGACCGAGGTTGTTTTTAATAAAATTGGCCTGTTCATTTGGCTGCATCACCATACTGGGGTTATTGTATGGGTTAAGCGGTTCATTTTGCGGGGTAATGGCATCAATGGTAATCCCCTGAGCCTGCATAGCCTGCAGGTATTTTACAAAGTAGCGGGCATAGGCA
This sequence comes from Mucilaginibacter sp. P4_A11, assembly GCF_056402535.1. Classification (NCBI taxonomy): domain Bacteria; kingdom Pseudomonadati; phylum Bacteroidota; class Sphingobacteriia; order Sphingobacteriales; family Sphingobacteriaceae; genus Mucilaginibacter; species Mucilaginibacter sp. P4_A11. Next base: position 23,318 of record NZ_JBFUHE010000007.1, read on the forward strand.
TCATAATAACCTGCTGCGGTGTTCAGGCTGCCGCCGGTATAACCATTATTACCTGTAGTGTTCACCTTCATCCAAGTAGGGGCTGTCCATGGGGCGGCGATGATTTTGATAGATGGATTTATGGCGATGATCTTTTTCAGTATAGGCAGCAGGTCCTGGTTTTCAGCGCTGATGCTGAAATTATTCATATTAAAATCGCCGGCGGTCTGGTTATAGGTAAAATCGCTGGAGCTAAGGTCAGAAGCACCAATGCTGATCCGGATATAGCTGATCCCGATTTGCCCGTTGGCTGTGCCGAAAAGTTCGTTAAGTACATTCGTTTGATTACTGCCGAGGCCATTTAGTAAGCCCGCGCTGCCACCTGTTAAAGTAAAGCCGAAGCCATCGATCCCCTGGTAGGTTTGGTTTTCGTCTACGGTAACTGTTGTGGCATTTGTACCTGCATCCGCAGCGAAATTAAAGCTGGTTTGTGCCTGTAAAAGCTTTGATTGATCGGCAGTAGTAAGCCAGGCGTTTACAACCTCATTGGCTGCACGGGCTACGGTGCCTTTTGCTTGTTGATCAGGCGCATCGGGTGTGTTTACATTTTTTTTACACGAGTAAAAAGTAGCGGCAGAAAGCAGGGTGAGGACTGCAAGCCGCATCAATTTGTAATTGATTTTCATTTAGTTATTATTTAGTTGATTGATTTGATATTCAAAAAAACATCACATAAACTGCTATACAACAGGTCAATATGTATAACAATATTTAACTGTTGCTTAAGAATATCAAAGCATTATTCAAGGCAAAAGCGCATGGACAATACTGTTTTCCATGAAGCAGGGCTATGTGTAGCTTAAAATTGGTTGTAGCAAATCTACAGTAATTTAAACGGATTAATCAAGTAAAATGTTCGTAAATAATTGATTTATAGTATATTATGTAAGTTTTAATACGCTTGCATCACAGTGTTTGAAACGGTAAAAACTACTTTAAATGGACTGTGCAACGTTTTTGTTGCGATGAAATTTTTTTTATGATACGCTTGCTTCACAGTTAATTTTAAAGAAAATAATAGGGCTGTATAGCTATGAGCTATAAGTGTAAATACAGAAGAAATACGAAAAAGATTAAAAGGCGTCATTGCAAGGTACGAAGCAATCCCCAACAGGCAGAGGAGCTATACAGGTTCGCCCTGTAAAGTTGGGGATTATTAATATTTATAATCTGTTTTTTAAAGGTATTAATGAGCTCCCTTCGGTCGGTTGTCTTCGTACCTCGCAACGACGTGAGGGAAGAGGAATCCTGTTTTTATCTTCCGAGCGAGGACCTAATTCGTGAAATTCGTTTAAATTGTTATCCGCATGCTCAGGCATTCGTGCTATTATCAATCACCAACTTACTCCAACCTTTATCACCGGCATTTTTGATCTCTTTTTTACGCAGCTCCATTACTTTTTTAATGCGCGAACTATAAGCCCAGCAAGTGCTTTGGCGGATGGAAAGGATTTCGGATAGTTTATGTGACGAGATCTTGCCTTTGGTTGAGTACATCAGAAAGATCATGTAGAATGCTTTGTTGATAGGGATCCGGGTGTTTTGCAGTATGGTATAGGCTATCACCGATTCTTCATACCCGCATTTTGAACACCGGCGACTGTAGGGGAGGTGCCCGCTACCGTAATGCGTATTGCTGCATTTGCGGCAGGCATAGCCATGCTCCCATTTCAGATCAGACAAAAACTTGAAGCAGGTTTCCCTGTCGGGATAAATACGGCTAAACTCTTCAAAATCTACCTCCGTAAGCATGACCCTGTCGTGGGTTACTTTTTCGATATCGTTATGCAGGATGATATTATCTTTTTCGAGCAGTACGTTCATGCGCGAGATCTCTTCGGCCTGTTGTTGCAGCAATTCATTAACCGATTTAAGTTCTTCGTTTTGCTCGGCTATCATCGATGATTTTTCAACCAGTTCGCGGGTGCGTTCCTGTACCTGGGCTTCCAGGCTGCGGTTCAGCGTGTCTTTTAACTCCTCATTTTGCTTCATCTGGGTTATGATGTTTTGCTGGGCAATGTCTTTTTCCTTTTTCAGGATGCGTACCTTATCACCAATGGCAAAAGAGATGAACAGCATCTCCATAATAAAACAAACGCTGAGGCTGTAATAATCAAATTCGGTAACAGGCAGCCACCAGATGTTTAACGCGATACAGGTTTTTATCACGAAGCCTGTAAGCAGGAAAGTATACCCTATAACAAAGAAACGCGCAGGTTTATAGCCTTTAATCAGCACATAACAACCCGCATAAAAAGAGATACTTAGCGGTAAAAATTCAATGATCTTGTAGTTGAACCATGCCATGTTTATGGTGATACAGGCAAGGAAATAAATACACCTGAAAACGATAACCCCTTTGATCACTTTGTTTAAGCGGGGGGCGTTAACTTTTAAGTTGAGCAGGCTTTGCGCAAAAAGAATAGCAAAAATACTGGCCGAAAACAGGGCTATTCCGTAGGCGTAAGTGTTCCAGCCGGGATAGTTTGGCCATATGTATTGGTAGGCAATGCCATCAACACACATTTCGTAAAGGCCGATGCTTAAGTTATAAATGATGTAGTACAGATATTGCACCTGGCGCATGGCTATGAACATCATGAAATTGTACAGGCCAAAAACCAGGATCATGCCGTAAAAAACGCCGAAGAAAAAATATTCGTCGAGCGCATAGCCTATAAACCGGCTTACCGTGCGCAAAACCATGATCACATTAACCGAGTGGCCCGAACGGATACGGATGTAATAAACATCATCGGGACCGGAGTTGCTGTTTATGTTAACGCTAAAGTTTTTGTGCTTGTAAAAACGGGCAGCAAAAGGGTGGCTGCTGCCAAGTGATGTTACCCGGTAAGTATCTGTAGCCGGCGAATAAACGGTAATACTATCAATAGTTTGATCAAAAAATTCCAGGATCCAATTGTTGTTGGTAGCGTTGGTCCTGCCAATTTTTATGCGGTACCAGTAAGCTGAGTTGTTGTGATGGGTAACGGGAGTGGGCTCTTGGTTTTGGGCGAACTTACCAGCCAGATAAGCAGCATGAATACCATCGAGACCGAGTTTTCCGGTTGTATCCTCAAAATAAATTATCTGCTTATATTCAAAAATGTGCTGGTTTACGCTGTCGTTTATTTGTACGGTAGTTTGAGCTTTTATGCCTGTAGAAAAGCATAAGCAAAACATCATTATACCGAAAAAAGAGCTCAGTAACAGTTTAAACATATGCTCGGCAGATGGATGTTTTTCGCACCTGTAGTGTTGGATTCACTACAGGCGCGAATGAAATGGTTGTTTGGTTAGCGTCAGGCCGGATACAATTATAATATTTTTATTTTTCTAATCCTATTAAAAGTATGTTATACAGTTATTTAAAATGTTAATTTTTAGCTATTTGTTGTTAAAATAGGGGGTTTACCATACATAAGTGGCCACCGAACCATTGGCTAAAGTGCTTGAAGCGGTTTTTCCATCTATCTTAATATTAAAGCTTTGCTGGCTGCCGCTTGAGTTTAGCACGATCAGCACCGTGCTTCCGTCGGTATTTTTGAAAGCTACGTTTGGCAATCCGGCTACGTTATCAGATGAGATCCTGACAGCGCCCGGTCTTACAAATTTTGAAGCGTGAGCAATAATATAATATGATACATTTTTTGTTACTGCCGATGACGAAGTAACAGTTAACGCACCGCGGCAGGTACTGCAACCACCATCGGTATGCGGTCCGTAGTCGGTATCAGTAGCGAGGTTCCACTCCAGCACATTGCGGCACCAGTTGCGGGTTGCGCCAATGATAAGGTTACTTACATGCCATGACAGATCGCCTCCAAAGCCTCCGTTTGAGGGGGTGTATTGTTCTGTAAAATACAGGTTTTTGTTTGGGAAAGCATCATGCAGCGGCCCAAGGGCGTTAATATCGCCGTTATATAAATGGAAAGCGGATCCATCAACAAATGGGTTAGCTGCGGCATCACTGAAAATATCTACAGGGTAACTGGTGTTGTCGGCATTGTGGTCATAAACAATGATTTTGGTGGTGATACCGGCAGTTTTAAATTGCGGGCCAAGGTTGTTCTTGATAAAATTAGCTTGTTCGTTCGACGGCATATACATTGCCGGGTTATTGTATGCATTTAACGGCTCGTTTTGTGGGGTTACGGCATCAATGGTTATACCCTCGGCTTTCATAGCCAGGATGTACTTTACAAAATAGCGTGCATAGGCATCATAGTAAGCGGTATTCAAACTGCCGCCTTTAAAACCATTATTGCCAAGGGTGTTAACCTTCATCCAGGTAGGGGCTGTCCAGGGGCTGCCTAATATTTTGATGTTCGGGTTTATGGCAAGGATCTTTTTCAGTACAGGGATGAGATCGGCTTTTTCAGCATCGATAGAAAAACTTTTTAAATCAACATCTGTAAGACCGGGCGTTACCTCGTCATAAGTATAATCGGTAGCACTCATATCAGATGCGCCAATACTGATGCGCAAATAGCTTACGCCTATGTGGGTATCATCAGTTGAAAACAGATCTTTCAATACTTCGTCCTGCTTCTGGGCGGTTAGTTTATTGAGCACCATGGCGCTGCCGCCGGTAAGGCAATAGCCAAAACCATCAATAGTTTGGTAGGTAGTGGAAGCATTGATATTAATGGTTGAACCGCTGCCCGCCGTTGTTCCGAAATTGATCGTCACATTTTGTTTGGCGAAGGTGGTAGCCTGGTCGGCAGTAGTGAGCCACATAGCAACGTCGCTTTTGGTTGGTGTTACTACCGGTGGGGTAACAACAGGGGGAGTTGGCGTTGGTGTTGCGGTTGTTTTTTTTCCGCAGGCTTCCCCGCTAAAAACACCGATAGTAACGAATGAGGCTAACAGAACGCTTGTAAAATTATTTTTCATCAGGGGACACATTTAAAGCCGGATTGCATAAAGCTCAACAGCTTTTTTTGTTAAAAATTGGTTTATTTGATAGCTTAACATTACTAATATATGAAGCGCTAATGGCTATAACAAGCGTATATTTGTGGTGTTATGGTATCAAAAGACCGTTTTCGGAAAATTATGATACGCTTCAATACCAAACGAAACAATTGCCGGCAAGGCAAAAAACTGTAAAACCGATGCAAAGTGAACAATACAATACCAAGCCAAAAAAAATTATATTTTTTTTATTTGCCCTGCTGTTTACGGTAGGTTTAACAGCAAATGCACAAAACCTGCGGGTTGCGGCGGCCGCCAACCTGCAGCCGGTAATGGAGGTTTTACAAAAAGATTTTAAGCAAAAAACAGGGATCACTATTGACGCTGTTATTGGATCGTCGGGCAAATTGGTAGCGCAGATCAGTAACGGTGCCCCGTTTGATGTTTTTTTATCGGCCGATATGAGCTTTCCTGAAACTTTGTTTAAAAATGGCTTTGCTAAAGAAAAGCCGGTAGTATATGCTTCCGGCAGCCTGGTCATTTGCAGCACGCAAAACATCGGTTTTGAAAATTGGGAGCGACTGCTGCTTACGGCAAGGGTAAAGAAGATAGCCATTGCTAACCCGGCCATCGCCCCTTACGGTAAAGCCGCAGAACAATCGTTACAGGATAAAGGAATTTTGGATGATGTAAAGCCGAAAACAGTTTATGGCGAAAGCATATCGCAGGTAAACACTTATATAACTACCGGGGTGGCCGATGTGGGTTTCACCACGCAATCGCTGGTTAAAGAACTGGGAGATAAAACACCCTTGTATTATAAAGTTATCGATCCTAAAACATACGATCCGATATTACAGGGCATCGTGATCCTCAAGCATGGCGCGGATAACCCTTCGGCCGAAAAATTTTATCGCTACATTTTAAGCCCCGCTGTTAAAAGTATTTTTAAGACATACGGTTACCGGGTTCAATAATTTGTATTTTTAACCAATGGACCTATCGCCCATATGGCTCACATTAAAGTTATCGGGGATCACCACCCTGTTGCTGCTGCTTGTCGGGCTGCCATTTGCCTGGTGGCTTTCAAGAGGAAGGTCATTTATCAAAATCATTATTGAAGCAATTATTACCATGCCTTTGGTGTTACCGCCATCGGTATTGGGCTTTTATTTGCTGCTGGCTTTTAGTCCGCAGCATGGCTTGGGGAAATGGCTGCATGATACTTTTGATGTGCAATTGGTTTTTTCCTTTCCGGGGCTGATCCTGGCTTCGGTAATTTATAGTATGCCATTTATGGTTGGACCTGTAAAATCGGCTTTGCAGCAGTTACCGGGCTCCTTAGCCGAAGCATCGTACACGCTGGGTAAAACCGAGTGGCAAACTTTCAGGTATGTATTACTGCCCAATATTAAACCGTCATTATTGACCGCAGCTGTTTTGACCTTTGCCCATACGCTGGGCGAGTTTGGTGTGGTGCTGATGATAGGAGGGAATATCCCCGGTGTTACAAGGGTAGCGTCTATTGCTGTGTATGATTCGGTAGAAAAAATGGATTATGCATCGGCCAATAACTATTCGCTGATCTTATTTTCTATAACGTTTGCTTTGGTGATAGCCGTTTTTGTGTTCAATAAATACCAGGCGAAAGGTCCCTTAGCATGATCAGCGTAGATATTGAAATAAAGCTAAAGGCCTACAATGGCGGACAATTGCTCCCGATCAAGAAGCAGTTTAATAAAGGAAGCATTACCAAAATTTTAGGGCCTTCGGGATCAGGGAAAACCACGCTGCTGAAAATGATTGCCGGGTTGTCATCGCCGGAAAGCGGTAAGATCATTACCAATGGCGTTACCTGGTTTGATTCAGGATCGAAAATCAATCTATCACCACAAAAAAGGAATGCAGGCTTCGTATTTCAAAACTATGCCCTGTTCCCGAATATGACGGTACAGCAACATTTGGAATATGCCACGAATGATGCCGGCTGGATAAAGCAGCTACTACAGCTGGGCCAGCTTGATAAGTTTACCAATCACAAACCCGATCATCTTTCGGGAGGACAACAACAACGGCTGGCCATATTAAGAGCGTTGGCTATTAAACCCAAACTGCTTTTGATGGATGAACCATTTTCGGCTTTAGATAGTAAGATGAAAACTTTGCTGATAGAGGAGCTTAAACCCTTAGTTAAGCAATTAGATATCACAACTATTATAGTAAGCCATAATTTGCAGGAGCTGGAAATGTTTGATGGTGAGGTGATAGATTTTGAGGAGTTGTGATTGTATCTGAGTAGATTATCAGAGATGCTGAAAAATGTCATTGCGAGCGCAGCGCGGCAATCGCATGCTATAGAGAGTCGCCATGTTTCCTTGCAATTGCTTCGTCGTTCCTCTTCACAATGACATTTTTGCTCTCCCGGCAACGGCAGTAAAACTGATGAATACAAATGAACTTTTTTATTGCAGCAAAACTCAAAACCATTTAAATTACGAGGGTACTGTAACAAAAGCCATTTCAAACTATCCTATATTGCAGAAGGAGTAAATCCTTTTACTTAAACCATATCTACAATATGAAATCCCGTAAAAAAACACTTTTTATAGCAATTGGATTGCTTTTGATCATCGTCGTATTCAAGAATACAGCGCTTAGTTATAATAAAACAGAATCAAGTTACGGTACTATTGCAAGCTGGCCGGAAGAGGTTAAAAAAGATTCGGCAGCGACAACAAAAGATGAAAAAGGGACCCGCGGTGATTTATCTGTGATTGTGTTATTTGAAAAGGATACACTTTACAAAGAAATTAGTAAAACTAAACCAATTGTCATCACCGTAAAATCGTTAGAAACAGGGGCTTTATGGGTGCCATTTTATAAGTCAATTGATTATACCGCGGTGGGGACCCTTAGTGGTTTACAATCAAAAGCTCCGGTGCAGTTTACCACCAAGGGGCATGTTTCTATGACCGGGAATTATTCAAGCAAACAGGCAAAGGCAATGATTGATAAAGCGGTGGCCGAAAGTTTCGTAAATGAAGTAAAGAACCATTTTTATCCGGTTCAATAAAAAAGCCGTGATGGCGTATAAAGTATAATTTAGCGATGGTGCGCGAGGCGCGTTAGTGATAGTAGCGAATACCGGCCTTGTGGCTAATGCCTGTGCAGTATGAGCGGATAGCACGGGCCGCAGGCAACGCCTATATTTATAAATAGATCAATAAATATACTTGATAATCAACAATAAAAGCTTAATTATTTACTACTCTTATCCCCGTCAGATATCGACTTGATAAGGCTGCCCCATGCAAGTGGATTTAGCAGCGGATTGGGGGTAAGTGAATGCGAGTTCAGGATAGTGGTATGCATATTTTGTGCATTGGCCGATTGTATTTCCTGGGCATCGCGGGGTAGGGTATTGTACAAAGCCGAAAGAGTGGCTTTGCTGATATTTTTACGGGCTATCTCCAAATCATCATCGGCAAGTTTTATAGCCAGGAAATCTTTTTTAAACTCATCGGTAGTTGCCCAGGGAAACACGTGGAATGTTGGCAGGTTAATGATCTGCGCCTTGAGAGATACCTGGGTAGTGTAACTTTCATTTGGCAGGTTTGAAGGGATAACTACGATAACCGGCGCATAGCCAACACAGGTAAAGCGAAGGGTATCGCGTTCGTGCACTACAAATGAGAAGTAACCCTTGTAGTTAGATACGTTGATGATGTTATGTGCCGAGGTATTGGTGATGGTAACATAAGGAATAGTGATCTTTAAACTATCGGCATTATGTGTGATACCTGTAAACTGCACAACGGGGCGGTCTTTGCTTTGTGCAAAAGCGCCCATTGAAACAAATAATAGCAGTAAACCAAATAAATACTTCATAAAACATTAACTACTTAGCTCAACATATATTACGCTGCCTCGGCCAAAATAGTTTTTAAACTTCATCAAAAGTAAGTCATATCCCCAAATTGAACAGGGGATTTAACATTACTTAACAACTACCTTAAATTTTCGGGAAGCACGGCGTTGGGATCATCAATGTCTGTAAGGTTTATGGCCTCGATGGCGGTAACTTCGGGTACGGCTTTTTTGATAGCCTGCTCAATACCGGCTTTAAGGGTCATGATGCTCATTGGGCATGATCCGCATGAACCCAGCAGCTTTAATTTAACAACACCTTCAGGAGTTATCTCCTCAACAGAAACATTCCCCCCATCAGCCTCCAAATACGGACGGATAGTATCTAAAGCTGCTTCAACCTGATTTAATAAACTCATTTTTATTAATTTATAACGTTATGTAAAGTTATTAATTATTTACAATATTTTCTGCACTCATTGCTTTGGCATTCGATATAGCCACTTGCTGGGCAACCCGCTCGGCCATCTTCACAAAAGCTGCCGTCATCGGGCCATCTTCTTCAAGCACCGTTGGCTTGCCTGCATCGCCCGAATCACTGATCCCTTTGATCAGCGGGATCTCGCCCAAAAACGGAACATTAAGCTGCGCGGCCAGTTTCTGACCTCCGCCTTTACCAAATATATAATATTTGTTATCCGGCAGTTCGGCTGGTGTAAAGTACGACATATTTTCAACCACACCCAGTATAGGCACATTGATAGCCGGCATCATGAACATGCCAATCCCTTTTTTAGCATCGGCAAGCGCCACATTTTGCGGCGTGGTAACAATTACAGCGCCCGTAACCGGGAAGCTTTGCGTTACCGTGATGTGGATATCGCCTGTACCCGGAGGCAGGTCGATCACCAAATAATCAAGCTCGCCCCAGTCGGCATCATTGAACAATTGTTTTACAGCTGTTGATACCATCGGTCCGCGCCATGGCACCGGCTGATTTGGATCTGTAAAGAAACCTATCGACAGTAATTTGATGCCATATTTTTCGATAGGTTCAATACGGGTTTTACCGTCAACCTGGCTGGCCATAGGGCGTGCGCCTTCCAGTCCAAACATAATAGGTACCGACGGGCCATAAATATCGGCATCAATCATACCTACTTTAGCACCCGATTTTGCCAGGCCTAAAGCAAGGTTTGCCGCAACGGTTGATTTGCCAACGCCACCTTTGCCCGAAGCAACGGCTATGATATTTTTTACACCCGGAACTCCGGTGTTTTTTTGCGAGGTAACACGCGAGGTCATGTTGATATTGATAACGGCCTCTTTGCTCACAAAGTGCAGGATCGCGTTACGGCAGGCATTTTCGATCATGGCCTTCAGCGGGCATGCCGGAGTAGTCAGGATCACCGAGAAGCTAACATTGTTGCCATCAATATGAATATCCTGGATCATGTTGAGTGTAACCAGGTCTTTTTTCAGATCCGGCTCTTCAACATTGCCCAGTGCTTGTAATACTTGTTCTTTAGTAATTGTCATAATATGAGGCAAATTTATGAAAACAGGCCGTTGATTGAGTTTATAAGGAAACAATTTGCAAAAACAACCGTTTGCAGGGGATAAGATTTAGTTTAGTTTTGGATAAAATTAACAAATGAAGCGCCTTAATCCTAAATACATACGCATAGCCGCATATATTCTTGTTCCCTTAATTCTTATTCTGCTTATCGGTGGATATGTTGCCTACTCAAAACGCGGCGCCCTGCTCGAAAAAGCCATTGACAAAGCTAAATTAAAAGCAAAGAGGGATTATAATTTAGATGTAAAAATAGGATCGGCCCAATTTACGGGTTTCAGTACGGTTTCGTTCTCAGATATCAGCATCGTACCTGAAGGGCGCGATAGCTTGCTGAATATCAAAAACTTCGTAGTGAGTGTAAGGGTAATGCCTTTGTTGCTGGGCGAGGTAAAGCTTTCAGACGTAGTATTACAGGATGGTTTTATCAGTCTTGTGAATAAAAACGGGGTTAAAAATTTCGACTTCCTCTTTAAAAAGAAAAAAGACTCGACAGCCACCGACACCAAAGCCGATTTGAGCAATATAGCCCATAACCTGATCAACGAAGTGCTTTATAAGATCCCCGATAACCTGGCGCTCAATAATTTCAGGATCAGTTTTAAGAGTGACAGCGACCAGCTGAAGCTTTTGGCTCAAACGGCGCTGATCAAAGACGGACAGATGAGCTCGACAATAAAAGTTAACGATGGGGAAGCTACCTGGCATTTTGCCGGTAAAATGCACCCCTCGGATAAGGATATCGACGTGATGTTGTATGCCGATAATCACAAAAAAGTGGAGCTGCCTATCATCGAAAAGAAATTTAACCTGAAGCTTAATTTTGATACGCTGCAAACCAAATTAACCAAGGAGGATCATAGCAGCGGCGAAACAACCATTTCGGGTTCGTGGTCGGTTAAAAACCTGCTGATCCATCATCCGGGTATTTCATCTACCGATATTGTATTCCCCGCGGCCGCTATTGATGCCGATGTTAAGGTAGGAACCAATTACGTATCTATCGATAGTACTTCTCTTATCCATGTCAGAAAATTAACGGCGCATCCGTATATTAAATACACGCTTAACCCGGTTAAAATTTATGAGTTGAAGTTTAATACGGGCTGGCTTAATGCTGCTGATATTTTTGATTCGTTCCCTACGGGGATGTTTGACGCGCTTGACGGTATCCAGGTAGCCGGTAAGCTAAATTATCATATGAATTTTTATATGGATTCATCAAAGCCTGACGATCTGATATTTGATTCGGGCATGGATAAGGACAACTTCAGGATCCTGAAATTTGGACGCACCGATTTAACCAAGCTTAACAGCCCCTTTGTATATACACCATATGAAAAGGGCAAGCCAATGGCGCCGCACCTGATAGGGCCCGAAAATCCGGAGTTTACCCCGCTGCAGCAAATTTCGCCAAATTTAAGAAACGCGGTAATGACAGCCGAAGATCCATCGTTTTACACCAATCACGGGTTTGTGATGGAGGCTATCCGCAAATCAATCGCTACCGATTTTAAAACAAAGAAGTACAAACGCGGAGGCAGCGGGATCTCACAACAGCTGGTGAAAAATGCCTACCTGAGCCGGGAAAAAACGCTTTCGCGTAAGATAGAAGAGATCCTGATTGTGTGGCTTATTGAAAATAACCGCATCATGACCAAAGACAGGATGCTGGAAGTTTACTTTAACATTATTGAATGGGGCCGCAATATTTACGGAATAGGCGAGGCTTCGCATTATTACTTTGGTAAAGAGCCGTCGCAACTTAGCATTGGTGAAAGTATTTACCTGGCCAGTATTGTGCCTTATCCTAAAGGGGGCTTGTACGCGTTTCAACCTGATGGTTCCTTACGACCGGGGCTGCACGGCTACTTTAACCTCATCGGTAAGCTGATGGCCATGAAAGGATATACCGCACGTGATACAAACGCTTACGGGTTTTATGAAGTAAGGTTAAGGGAAAGCCTGCGCCGGCAGATTGCTCCTGTTGATACTGCCACTGCCGATAGCCTCATGAAACAAGGTGGGGCTGATGACGACAGCATTTTACCTGTTGTGGACGAACCGGTAAAAAGACCAAACTTCTTCCAGCGTCTTTTCGGTAAAAAAGATACCACCGAAGAAAAGGCCGAAGAAAAACTAAAGCAAAAGGAACAAACAATAAAAGATCAGATCAAAGCCCAAATTGAAGCACTTAAAGCCGAGTACAAGGCCAAGATTGATGCTGTAGATACCACAGGCGGCAAAACACGAAAAGAGGTGCGGCAGGAAAAACGGCGGTTAAGGAATGAAGAGGACGAAAAGGAAAAGGAATTGAAGGATAAGATGCCGTAAAGCGATAGTAATATCTCCACCCGTCATTATAAGGTACGAAGCAATCCCTTATTGGCAGAGCGGCTATGTATATCCCCCTGTAAAGTCGGGGATTGCTTCGTACCTCGCAATAACGAAAGGTTGAAAACGGACATTCTGCCAAGCAGAATGTCCGTTTTGTTTTTATACCCACTACCGCGAGTTTAGCGCAGCGTAACTCATGGTTAGCCTCTTTTAAGCGTTCAACTTACTTAGGTTCGGCTGAAAGCTGAAACCGTGATTAACCACGGGTTGAAAACCCGCGGCAGCTTGAACATTTCAATGAAAATTCGTGTAATTCGATCAAATTGTGAACACCATAATGGTTCGTGTTTATCTCTTTACAATTGCATGGCTAAACTTACATGTTTAAACATCTATATTTGTTTCAGCAATTGAGATAATCATGTCATTAGTAGAAAAATTACAATGGAGATCGGCTGTTAAGAAATTCGATCCCAGCAAAAAAATAAGTGCAGAACAATTAGAGGCTTTAAAAACAGCTATCCAGTTGGCTCCATCATCATTAGGCCTGCAATCATATAAAGTGATTGTTGTACAGGATGCAGAAATCAAACAAAAACTGCGTGCTGTTGGGTACGACCAGGCACAGATCACCGATTCATCGGCTTTGTTTGTATTTGCTTCATTAACCAACCTTGATGAGGATTTTGGTAAAAAATTCATCGATCTTGTTGCATCAACCCGCAGTATCGCCCGCGAAAACCTTGCCGGTTACGAGCAAATGGTATTAGGTACCCTGGCCAGCCGTACAGATGAGCAAAAGGTTGAATGGTCGCACAAGCAGGCTTATATTGCTTTAGGTGTTTTATTGGCCGAAGCTGCTGAGCTTGGTGTTGATGCCGCCCCGATGGAAGGTTTCGATGCTGCAAAATTTGATGAGATCCTTGGCCTAAAGGAAAAAGGATTGACTACAACTGTAATTGCCGCAGTAGGCTTCCGTGCCGAAGACGATGCTTACAGCAAAATGGTAAAAGTACGCAGGCCGCAAAGCGAGCTTTTTATTGAAGCATAATTTAGGTTGATTGGGTGAGTGGTTGATTGGGTTAAGTGGCTTTAGGAATTGAAATTAAACCATTCTCTTAATCAACCATTCACTATTCACCAGAAGAAGACTTCCTGATAAACAGCTTTGATTTTAATACATGCTCTTTTTTAGGGGATGAGCCGTTATTTTCGAGCACATCAAATAATAACGTTGCGGCCTTTACGCCCATTTCATAAGCGGGTTGTGTTATGGTTGAAAGGGGAGGAGAAAGCAAAGGGGCCACCCTGAGGCTTGAAAAGCTGATCACTTTCAGATCGTTTGGTATTGAAATGCCGAGATCATTACAAACATAGTACGTGGCAAAAGCCAGGCGTTCAACCGAACTGAATATGCCATCGGGCTTAATTTCCTGTAAAGCTTTTTTAAGAATTTTATAATTTATTTTTTCATCGTTGCTACAGTCAATCACCAGGTTGTCGTCAAACGCGACCTTATGTTTGGCAAGCGCATCCATATAACCCTGCATCCGCACCTTACCTATCGAAATACTTTTGTTAACCACCAGGTAAGCTATCTTTTTGCAACCGGTTTTAATTAAATGCTCGGTTGCGGCAAAGCTGCTGTCATAATCGTTTGTAGTCACTTTGGCGGCCTCTATGTCCTCATAAACACGGTCGAAGAACACAACAGGCACATGTTTTTTTTCAAGCTGGCCCAGGTAGTTGTGGTCATTAGCCTCGCCGGATACCGACATGATAATCCCGTCGGCTTTGCCGTTGTTAAGGTAATTTACAAACGAAACTTCTTTCTCAAAAACATCATCGGTGCGGTAAAGTAAAATGTAAAACCCTTTTTTACGTGCAACCTCTTCAATGCCATTTATGGCCTGCGAAAAAAAGTCGTTAGCTATTTCGGGAACAATAACGGCCAGCGTGTTGGTTTTTTTATCGCGAAGATTGCTGGCATAATGGTTAGGCAGGTAATTATGCTGTTTGGCGTAAGCCAGAATCCGCTCTTTGGTATCTTTGTTAATATCAGTATTTCCGTTAAAGGCCCTCGATATGGTTGATGTGGATATGTTGAGCTCCTTTGCCAGTTTCTTGATATTAATATTATCCATTTTGCCCGCTAAATCTATTTACTATGAGCCAAATGTAGTAAAACAGATCTATTGTGTTTACTAATCAAGGCCATAATTGTTAAAATAGCATCAGAAAAACAGCAATATCAGGACACTGTTTCGGCGCAGGCCGTAAGGGCTTAACTGTAAGTTAATCAATGGCATGCGCTTTGCATAAACATTAGTACAGAAAGCAGGACATGGTTTATGGCAAAACGAATTTTGATACTTGATGATAACGAGCTGATGATAGAAGTAATGACTTACATTTTGCTTGCCAACGGTTACGAAGTGGCCTCATCAACCCGTGTCCATGAAATTTTCAGGATCATAAAAGCAAGCCATCCTGACCTGGTGATCCTGGATATTGTTAATGATAGTATGGATGGCCGCGAGCTGTGCCGGCTTATTAAAATGAACCGGGCAACTAAGGATCTGCGCGTAATTGTTTGCTCCGAAAATGAAGAAACCGAAGCAGGTGAACCGCAAAAAGGAGCTCCAGATGACGTTTTGCAGAAGCCCTTTGGTATGAATAGCCTGATCCGCAAGGTTCAGTTACAGCTGGCGGCATAATTAGATTTGTAAAATAATTTGCTGTGAATTAGACTATTATGTTGTAATTTTGCATTGCTTACCAACCGTTGTTGCTTTTATAACATGGGATGTGTATGTTTACCGGAGAGAAGATAAAGATGGGATTGCCACTAAGAATAACTTTTAACGATACCGATCACGTGTATCAAATTAATACCTCGCCAATTACCCCAACCACCAGCGAACTTGAAATCCTGTTAAATGGCGAGAAAATAATCCTTCAAAAAGACGACCGCCGCGTATGGATCCAAAAAGGAGAAGGCCCGGTAATAGACCCCGAATTAGCACAAGCTTTAGGACGGTCGGTTGCTTTGCGGTTTAGGATGTAAGCGATTTAATTTACTGTTGTTGCTGTTAATACCAATAAACTTTTCCCCTTTAACTTGTTGAGGGATGGTAATACATCGCTTTGATCTTTTATTCCCAGGATTAGACCAATAAAGAAATCATTAGGTCTTTTGTCGCCGATTTCTACGCTTTTTATTTTGATGGGTTCATCATTTAAACAAACAAAATCCCCGCTTGCAATTTGCCCCCGAATAATCTGACCTGTGATCACCAATCCGCGACCGGTAAGATTAAACCAATCCTGAAGTAAAAATTGCGCAATGTTTTGCATGGAGAGGTAAAGTAACAAAAAGTTGACATTTCAACTAACAGGAGGTAGGAAAACCGGGAAAATTGCGTTTTTAATAATTCGATCTGATTTAACGAATCTTATACTGAAAAATTTCTACACGAATGCTTTGCTGGCTTTCCACAATTAATCGAATTACACGAATCTCAAATTGATTCAAATTTGTGTAACTCGATTAATACGCAAAAATTCGTTTGAAAAATTTTCACTTATTGTTTTTCAATCAGGCTGTGGTTCGATTCACCTAATAGAGAAATCCAGCATCACAGTATTGAAATAACACTAAGGGAAATCTTACATCAATCCCAGCATTACCGCACCCATTAAAATCATCAATCCATCCTCAATAATAGTGACCGTGCTCATCGGTAGGTTAAATACTGCACCAAGACAGGCACAGCGGATCTTCCTTTTGTTAAATACACTCTGCAGTACCCCGATAAGGCTTATTGTCATTACCGCAACCATTGTAATGTTAACTATAAATGGGAAAATGTTAAGTGCAAAGGCAAGCCCTAAGCCCAGCTCAACAAAAACATAAACGTAACCCCATCCACGCCAGCGTTTGGCTATCACATCATACATGCTGTAACTATCGGCAAAGCCACCAAGATCCAGCAGTTTAAAAAAGGAGAATACCAGGAAAAATCCGCTCATGAAAATGCGCATCATGGTCATAATGTTAAAAGCGGTGTTATAACCCGCAATTAATGAAGCCGCCAGCAGATAACCGAATATGAGTAGGATGGGCTTATAAGTTTGGAGCCAGGTGCGGTTTTCAGTGTCATCGGCCAGGCTCATGCTATGTTGATGGGTTTCCGCTTCGGAAAGCTGATATTTTGGGTAAGCGATAAGGGCTTGTTGAAGATCGGCCGTTGATACATGCTTTTTCATGGTAATATCGGCAGTGCCTTCTGCCAATGAAATATCAACTTTTTCAACGTTAGGAACTTGTTGTAATAAGCTTTGAACTTTAGTAAGACAACCGGTGCAGGTCATGCCGGTAACGTTATATGTATGTGTCATGATAATTTGTATTTGCTGATACAAAATTACCATGGGCAGATAGGAGAGCTGTTACAGTATTATGGTTATGATTTATAAGATTTACAGTTTGGCGCTAATGCTCAGCCAAGCCAGCCGAAATTTGATCGAATTACATGATTCATGTAATTCGCTTCAATTCGAAAAAATAGTGCCTTAATTATATATCCTCCAGATTCCTGCGCTTACTCCCCTGTAAGGCTTTAAATGCGGATGGTGTCATCCCGGTTACCTGTTTAAACTGGCTGGATAGATGGGCAACGCTGCTGTAACCTAATTGAAAAGCTATCTCTGAGAGATTAAGTTCATTATAAACCAGCAGCTCTTTTACTTTTTCGATCCGCTGGGCTATGTAATATTTTTCGATGGTAGAACCCTCAACAGCCGAAAACAGGTTACTCAGGTGACCGTAATCATAGTGAAGTTTTGATGTAAGCAAGGCTGAAAGTTTTAAAGGAGATTGCGTTTCGGTATGGTGTACAAGGTCGATAATAATTGTTTTGATCTGTTCTATAAGACGGCTTTTTTGATCATCGATGAGTTCAAACCCCAGATCTTTTAATGAACTTTCTACTTGTTTAAGCTGCTCCGGGGTAGGGAGCTCCTTAACTTCTACCTCTCCAAGATCAACAGAAACAGTCGGCATCCCGGCTTTTTCCAGCTCGGCCTTCACCATCATTTTGCAGCGGCTGCAAACCATATTTTTTATGTACAGCTTCATGGCAGTAAATCTACTGTTTACTTGTTATTAAAGGTAATGTATAGTATGAGGAAGTAACGCGCAGAAAACAGCGTGGTTTGTAAATCCAACTTCCTTTTTTACCTGTTTAACGATTGTTTTGCACCGCTCAACTAATTGCGGTGTGCATTATTGAGGATTGTACTTTTCTTTGTATAGTAAAACCGAAAGGCTATGAAAACCAACAGAAAACCTTTTTATCAACGAAAAGCATTTATCATTATCCTGATCTTATTCGCAGGCTTTGTGAGTATCCAGTTTGTGCGGCCTGATGTGCCCAATCCGGCGGTAACCGGCGACCTGGAAGCTCCAGCTGATGTTAAGGCGATTATTCAACGCGCTTGTTATGATTGCCATTCCAATAATACCAATTTACGCTGGTACGATAAAATTGTTCCAGTTTACTGGGGGGTAGCATCGCATATCAAAGAAGGCAGGGCCGACCTTAATTTTTCGGAATGGAACAAACTTGCCCCGGCCGATCAGAAGGGAAAACTTTGGGAATCTATAAATCAGATCATAGCAGGCGCTATGCCGCTGCCAAGCTATACAGCTGTTCATACTGAAGCGAAAGTATCAGCGGCCGATCTGGCGGTATTGAAAAACTATCTTGCCGGCATGGTTCACAGCAAGCCTGCTGATACCGCGGTTATCAATGCGGCAGACAGGCAATACCAGCACTGGCAAAAAAATGAAACGGCTATCAGCAAATTGCCAACCGCAGCCAACGGCATCTCTTATATCCCCGATTATAAAAACTGGCAGCCTATCAGCACTACAGAGCGTTTTGACAACAATACCCTGCGTGTGATTTTTGGTAATGACATCGCCGTAAAAGCCATCAAAGAAAACAATATCCACCCATGGCCAAATGGCGCCATATTTGCCAAAGTGGCCTGGGCGCAGCTACAGGATAAAGACGGAACCACCCATACAGGCGAATTTAAACAGGTAGAATACATGATAAAAGATGATACAAAATATGCATCAACCTACGGCTGGGGATGGGCGAGGTTTAAAACACCTAAAATGGTTCCTTATGGCGGCGCTAACGTATTATTCACAACGGAATGTATGAATTGCCATAAGCCAATGGCTGCCGAAGATTTTGTATTTACCCAACCTATTAAACACTAAACCTATGAAAGCATTATATAGTTTAATGACTGGCTGTATGCTACTATTGGCAGCTTGTACTGACAATAAACCAGCTGAATTATACAACACCAAAGCCGCGCTACCGTCATCTTCAAAATATAACCTCGACGGCCTTAAAGTGATCACTTCGTTTGTTAACAAAACCAAGGGAACAGCTTCAACGCTTTACGGGAATGACCAGGCTTTGAAATCAGCAATTGATGGAAACAAGACATTGGCTGCCAATGAAGTATTTACATTAGTAACCTGGAAGCAACAGGAGGACGATCATTGGTTTGGCGCTAAAATCCCCTCGGATGTTGAATCGGTTGAGGTGATCAAAACAGCATCATGCGGTAATAACGTCGCCGTTAATTACGAACAACTTCAGGGAAAACAACTTGCCTTAAAAACAGATACAATAGGGCAGGCCGAAAGGGTCAAATATATCCTTGGGCAAAAACCTTCGGTTTTACCGTAGTAAAAGAAGGCTTTTTTAACGCTCCTGTCCCGATAGGGGCTGTAACAAAAAAGGGGATGACGAAATCAATTCATCATCCCCTTTTTCATTATTATAAAGTATCCAATCTTCGCTTTAAGCCTTAAGCATTCTGCTTTAAGCTTACGCTATATCAATTTCGGTTCGGTCCCCGTCTGTTGGCGGTGCATCAAGCGCTTTCTCCGGATCAAGGCCGGTGGCATACCCAAACAGGCGGCGCTCTTTTATTATCGTGGCAACTTCGGCAGGTACAAATTCCTCCCAGCCATCGGCCCCTTTTTTTATCAGGTCAAGCACATTGTCTGTTTCAACGTTAAGGTTATTTTCATTGTAATGCCTGATATCTTCTATCTTATTATTAGCTATCAGGTAACGGTACAAATCAATAAGGTGAGGCGGCAGATAAAAACGCAGGCAATTCCAGATCACGCCATCACGCAGGGTAGGGTATATAAACAATTTTACCTTACGGCTGAACAGTGTAGCGAATGATTCCAAAATACCACCCGGCAGGTCTTTATAGTGTTCTTCCGAGAAGATATACTCCAGGTTGGGAAAACCAAGCACCACGCCCATTTTAAGTTTGGTGATCTTTGATAGATAAGCCACCAGCTTATAATACTCGTGAAAGTTGGAGATCATTACCGTTTGGCCCAACGAGCCAAGGATATCCACCCGGTCAAGAAAGTCTTTCTCGTCAATATCGGCATTGATATCTGCGTTTCGCTCTTTAAGGGCCTGTAGGGTGAGCTCGGTAACAACAACAACATTTTCCTTATCCACGTCCGACTCCTGCAGGAACTGTTTAACACCGGTGTGCAACATATCCATATGCACGTTGATAACCGGGCGGAAACGTCCGCGTACCATTACGATATGCTTTTTGTATAAAACCTCAGATGGCTGCAGGTTTTCACCGTCGGGCCCGAACAGCGCGGCATCCGAAAAACCGTATTTCACCAGGTGAAGGCTCATCAGGCGGTTATCTACCTTGGTAAAGCTTGGCCCTTCAAAACGGATCATGTCAATCTGGATCCTGTCGCGCGACAGGTTATCCATCAGCGAAAGCAGGAATACCGGCGGGATCTCATTGTAGTAGAAGCAGGCATACATCAGGTTTACACCCAATATACCTACGGCCTGCTGCTGCAGGTTGTTATCATTATCCAGTAGCTTAACGTGGATCACCACATCATTATACTGCCCGTTCGGTTCCTGTTGAAAGCGTACGCCCATCCAGCCGTGCCCTTCGTTGGTTTTATTGTAATTGAGGGCCGATATGGTATCCGCGAAAGCAAAAAATGTTGAAGTATCGCCGCGCTGCGCGCCAAGACGCTCAATGATGAGGCCATATTCATGGCTAAGCATGGCCATCAGCCGCGGTTCACTTACATAGCGGCGGCTTTGCTGTACCCCATAAATGGCATCTGAAAAAAGCATGTCATAAGCCGACATGGTTTTGGCTATGGTGCCGGACGATGCGCCGGCTTTAAAAAAGTTTGCTGCTACGTCCTGTCCTGCACCTATTTCGGCAAATGAGCCATAAATTTCGGGGTTAAGATTAATGGCCAGCGCTTTTTGTTTGGTCCCAATATCTTTATTGTGAATGGCATTCATACCCATTAAATTATTATAGTTTACTGTTACCAGTAGTATAACCTTGCTAAGAAGACCTAAAATTACACTTTTTTAAGCGAATGCGATGTTAAGAATGTATTACAAAATGCACGGAGCCCCGTTTTATTACTTTCAGAAAATAAATTAATGTGTTTTTGACAGGTTATCGGCTCGTAATAATGTGTTGATAGTCTGGGTAATTCATTCTGTTGCTGGCCTGATGAACAGGCAGCGGTCTGCAAAAATAAAAATGAACAATCTGAACGGCTCTTTTTTGTAGTTCCTCTGTTTAAATTTATATAAAAGCAAAAACCTTAAACCATATGTTATTTAAATCCCTTTCAGAAATGGATCTAAAAAGCGGACAAGTTGACGTTTCTTTTATGTCGATGTCGGGCAGGTACGGTTCGGCTGTATTTGAGAATAAGGTAACGAAGCAGGTATATCATTGCAAATTCGTTGCTATTGATTCTAAATACCGGATAACTGCTGTAATGACAAAAGGAAAGTCATGGTTCGGTTCCGAAGGTCACCTGATGGCCGCAAGGATGCTCAATTGCCCCACTGGCGATGTTGCCATACTGAGGCTGGTTAGCAATTAAAACGCCCATTCCCCTATAACAAAAAACCATCTCAAAAAAATAACTAAAAACACTTGCGTAGTTAAATGGCTACATTTATATTTGTAGTCAAATAGCTACATGATGAATTTACGACGAGATGTATTCCAGGCCATAGCCGACCCTACCCGAAGGGCTATTCTTTTATTGGTTGCCACGCAATCTATGACCGCCGGTGTGATCGCTTCAAATTTCGACACCGCCCGCCCCACAGTTTCCAAACACCTGCAAATACTTACCGAGTGCGAACTGCTTAAACAGGAGCAAAACGGCAGGGAGATCTATTATCATATTAATGCAGAAAGAATGAAAGACGTAGCCGACTTTATCGAACCCTTCCGCGCAATGTGGGAGGATCGTTTCAACAAATTAGAAACCATTATGAAAAACTATAAAGGCAAATAACATGGAGAAGAAAACAAAAATTGATGCCGAAAACGGTAAACAGGACCTAACCATAACACGGGTATTTGAGCTGCCGGTCGAGCTGCTTTTTAAAGCCTATATAGAGCCCGAAATTGTGGAGCAATGGATGGGAACAAAAGTGCTGAAGCTTGAAAATAAAAAACACGGCAGTTGGCAATTTGAAACAAAGGACCCGCAAGGCAATGTAGTTTTCAAGGCCAACGGAACCATCCATGAGTTTATTCCTGATCAAAAGATCACCCGCACGTTTGAAATGGATAATGCACCTTTTGATGTGCAGCTGGAGTTCCTGGAGTTTGAAAAACTTAGCGACGATACCAGTAAGCTCAATATGCATGTGGTTTACAGAACGGCCGAACTCAGGGATCAGATGCTGAAGCTGCCATTTGCCTATGGCATAAACATGGCGCACAACCGGTTACAGGAAGTATTAAACAAATTGAAATAACATCAATATGAAGCGGAATAAAATTATCTACTGGATAGCCACCATTTGGCTTGCTTTAGGAATGATATCAACCGGAATGGTGCAGCTATTAAAAGCGAAAGCCGGGGCAGGAGGGGCCGATAGCCTTGCCCATTTAGGCTATCCGGACTATTTTCTGACCATATTAGGTGTTTGGAAAGTTTTGGGCGTGATTGCGGTGCTTATTCCTAAATTTCCTGTGGTAAAGGAATGGGCATATGCGGGCTTTTTCTTTGCCATGTCGGGAGCGATATTTTCGCATATGGCATCGGGTAATCCGGTGACCGAAATATTTCCGGCCTTGCTGTTGCTGGTACTGACAATCATATCATGGTATTTCAGACCTGCCGAAAGAAAAGTAACTTCGGGTAACCAATTATAAACAACATGAACCCCAGGGTTGATTTTTATTTTAATAAAGCCGAAAAGTGGCAGGAGGAGATAGAGCAATTGAGATTGATTGCCCTTGATTGCGGTTTGACCGAAGAATTGAAATGGGGTAGCCCCTGTTACACATATCAGGAAAGTAATATTGTTTTGATCCATGTGTTTAAGGAATACTGCGCATTTTTATTTTTTAAAGGAGCGCTGTTGAGCGATACACATAAGATCCTGATTCAGCAGTCGGAGAATGTACAGGCTGCCCGCCAGATTAGGTTCACCCATGTGGAGGAGATAACAGAACAAAGGAATATCTTGAAAACCTATATTTATGAAGCCGTTGAAGTAGAAAAAGCCGGGTTAAAAGTAAATTTAAAAAAGACCGAAGATTTTATCGTTGTCCAGGAGTTTCAACATAAATTAGATACGATCCCCGCGCTGAAAACGGCTTTTGAAGCATTAACCCCGGGACGGCAAAAAGCCTACCTGCTTCACTTTGCTCAACCAAAACAATCCTCAACCCGCGAAGCAAGAGTTGAAAAATGGATACCGCAGATTCTTAATGGCAAAGGGTTGAATGATTAAAAAAGGGGGAGAAGTGCGATTCCCCTTTTGAGAGACTACTGTGTGCACACGTCTTTTAACTAAAAGAAAATGTCATTTCGATAGAGCGGGGGAGGGCTGAGTGGTGGAGCGAAAGAGAAATCTTATGCGCCTTGTAGAGCTGTATGGAAGATTTAGAGTATGATGTATAAGATTTCTCCGCACCCCGGCAGCGCAACCTCCGCTGGTTCGTTCGAAATGACATTCGATTTTATTGATTCATATTTATTGACAAGGTGTGTACATACAGTAGCCCCCATCGGGAAGGAATTTGAAAACCATACACCAGTTAAACCATAACCACCTAAAAATGAAATTATCACCAGAACAGCAGAATGAACTCCTCGGTATATTAAAAACACGTTTTGAAAAAAACATGAACCGGCACGCCGGCCTTGAATGGGCCAAAGTACAGGCAAAGTTGGAAGCCAATGCCGAAAAGCTATGGCCGCTCAACGAAATGGAAATAACCGGCGGCGAACCGGATGTTGTTGCTTATGATAAAAGCACGGACGAATACATCTTTTACGACTGTGCCGCAGAAAGCCCTAAAGGCCGCAGAAGTGTTTGCTATGATCACGAAGCGCTGGAAGCAAGGAAAGAACATAAGCCAGGAAATAGTGCCGTTGAAATGGCGCGGGATATGGGCATCGAACTTTTAAATGAAGAACAATACCGCGAACTACAAAAACTGGGAAAGTTTGATACCAAAACATCAAGCTGGATAAAAACGCCTGCGGATATCAGGAAACTTGGCGGCGCCATCTTTGCCGATTATCGTTACAGCACCATCTTTATTTACCACAACGGCGCGGAGTCATACTATGCCGCCAGGGGATTCAGAGGGGCGTTGAGGGTTTGATATTTCTCTTTTGCACAATTCGTTATACAATTTTTTTATCTGCGGGTGTTTGAGTAACCTTTTGTACCATTGATTGTTATGTGTATTGTAAGCCCGGGTTAGGGTGGCACAATGATGGCATAACTTATGGCGGCAGAGAACACAACATTAATTGTAAGTGCATTTTCAGGACTTGCAGGTGCTTTGATTTCCCAGACACTGACAGGTTTGTTTGCCTATTTCGGCGACAAGCGTAAGGCGGATATAGACCTCAAAAAACGTTACAGGAGCAAGCAGGTTGAAATAGCTGAGAGCTATTACTATGTTACCGGCGAAACGATGTCTATCCTGAAAAAAAGCGTGTTGCTATGGAAAAGCCGGAACATTCCTCACAGTGAAGCCAGCTACAGATCGATGACCGAAAGTTTAAAGGAAGCCGATGCCCAGCTCAAGAAAATGAATGGCGATAACTGGAAGCACAACCTGATTGGCCTCTATTTCAATGTATCACTCTCATATGATGAATTGATTGCGGCAAATAACAGGTCGCACGAGCTGTACCTTAACGTGTTAGATATTGCTGATAAAACACGGAGCACTGATAACGAAGAAACCAGGGAAAGATATATAGGCCAGTATAGCATCGGGATTTTTGATTTGTGTAGCCAGTATGATGCTGTTTATGAGATTTTGGCTGCTGATATGGACAAGGTTAAAATGGAGTTGCTAAAGAATTTTGAGCTGGGAAAATGATGTTATCCATTCGACTTCAGTTGTCCGTCGATATTATCGCTCACATGAACCACAGTCAAGCTGCATTTTGTTAACGCTTCCCGAATCCTTTCAAGTTCTGCGGTCATGGCATCTAAATGAAAATTATATTCCAGTTCCAACTGCCGAATAGCCTCCAAAATGCGTTGTTCACCCGCTAATAATATGTCGTATTCTGTTGGCTTCATAGTTGTTCGGTTTGTGATAGTTGAATAGGTTTAATAGTTGATTGTAAGGCTAATGCGCTGATACACGTGGCTAATACGCAATGCTTACAACCACAGGTTGTTTAGCAAAAGAAAACTTTTTATAACTAATATTCAAACGAAAATCGACCAATAGTTAATATTTATCGACGAATATGATTATTGAGGATTTTAGATTTATTGTGTAAAAAAGACACAATAACGCAACCCTTGCCTCAAAATACCGTAATAGGCTTAAAATTAGTAAGAAACGAGAGGGTGAATGTTTAAATATTCAAAAGAAGAAATTGAGTTAATAAAAAAACACGTGTTGATTAATGCCGAACTATTCCCAGTTACAGAGGCGGATATATCAGTTTTAGCAGATAAGGTTAAAAAGGTGACGGGTAGAGAAATAAGCCAAATTACATTAAGCAGGCTATATGGTTTCAAAAAATCCAAGTTCGGGCCCTCTTTGTTCGCGCTTCAGGTGCTGGCAAATTTCTGCGGGTATGAAAGCTGGGGGAAGTTTTGTGAGGTAACATTGCCGGTTGAGAAAAAAGACCAGCGCAAGTAGTTAGCGCTTAACCGATTCTTTTTAGAAGAATTTTAAACTCTGTTCTTGATTGAACAGGACAGCTATATTGAGGCGATTTCCGGATGGCGAGTATTTCGGTTCCGCCGCGGGATGCTTGATTTATTGACTCAAAGTTTCGCTCCTGTTAAACTTGAGGATGAATACACTATCACGAATGCTAATATTCATTGTTGCGCTTTATTCGGATCCACGACCTTCAGCGGTAAAGACTGAATAAGGAAGGTGGGTAAGGTTGTTCAGTACAAAATGAAAACTTCGAACCCTATGAAAGGGTGGAAAATAACTTTCACCCACCCCAATAAAAGCGGAAACGGCCAATCAGGGTTTGTGATCGGCCGTTTTCCATTGTAACAAAAATTCGATGCTTAATTTGTAAAATGGATTTCAACACGCCTGTTTTTCTGACGACCGGCTATTGTTTTATTAGAAGCTACCGGGTGTGTATAACCATATTCGGTAGCCGCAATACGCGCTGAATCGGCACCGTTTTGTACAAGGTATGTTTTGACTGCTTCGGCCCGTGCTTTTGATAACATCCAGTTGTAAACGTACGCGCCTTTGTTATCAGCGTATCCGCCCAGCTTAAGTGAGGCATTATTGTCTTTCATCAGTTTAGCCACAGTTTTTAGGTTATTATGCGCATTATCCGGGATTGTTGATTTGTTGAACCCAAATTCGATGTTTTTGATCTTCATGTTGGCCAATGCTTTTGGCGAGAGCTTTTTAGGAGCATCATCTTTTTTCCTGACGGTGACATCCGGGTTGCCTGCCATCGCGACAATGGTTACAAAACAAAGCAGTACGGCTAAAGTAGCCGCGATTGATTTTAAATAATTCGTTTTCATGGTTTTCATTTTTATATTTTGATTAATATTCTTCATTTTAAGACTTTGCCTCTGTTATACCGCCATTCTTTTAGATATGAAATATTCATTGACCGCCAGAAACAAAACGGGCAATATCAAACCTGCCAACAATGCAAAAAGGTATATTAGCAATGATTTCGGAATCATTGATTCCCGGATGTCTGACTTCTCAATTATAATGAGCTTTGGCCCTGCTCTTTGTGTGCTTGTTCCGTATATCAGCTTGTTGTATTGCCGTTGCCTGTTTTTGATCACGACATTTATTTGAGCCAGGGAGTCATTTAATTGCTCTGATAAAAATGCACCTACTGATTTAGACCATTTAGGCTGACTACTGTCTCTAATCCGCTTATCCTTGAATGTTATCGTACTTAAAAGCTCTTTCTTTAATGATGCTATCTCCAAATTAAACGTGTTCGCGCTTGTACCGGCTACATCTGAATCCCGTAACAGTCGTTGCTTTTCAAGTTGAGCCCGGTTAAAATCCAGTATAAGTTTTTCGATATGTCCGTCGTCAACGTCATAGCCATCGGGTATTAAAACAAAGGAGTAGAGTGGCTTGCGGAGATAAGGCTTAATGGCGGCAAACGCATCTAAGGCGATCTGCTCCTTTTCGGATGTAACCGTTGGTATTGCTTTTTTTATGTGGTTCAGCACGTTCTGTTGGTCCCGGTATTTATCTGCTATTGCCTTATAATATGCTATACTGTCATTTAACTGAAGAAGTAAAGAATTGTTAATGGCTGGTTTGCCGGGTAAGTTTGTTTTCGCGTACCGGTTGTTTATAACTTCTATCAGCTTATTTAAAAAATCCCGGCCCTTTTGAGCATTATTTACATTTAGGCTCAATTCAAAACTATTACTGCTTAAAACTTTTGCATCCAAACTTTTACTAAAATGCTCAGTTAAGTTGGCAAAAGGGATGATCTTTAACGTTAGCGGTGATTGCATAGGTTTAAAAGCGGGGCCTTTTATGATGGTATAGTTTAAAGAACTATATACAACGGGATGATAAAATGGCACGTCGGTAAGTACGTTGTTTTGATCGATTCTGCAGATACTGCCGTTGATAAAATTGATAGTGATCTCAGCGGGGGAATTGTAGATACTTCCCTTACCAAGCATAAATTTAACAGGCAACGAATCGCCATAGATCTCTGTTGTTGTAAAAGTACCCTTGCGGTAGTAACTTACCTGAAATCCTAACGCATTGATCGCCTTTTCTATAGCGGCTTCAGAACGTAACTCGTTAATTGCAGCAGTGGGTAATTGCCAATCGCCAGAAGCGGCCACCTCTATCCGCACTTTGTATTTAGGCGACGAAAAAAGCAAGTAAACTGAAGCCGCTAACACAAAAATTGCAACTGAAGCAATAATGAAATTTTTGTTGCGGGATAGCAGGTCTGAAATATTCCTTCCCGGACCTTTGTTGTGAGCCTCGTTCATAGAATATATTGATTGTAAATTGCTGTAATTAAGTTATTTATGTTTTTTCTGAACATCTGCCCTGATGGTTTTGTTTCTTTATGGGATGTTGATATTTTTAATTTTCGTAGATTTTCACATGGTGTTATAGCTAAGCTTCTCAATTCTACCTCGAAAATTGTAAAGTGATGTATACAACATATTAGGGACATTTGATTGGCGATTTTAGTGGGATGCCTGACGGATCCTGAGGGTATTTGTGCTGGCTGCACTTCTGTAATTACCGTAGCTATAATATGGATAAGGAAGAAAGCCACTACTTACTCAACCGTAAACTTTAGGCTAACAAAATCAAAAAGAGCATATTCAATCGGCAAAACTGCCTATCAAATATGCTCTTTAATGTTTGTGTTTAAGTCGGGATGGCGGGATTCGAACCCACGACCTCCAGCACCCCATGCTGGCGCGATACCGGGCTACGCTACATCCCGATTAATGTATGGCCGGGTTACAAATATAATTGTTGTTGGTAAAATTCAAAATGAAATTATGCCTTTAAAGGCTTGTATGATGTATTTGATCGCTTGTTGATACTTTGTTGACCTATATTATCTCTACTGATTGATGCTTGGTTAAATAATGGTGTTGATACTCTGAATTGGTTTGGTAGTACACAAAGTAATACACAGATTATTCGTCGTTAGGTTGGCTTACAATCAATCAAAACAGGTAACTTTCAATAGCGGTATGAAGTAAACGACAGCTTTTTCCTTTCTAACGATAGTTTTAGCCTACTCAAAGAAAACTAATTCTCGCCGTAAATCCATCAACGTAGATTTACAGCAATAAGAATAAAATACAACATACCATGGAAATTCAACAAACACCCCAAAATGCGTTATCTCACTCAACAGTTACCGCTATTATTAATGCACCTATCGAGAAAGTAAACATAGCCGACTGGCTGTTAAACCTACCAGATGCGGAATATCAGCGCTGTTCTACCCAGCACATCGGTGCAGGCATAACCAGCACATATGACGGCCAACCGGTGTCGATTAATGTCGAAACGATTGGCGATGCCTTAATGGTACAGCACTATGTTGCTACCGTGCATCGCCCGGATTACTGCAGAATGCTTTCCATCTCCGATTCTATTACCAAAAATGGCCGTACTAAAGTGCAGGTTTTGTGGGAACTCAAAGCAACCAGGATTGATAATAATACCACTCTTTACACAAATGAAATCCATGCGACGGCAACGCCTGAAATGTTTGAATATATTAAACAACATGGCGTTAACATCGCTGCTGCTGCTGCTGCAAGACAGGCCGCTTCCGACACGCACAATCATGAAGAAACCCCGAACTTTGCTAAAAGCATTGAAAATAAAGCGTTAACCGGCAAATACAATCAACCGTTTTAATATTATCATCATTTAAAAGTATGAGCGCTCCTTAAAAGTGCTCATATATTTATAAACTAATATGAAGGAAACCTTGTTTGAAAAGCTGATAGGAACATGGTCTTTAGTAGAGCTAATTGAAGTGCCGGTCGACGGCGGAGAAATTAACTATCCCATGGGTGAAAAACCGAAAGGCCTAATTATTTATAATCATGACGGTTATATGTCGGCACAAATCATGAATCCAGAGCGTAACAATTTCAATCAGGAACATTGGACTGGCGCTACACAGGAGGAATGCAAACAAGAAGTTCCCACCTACCTTGCATATTCGGGGGCTTTCAGTACCGATGATGACAAGCAGACGCTTTATCATTCGATGTATGTTTCGCTATTTCCAAATTGGACTGGGCAAACACAAAGCCGCAGGGTTCATTTTAAAGACGAACTATTACACCTTGAAAGCGGCGAGCCATTTTTGAAAAATGGTAAGATGGTAACCCATAAACTCACTTGGGTAAGAGTTAAGCAATCTGGCAACGCCGCTTAACTGTTTATTTACAACGATTCAACAACATCTTCTAAAGACATTGGTAAGCCAATAGAAAGTATTTAGCACAGTTACTAAGGTTAAGGTGTTGCATATTACTTGTTAGCCAGGGTGATGCCTATCGTAATCTATTGTTAACTGTTGTAATAAAACGTTACACTTTGCGGGCTAACACCCAATGTCGTTTGATGCCTTTCGCTGTCGCAAGGCTGTGCCTTGTGGTAAATTTGCCAACCAAAAACATTGCAAATCCCGTAGGTATGCTTTAACCGGAACTGTTATTTCCAAAACAACTATATCATTATGAAAGGCGCTTTAGTATCCAATCCGCTTAGTTAGCATTACTGTAACTTAACGGGCTGTATCCTTCCAATGAACTGACAGTATTTTGTCAGTGTTCAGTTTTTAAAAACCGGGTGTTCAGCTTCTCGAAATGAAAATTTACAACTCGTTGATTACCAGTCTTTATTTGTTCAGGTTGGCTTTTGATGCATTTTAGCCAAAATGTAAGTGTTTGACTATCAGCGATGTGTTTTTAAGAAAAAAGAACAAGTGTTCATACTTTTAAAATTGAACACTTGTAAATCCCCTGGGTGTTTAACAACCTGAAGCGCTTAATACATGCAAGTGATTTCGCTGCCGCGAGGTATTCCTTGTGGTAATGAGCATGCAAATCCCGGTTGTTTAGTTCATCCGGGATTTTTTTATAAACGAGTAAGCCGGTATTTTTAAATAAGCAAAGAAACACCACCAATAAGCTTATTTCTTTATCAACGGCTCTACATAAGTAAGCGCAAATTTTCCAGATAACTTTATAGGCGCTCCGTGCTCGTTATAAAGCACTTTACCTGTCGCTTTTATCTCCTTGGGCCGGCTRCCGTCTAATGGGTTGATGAGGTAGGTCATTGAAAAATCGGCCCCGGTTTGAAATGATTTTTCAATGGCCTCCAGAACCGCCTGGCGGTGCCGTGGATCAACAACCGTAATCGCCTCATCTATTGTCGGTTTTGTTTTTTCAGGAAAACCACGGAGCCGCAATCCGTAATCAGAAAACGTAAACTCCTTGCTGTTAAAATCCAACGACCAATCCCACAGGGTATGGTCATAAGCTACCGTTAATTCAAGACAATCCAGTATTTCGGATAATTGATCATTAAGCCGGTCGGATTTTATATAAGAAAGTTCTAATTCTTCGCCTAATGCCAGCAGCTCATTTTTCAGAATAGCTATTTCTGCTTTTGACGCTGCGTTTGTTTTGAGAAATGTTTCGTCGGTAATGTCTGCAACAGGTTGAATAAGCGTCTCCTGTTCGACATGTATATTAGTGGAGGGCTGAAGCTTTTGATTTTTCTTTCGCCTGATTAAAAAGAGATTAAGATATAAAAGGTAACATATCGTTCCATAAAAGAAAAAATTTTGCCAAACGCCGCCAACGCTGAAATAGTTCAATATGGGGGTATTGAGGTGGATCGGAATGGACATGATAGGGCAACGGTTAAATTAATGCAAGGTAATAATTAACTATACGCTTAACAACCTGTAGAAACACCTATTTTATGTTAATTTATAATGTGACAATTAACTTACGATTAACTTTTGGCCAAAACGAAAAGAGATAACACCACTCGTTGTTAATGAAGCTTTTGACAAAGAAATTTCTATAGAGACAGATATAATTTTTATCTAAAAAACCAGTTCTATATTTTACTTGTAAACCTTTAAAATTTAAATAGGCGCGGTGTTTCATATCGGTGATGTAGCAGCGCTAAGTTGTTGCAGTATACTGTTTATGTACAGTGTTTGTACTATTGTTAATTTATTGACTGCTGTGTATCTTGTTGGTTTCTTTAATAAATTATGAACAGGTCATTTACATATAGTTTAAAGGTTTGGCTGATGCTTGTTATTGTGGCGCCGCTACTTCAGCTGGTGTTATCCTGGTTTATTATTGAGAACCCGGAAATAAGCCTTATTGATGAGATCAGGAAAGATTATATCATTTTTGCAGATATGATCTTGCTGGTTACTATCCCTTTTGCTTTTGTGTTTTGGATGGCTATAAATTATTTATCAAAAAAAAGAGCCCCATTCTACATAAAGCAGATTTTAACTACGGCCATTCTTATTATTACCGTGCTATCGTTCTGCGAATTGCTTTTCGAAAAAAAGGTTTCGGCAATATCTTCTGTAGCCGTGATTATAATCCCGTATTCAGTTACGGGGATTGCCGGCATCTGGCTGCATAAGCTCGAACCCGAAGAAGCTGAGGAAGAAGAGAGGGTTGAGGAGCGCGAATAGCATAACTCTTCGGTTTCTCTCCATTATTCGTGTTAAAAACCGCATATTGCTCAATAAAGCGGGGTAATCAATTTTTGTTGTCATAAAACAATTAACATTTTATTATTATTGCTTTAATTTTTAGCTTAAACCAGCACGTGTTATATATAATACATGGCTTTTGCGTTTTAATAAAGCGTGTGTATTTAATGTTTTTCCACCTGTAGTATGGCCTCGACAGAAAATTATGAACTTTTGCTTGGCAAAATCAATACTTTCACCCGGAAGTATTATTTCAATAATTTTCTGCGCGGATTAATATTTTTAGGTGCCGGTCTTTTCACTGCTTATGTGGTGATTACCCTGAGCGAATATTTCGGAAATTTCAGCATTCTGCTGCGCACCATTCTTTTTTACTTTTTTATCCTCCTCAATACGATATTGGTTTGCTGGCTGGTTTTGCCATCATTGCTGGCCTGGCTTAAATTGGGCAAAACTTTAACGCATGATGAAGCAGCCGAAATTATAGGGAAGCATTTTAACGATGTTCATGATAAGCTGCTCAATACCCTGCAGCTTAAAAAGCTGGCTGCCGAAGATGAAAGCCATCGTGCGCTTATCGAAGCCAGTATCGATCAAAAAATAGAGGCGCTTAAGCCGGTAAGTTTTCCGTCGGCCATCAATCTTAAAGAAAATACCAAATATTTAAAATGGGCGCTTGGTCCGCTGGGGGTTATTATCATTATTGCCTTAGCCGCGCCGTCTGTATTAACCGAGAGCACCAAAAGGCTCATCAGGCATAACGAATATTTTGTGCCTGCGGCCCCGTTTAAATTTGTTGTGCTGAACAAAACCCTTTCGGTGGTTCAGGGGAATGATTTAAAACTCGACCTTAAGTTGGAGGGTGATAGACTGCCTGCCGATGTTTATGTTGAAATGGGTGAGAACTCCTTTAAACTGGATAAGGATAATATCAGCCGTTTTCATTACCAGTTTAGCAACCTGCAGCAAAACACCCGTTTTAAATTATCGGGAAATGGGTTCAGTTCGGCAATCTATGAAATCAGGGTGAACCAGAAACCGGCGCTGCTCCATTTTGACGTTGAACTAAACTATCCGGCCTATCTGCATAAAAAAAATGAAAAGCTGCTTAACGCCGGCGATTTGACAGTCCCCGCCGGAACAACGGTGAACTGGCAATTGCATACCCAGTATGCCAGTGCACTTATGTTTGATATGAACGGCCAAAGCCATCCCGCCGTGCAAAATGGAGCGGATCTGTTTGAACACCGCGAACGGGTGCTGAAAAATTCGGTCTATAAACTTTTGCCGGTTAACGCGCAGGTAAATTATAGCGACTCGGCCACCTACCGCATCAGTGTTGTTAC
Organism: Mucilaginibacter sp. P4_A11; assembly: GCF_056402535.1. Taxonomy (NCBI): domain Bacteria; kingdom Pseudomonadati; phylum Bacteroidota; class Sphingobacteriia; order Sphingobacteriales; family Sphingobacteriaceae; genus Mucilaginibacter; species Mucilaginibacter sp. P4_A11. Next base: position 57,267 of record NZ_JBFUHE010000007.1, read on the forward strand.
CGATGAAGCGCCTTCTATTTCTGTTGATGAAAAGCCGGATTCGGTAAGCATGAAGGCGTTTTATTTTAATGGGAAAATCCAGGATGATCATGGCTTTTCGTCGCTCACGTTTCATTACAATATTGAAGCCGCCGGTAACAGCAAAGCCAAAGAGTTTACCAAAAAAGTTAATGCCGACCTGGCTCAAACGCAGGCCGATTTCTTTTACTACTGGAACCTGAAGGAAATGGGCATCAACCCCGGCGACCATGTAAGCTACTATTTTGAGGTAGCCGATAACGACGAAGTGACCGGCCACAAAACAGCCCGTACTGCAAAACATACACTAAATGTCCCTGACAGCAAGGAGGTTAACCAACAGTTAAATGCGGGGTCAAAAGCAATAAAAGAAAAAATGGAGTCGGCCATTAAGCTGGCTGGGCAGGTTGAACGCGATGCGCAGAAGCTAAACCAAAATCTGCTGAACAAAAATACCCTCTCTTTCGATGAGAAAAAACAGGTAGAAGACCTGATGCAAAAACGGAAGGATTTGGAAGATCTGGTAAAAGATATCCAGGCCGATAACAAAAAGAATTTATACAACCGCCAGGAAAATCAGAAGCAAACCGACGAGATCATGGCCAAACAAAAACAGATAGAAGACCTGTTTAATAATGTGCTTGATCAAAAAACAAAAGAGCTGCTTCAAAACCTGCAGCAAATGCTAAATGAGCAGCAAAAGGATGCTACCCGCGACGAGTTGTCCAAAATGCAGATGGATAATAAATCCTTAAAAAAAGAACTCGACCGAGTGCTGGAATTGTACAAGAAGCTGGAGTTTGAACAAAAACTCAATCAAAATCTTGATCAGTTAAATAAGCTGGCCGATCAGCAGCAAAAGCTATCAGAACAAACCAAACAACCGGGGGCCGATCAAAAGAACCTGCAGCAACAGCAGGATAAACTGAAGCAGGATTTTCAGGATGTGAAGAAAGGCTTTGACGAACTACAGAAAACCAACGATCAGGCTGAGCGTAAATCCGACTATCAAAACCCCGAAAAGGAGACAAAAGATATTGAGCAGCAGATGGATCAAAGCGCCGGCGATCTGCAGAAAAAGGATAATTCAAAGGCCTCAAAATCACAGCAGCAGGCAGCCAAACAAATGAAGGAGCTTGCCGCCAAAATGCAAAAGGATAGTGACGAAGGCGAATCAAAGGAGAATGCCGTTGACGCGCAGCAGCTGAGGGAATTGTTAAAAAGCTTGGTTAACAGCTCATTTAACCAGGAAAAGCTGATGCAAACGCTGAAGAACACCAATCCTACGGATCCGTCGTACGTTACTTTATCGCAAAGCCAGAAGGATATCAAAGACAACCTGAAAACGGCCGAAGACAGCCTGTACGCCATCAGCAGGAGGGTGCCGCAGATCCAGTCGACAGTGAACAAGGAGATTGCCAGTATCAACGAGCATATTGACCAGGCCCTTGAGTTTTTGGGCGACAGGCGTACGCTGGAAGCCAACCGCAATCAGCAATATGCCATGACATCTATGAATAACCTGGCCCTGATGCTGAGCGAAGCGCTTGAGCAAATGCAAAAAATGATGAACAAGGGCGGTAAAGGGGGCAAGGGGAAACAGCAGTCGATATCACAACTGGCAAAAATGCAGCAACAGCTTAATCAAAATATGCAGAAGGCCCGAGAGCAGATGCAGCAGCAGGGAAACCAGGGTAAAGGCCAGCAGGGCAATAGCGGCAATATGAGTGAGCAGTTTGCTAAAATGGCACGTCAGCAGCAGATGATCCGTCAGGCTTTGCAACAAATTGACAGGGACGAAAACAAAGACGGGACAGGCGGGTTAGGCAATTTGGATAAAATTTCGAAAGAAATGGAACAAACCGAACGTGATCTCGTAAACAGGAAGATAACAGATGACGCGCTAAAAAGGCAGCAGCAAATACAAACCCGGTTATTGGAGGCTGAAAAGGCCGAGCAGCAACGAGATCAGGATCAGCAAAGAGAGAGTAATGCGGGTAAGGATTTGCCGCCGGGATACATAAAGGCACTGCAGGGGTACCAGCAACAAAAAGCAAAACAAACGGAGCAGATCAGAACGGTATCTCCGGCACTTAATTTGTATTATAAACAAAAAATTAAATCTTACTTTGATCAACTTAATGCCAAATAATATGGAAGAGGCAAATGTTCAAACCAGCGAGCTATATACGTTGCAGCTGCCGTCAAAACCGGAGAGCATAGCGTTGCTTGAGCAGCTGATAGAAGAAATTGCTGATAAATATCATGTTGAAGAAGATACTTTCGCCAACATGATGACCTGTCTTAACGAAGCGGTTATCAATGCCATTATGCATGGTAATAAACAGGACGAGACTAAAAAGGTGATTGTTAATGCTGAAGTTGAGCCCAAGCGTATTATCTGGACTGTTACCGATGAAGGTCCGGGCTTTGACTATAATAACCTTGTCGACCCCACAGCTCCCGAAAACCTCGAGAACCTGACAGGCCGCGGTGTATTTATCATTAAACACCTTGCCGATCAGTGCATCTTTAACGCATCGGGTAACGAAATTGAACTTCACTTTAAGATCTGATGCCCGCTATTAATTTTTTTGAAGAAGACACTACCTTTAAGCCCAAACAAAAAGCACAGTTAAGACAGTGGATCAAGGATACCGTAGTTGCCGAAGGTTTTAAGCTGAAAGAGCTTAATTACATTTTTTGCTCGGATGCTTATCTGCTGCAAATAAACCAGCAATATCTTGATCATGATACGTATACCGATATCGTAACTTTTGATAATTCAGAAGTTGAGGGGGATATTGTTGGCGATATTTTTATTTCGGTAGACCGCATCCGCGAAAACGGCGCCAAATTTAAAACCGGCGAAACCGATGAACTGCACCGCGTTATCATTCACGGGGCCCTGCACCTTTTGGGCTATACAGATAAAAGTGTTGTTACAAAACAAAAAATGACACAAAAAGAAGATGAGTACTTAGCTAAAAGAAATTTTTAGCTTTACTTTTATACTGGATTATTAAAAATCAATTGTAAAAAACCATGAAAACACTGGCACTCATCATCGCCTTATTATTTGCCACCGCACCTTCTTCAGTATATGAATTTAAACTGAAAACTATCGATGGCAAAGATTTTAGCTTAGCTAAATACAAAGGCAAAAAAGTATTGATCGTAAACACAGCTTCAAAATGCGGCTTTACCAAGCAATACGCTGATCTGGAAAAATTGTCTGAGCAATACAAAGGTAAACTGGTAGTTGTAGGTTTCCCGGCCAATAACTTTGGCGGCCAGGAGCCGGGCACTAACCAGGACATCAAAACTTTTTGCAAAGAAAACTTTAATGTTAAATTCCCGATGAGCGGTAAGGTAAGCGTTTTAGGTTTGGATATCGATCCGTTGTTCCAATACTTAACAACAGCTCCAAACCCTGAATTTACCGGCGATATCAAATGGAATTTCGAAAAATTCCTGGTAGACGAGAATGGCAAACTGATCCACCGTTTCAGGTCACAAACCACTCCGTTGTCTGAAGATATCACTAAATATCTGAACTAAGAATATTGTTATTTAATATGAAAGCCCCGGCAATTTGCCGGGGCTTTTTTGTTTGCAAAAGGGTCAATGTTATTAAGTTAAAAGATTTGCAGATTGCACCAGAGGTGCAAAAGGTTTGTAGGAATAAAAACAAATGAATTTTTAGTGTGCCAGAGAAGTTTCTAAAAAAATGTCATTTCGATAGAGCGGCGTAGGCTTAGGCATGGGGGCGAAAGAGAAATCTTGTACGCCCTGTAAAACAGTTTTGCAGGGTTTAGAGCTGAATGTATAAGATTTCTCCTCACCACATCCGCACATTTCCTCACCGGTTCGTTCGAAATGATATCTTCTTTTATTCATGATAATAATTAAAAGATGTGTTTACACGGTTCCCCCTCTGGGGGATTTCCCTTAACTTAATGACAGGTTAGTATTATACCTTCAATAAGGCTCATGCCAAGGGCGATAATTAATCCCAAACACCGTTTTGCGAGGTGAATATCACCGGCTCGCCGCCGGTTACCATAATGGTATGTTCATGCTGTGCAACGAAGCCTCCTTTATTGCCAAGCAGCGTCCAGCCATCAGCTTGTGTCTCGGCGATTGTCGACCGTGTTGAAATGAATGTCTCTATAGCTACTACCGAGTTCTTCTTGAAACGTGCAGTGTTATACCTGTCGCAGAAGTTCGCTATCTCGTGCGGTTCTTCGTGCAGGCTGCGACCAACGCCATGCCCGGTAAGGTTTTTTATTACGGTGTAACCGGCTTTTTTGGCTTCGGTCTCGATCAGTTTGCCTATCTCAGATATTCTGACACCGCCTTTAATGTTGCTGATCGCTTTCCTCAGGATCTCTTTCGACGCTTCTACCAGTTTGCCGTGGCCATGGATATCTTCGCCCAATATAAATGAACCGCCATTGTCGGCCCAATAGCCATTTAATTCTGCAGATACATCAATATTTATCAAATCACCCTCTTTCAGGATTTTGTCCGCAGACGGGATGCCGTGTGCTACTTCCTCGTTAATACTGATACAGGTATACCCGGGGAAACCATAGGTTAATTTAGGTGCAGAATTTGCGCCCATCTGTTCCAGCAATGCGCTGCCGTACTCGTCAAGCTCCTTTGTTGAAATGCCCGGTTTGGCAAACTCACGCATTTTTTTAAGCGTGATAGCAACAGCATCGCTTGCCTGCTGCATTCCGCTTTTTTCGTCTTCGGTTGTTATAGACATTTTAAATATTATCTACAGCAAAATTAACAATTATGCAGATATTGTATATCATGCCCGTGTCTAAGTTGCCGGATGCTTAGATAATCGGAACCTATTAGTCAAAGAAAACTTTTTTCTATCTTTGGCTCAAATGATAACAGGCATTAAATATGGCAACAATGAAAACATCAAATCCCTCATGAGGGTATTTCTTGTTTCGGAGCCCTTTTTTAATGATCCACCATTCTCTCCTTTTTGCTAAGTAAAAAGTACTTCTTTCAGATTTGCTTTTTGGTTCTTCAACATTATTTTCAAAACAATTTATTAAATGCGGGCAGTTTTATAACGCATAGTTATAGGTTGCCCAACCTGTCTTTTTAGCAAAAAATGAAAAAAACATTTGTTCTATTACATATAGCCGTATTGCTTGCCGGGTTTACCGGCGTATTTGGAAAGCTCATTTCTTTAAATGAGTATCTGCTCACCTGTTACCGCACTTTGTTCTCTTTTCTGTTCCTGCTTGTTATTGTTTGGATCAGGAAGCCACAATTTAACCGTTCCTGGGGTGGCATTTGGGAAATGGGTAAAGCGGGCTTATTAATATCCTTGCACTGGGTATTCTTTTATGCCAGTATCAAATACTCTAATGTTTCTGTGGGGGTAGTTTGTTATTGTCTTACCAGTTTTTTTACAGCATTTCTGGCCCCGCTTATTAACAAAAAGCCGTTTAACGTAACCGAACTGCTGTTAAGTACACTCACGCTTGCCGGCATCGGGCTGATCTTTCATTTTGATACTTCATTCCGTACAGGGATCATTCTTGGGGTGATATCATCTTTCCTGGCATCGCTTTACACGATCTTTAACGAACGGTTAGTTAAAAAATACGAATCAACCGTTATCAACATGTATCAAATGCTGGCCGGATGTATTGCATTAATTATAATGCTGCCGGTATATCTTTATTTTTTTCCTGCACAGACAATATTACCGGGAGTTACCGATACGCTTTATCTCCTGCTTTTGGCGCTTTTTTGCACTGTTGGGCTTTATGTGCTGGTTGCAGAAACTTTAAAAAAGATCTCTGCCTTTACGGTTAATCTAACTTTTAATCTGGAGCCCATTTACAGTATTTTACTGGCGATGGTTTTATTCAACGAATCCCGGCAGCTTAATTTATCTTTTTATGCGGGCCTTTTTGTGATCATCATATCGGTTGTTTTACAAGCTGGGATAAGCCGGAGGAAAAGGTTAGGATAAACTATTTGTTTATAACCATGTCATTGAGCGCAGCGCGGCAATCGCACGGAAGCATAGCCGCTCTGTATAGCATGCGATTGCCGCGCTGCGCTCGATGACATCATTAATTTCTCTGTTCAGAAACTCTTGCTGCCGCCTGCGCAGGTAAATCCATATTACCATCCTGCTTAATGAGGTTGAGCTTATGTTTGGTGATGATCCATTTGCTATCGGTTTCAATGAGCTCGGTATCGTAAGTTCCCTCCACAATCCATAGCTCATCGCCAATAAAATGATCGGCTTTGCCATAGTAATGTACAAGCGCTACTGAGCCGTTTTGCATCACATAAAAGTCGGTCAGTTGATGTTGCGTTTTGTCGAAGCCGGGCAAAAAGCCGCGCCAGGCCGTAATGATATTTTCTGAGGATACAAGGCTTGCCGGATTACCGGTCATAGAACTATAATCAAGCTCAACATTTTCGGCAAGGGCGTTTTTAACTTTGGTCCAGTCGCGCTCATCGGCTCCGCCGAACAAGGCAGTTACGGTTTCAATTATTTGGTCCTTCATGAGTTTGATAGAGATGTTTTATAGCTAAATATCAACAATCCGGTTCATTTTACATATAAACAACAATCTTTTATATAAACTTGTACTGTTATTGGTTGTTTTCCCAAAACGGCCGCCATAAAACATGAGTCAGGATTTTTACCAACATATTTTTGCTAAACAGCAAAACCTGGAGGCTGTGCCTTCAAACAGGGAAATTACGGCCTGGGCACTAAAAGTGATCCATTTGCTGTACCCCGAACAAACCGGGCAGCAGTATGCCTCAGTAGAGGAACTAAAGGATGAGTTTTTAAGACTGGAGAACGACCTTTGCGAAATTATGCATGCCACAAAAGCCTGCAGTAATTGTGATACCTCAAAGCTGGCCAAAAAATTCTTTGAAGGCCTTCCCGAGTTGTTCCGCATCCTGAACACGGATATCCAGGCCATTTTTAACGGTGATCCTGCCGCGCGGAGTGAGTTTGAAGTGATCCGTACTTACCCGGGGTTTCATGCTATTTCGCTTTATCGTGTGGCCCATAGTCTTTATATTGATGATATTCCTTTGCTGCCGAGGATACTTACAGAATATGCCCATTCAAAAACGGGGATAGACATTCATCCTGCTGCCAAAATAGACGAGTATTTCTATATAGATCATGGTACCGGTATTGTTATTGGCGAAAGCTGTACAATAGGAAAGCACGTAAAACTTTACCAGGGGGTTACCTTAGGCGCGTTGAGCGTAGATAAAAGTATGGCGAATACCAAACGTCATCCAACAGTTGAGGATAACGTGGTGATCTATTCGGGCGCAACCATTTTGGGCGGCGAAACCATCATTGGGCACAACAGTGTGGTAGGAGGGAACGTTTGGCTTACCAAAAGCCTGCCGCCAAATTCAAGGGTATATCATACCCCCAATCACCGGATATTGAAAAGGCTGAGCATTAAACTGTTCGGCGGAAAAAGATAAAGCATTTACCTAATAAAAAATATAATGGCTGGATTGATAGACCTGATAGGCAACACGCCTATGGTAGAAATAAAAAAGCTTAACCCGAATCCGAACGTACGGATCTTTGCCAAACTGGAAGGGAACAATCCCGGCGGCAGCGTGAAAGACCGTGCATCGCTTAATATGATCAGGAGCGCCATTGAACGCGGTGATATTAAACCAGGTACTAAACTTATTGAAGCCACCAGCGGCAATACCGGCATTGCACTGGCTATGATTGCAAGGCTGTTTGATCTGGAGATAGAACTGGTGATGCCATCCAACTCTACCCGCGAGCGTACACTTACCATGGAAGCTTTTGGCGCTAAAGTTACTCTGCTGGAAGGGATAGAACTTTGCCGTGACTACGCTGAAGAGAAAGCCGCCACCGGCGAATTCTTTCTGTTAAACCAATTTGCCAATCCGGATAACTACATGGCCCACGTAAAAAGCACGGGCCCCGAAATTTGGCGCGATACTGAAGGAAAGATCACCCATTTTGTAAGCGCCATGGGCACCACAGGTACCATTATGGGCTGTTCAAGATATTTGAAGGAGCAAAACGCTGATGTGCAAATTATAGGCTGCCAACCGGTTGAAGGCTCTTCTATCCCCGGTATTCGCAGATGGCCTGAAGAATACCTACCCAAGATCTTTGATGCGACAAGGGTTGACAGGGTAATGGATATCTCACAGGAAGAAGCTACCCAAATGGCCCGCCAGATGGCTAAAGTTGAAGGCGTGTTTGCCGGTATGAGTAGCGGCGGCGCGTTATCCGCCGCGATAAGGCTGGCACAGGAGTTGGAAGAGGGCGTTATTGTATTTATTTGCTGCGACAGGGGAGACAGGTATTTGAGCAGTGAGTTGTTTGGGTAAAACCTAACCACCACGTCATTGCTGTAACCATCAGGGAAGCCCTGAAAAAAACCGTGATGACGTATAAAACATATTTTGGCAACGGTGTGCGAGGGCCGCGTTAGGGATTGCAGTGAAAAGCCCACAGCGAGCGCTGGGTTAGCGTGCAGGCAAAGCGAGGACTTGTAACGGAAAGCCCGGGCCGCAGGCAACGCCCATGTTATAAAATTGATCCCAAAAACACACTTAATAATCAATAGCTTACGGTCACGTCATTATAAGGTACGAAGCAATGACGAACTATACAGAGCGGCTCTGCCTATCGGGGATTATTAATAATTATAATTTGTTTTTTATGGGTATTAATGAGCTCACTTCGGTCGGTTGTCTTCGTACCTCGCAATGACGTGGTGGATAATAGCATGTTACAATACCTCCAACCCTTTTAACTCTTCTTCCAATGCCTCTGCCGAAGTAAAGTGAATGCTTTTAATCCCCATCTTTTCCGCTGCTAAAATATTACGATAGTTATCATCTATAAATAAAGCTTCGGCAGCTTTTACGTCATAACGATCAAGCAAGAGCTGGTAAAAAGCAGGAGCAGGCTTACGCATTTTTTCGGCGCCAGACATTACAATGCCATCAAACCAGTTTAAAAAATCGTAGCGCTCTAAAGCGAAGGGAAAAGTTTCGGCCGACCAATTGGTTAATGCATAGATCTTATACTTGCCGCTTACTTTCAATTGCCTAAAGAGCTCTAAAGTACCATGCAACGGCTCGCCAAGCATCTCTACCCACCGAGAATAAAAGGCGCGGATATTAGCCTCATGTTCCGGATATTGAGCTACAAGCAGGTCTGTCCCATACTGTAAGGCCCGGCCCGCGTCCTGTTCCTCGTTCCAGTCGGAAGTGCAGATATTGGTCAGGAAGTCTTTCATTTCCTGCTCATCGGTAAACAGGCTGCGGTATAGGTAATGCGGGTTCCAGTCAATTAAAACGGCCCCCAAGTCAAATATTATAGTGTTGATCATTTCTTCTTAGCATGTATCTCGTGCACTTCGGCCTTAGTAACTACCGAATCTTTCAGGAAGATAACGAGGCTTGATGATGAGATCAACGTACCTGCTTTGTACTGACGGTCAAGATCATACACCATACTGTCCTTACTGCTTAATTGCGGCCGGTGAAGCAGGTGGATCACCTTTTGATATTTAAGACCATTGAGTTGCTTGCTGGCGATAAGATCTTCAACCATACCGGGGCGGTAGGCAAAGGTAAGTCCATCACCATCGTCCCATTTATCACGATCAAACTTTTGTTTACGGCTGCAGGCAGTTAGGCAAACTGCCACAAGGCAGGTAAATATCAATGAGGTTTTGTTGAGCATTTTATGTTTCGGTATTGAAAGCTATAAAACCACGTTTAATCCACCCGTCATTGCGAGGTACGAAGCAATCCCCGATCAGCAGGTTCGCTCTGTATAGTTCGCGATTGCTTCGTACCTCGCAATTACGTGGTGGTTTGTGGTTTTCCAGCATCTAAAAATACTGAAATTAATCTACCCCTAAAAGGTAGCCTTTAAAATCAGCAAAATCTTTACTGATGGCTACAGCTTGTTTGGTTTTTGATTCCAGTTCTTTTACCTGTTCGGGCACTTCAATTTTGGCTGCTACCTCATCGCTGAAAACATCAGGGAATTTACAAGGGTGCGCAGTTGAAAGGAATACACCGGCAGTATCAACAGCAGCATGGTCCTGTTTGTAATCGGTTAGGGCCTGCCAGGCTATAGCGGTATGAGGGCATGCCACATAATTATAATTATCAAATACCCAGTTGATGGCTTTTACTGTTTCTTCGTCATCATATTTAAAACCAACTACGAGCTCTTTCAGCGCTTCGGTATCGTTTTTAAACAGATCAGCAATGCGTACCCAGTTGCTTGGGTTACCAACATCCATTGCGTTAGATAGCGTTGCTACCGATGGTTTTGGCTGGTAAACGCCGGTTTTTAAAAACTCTGGCACGGTATCATTAACGTTGGTGGCCGCGATAAATTTTTCGACAGGTAAGCCCATTTTCCAGGCTAACAGGCCAGCGCCGATATTACCGAAGTTACCGCTTGGTACCGAGAATACTACTTTTTTGATGCCCTGCCTTAACAGTTGGGCATAAGCATTAAAGTAATAAAAAGTTTGCGGAACCAATCGTGCTATATTGATGGAGTTTGCCGATGTAAGACGGAATTTTTCGTTCAGTTCTTCATCAACAAAAGCCTGTTTCACCAGTGCCTGGCAATCGTCGAAAGTGCCGTCTACCTCAAGTGCACGGATGTTTTGGCCGTTGGTGGTTAGCTGCTGTTCCTGCACGCCGCTCACTTTGCCTTTAGGGTAAAGGATAGTAACACGGGTATTAGGTACGCCCAAAAAGCCAAGGGCTACGGCACCGCCTGTATCGCCGCTGGTGGCAACCAATACGTCAAGCTGTTTTTCACCGGCTTCAAGGAAATAGCTCATTACACGGCTCATAAAACGGGCGCCAAAATCCTTGAATGCCAGCGATGGGCCGTGGAACAACTCCAGTACATAAACATTGTCTTCCAGCTTTACGATGGGGGCCGGGAAATTAATAGCATCATCAATCAGTGCTTTCAGATCAGCTTCTGGAATAGAATCACCAAGCAGGTTTTGGGCTACTTTGAAAGCAATTTCGGGCAAGTTATATTTATCAAGGTTATTGATAAAATCATCATCCAAGCGGGGGATGCTATAGGGCATATACAAGCCTTTATCCTGCGGCATGCTGTTAAAAACGGCGTCTTTAAAAGATACTTCGGATAAGGTGTTATTGGTACTGTAGAGTTTCATTTTTGATTTCGGATTTCGGAATTTCGATTTCGGATTTATTTTTTCTGCACCCGTCATTGCGAGGTACGAAGCAATCGCGAACTATACAGGGCGGACCTGCTTATCGGGGATTGCTTCGTGCCTCGCAATGACGTGCTTTTTATAGTTTTTGACTTAAAACATTCGGCTCCTAACTTCAGACTCAGGACTATCCCAAAACCTTTGGCCCCGCGTCATTGATAGTTGATACGTAACTGTTGGAGCCAATTTTTAAACCGGTTAAATGCTGCTGTAATTTTTGAGTAATGCTTCGGGCTGTTGCTTCATCTCTGGTGAATGCAAAAACAGATGGGCCTGAGCCGGAGATTCCAAAGCTTACTGCGCCAAGTTCCATAGCCATTTCGCGCATTTTATAAAAATCGGGGATCAGCATGGAGCGTACCGGTTCAACAAGTACATCCTTCATGCTGCGACCGATCAGGTCGATATCCTGCATGAACAAGCCACTTACCAAGCCGGCAATATTACCCCACTGGGTTACGGCATCCTTCATCTGGATGTTTTTGCGGATGATCTGGCGGGCTTCCCTTGTAGGTACATCTACATCCGGAAATACAATAGCGCACCACAGGTTTTTAGGGTGCGGCAACCTTACCACATCAAGCGGCTCATAACTGCGGATCAACACAAAACCACCGAACAGGGCAGGGGCAACGTTATCAGCATGACCATGACCGCAAGCCATTTCTTCGCCCTTCATAGCAAAAGGTAACAGTTTTATTGGGTCGGAATCATCGCCCAATAAAGTTTTGATGGCAAACAACCCCGCAACCGTACTGGCCGAGCTTGAACCCAAACCACTGCCTATTGGCATTTTTTTATGCAACTCGATATCTAAACCAATATCAGCACGGCCAACGCTTTGCAGGTAATGCTGTACGCTAACACTCACGGTATTTTTTGCCGGATCAAGTGGCAGGCGACCGTCATCGCCTGTAATTTTACTAATAGTGATGCCAGGTTTGCCGGTCACACGCATGATCACCTCGTCGCCGGGTTCATCAACCGCAAAGCCCAGCACATCAAAACCGCAAACCACGTTGGCTACAGTTGCCGGAGCAAAAACGTGGATGCTGTCGCGCCCCCTGTTCCCCGAAAGGGGAGCCGCTTGCGGGGCTGCTTTTAATTCCTCTAAATTATTTTCCATGTTAAAAATATCAAACTATTGTTCCCTCTTTAGGGGGTTAGGGGGCAACTTAATTCGCGCCTACATTTATTAAATCAGCAAATACGCCTGCGGCGGTTACTTCGGCACCTGCGCCGGGGCCTTTTACAACCAGTGGGCGCTCGCGGTACCTGTCGGTAGTGAATGATATGATATTATCACTGCCCGATAGCATGTAGAACGGGTGATTTTCATCAACCATTTGCAGGGTGATAGTCACCTTGCCGTTTTCCAGTTTGCCAATGTAGCGCAATACCTTTCCGTCTTTTTCGGCCGCATCTTTTAGTTTGGCAAAATGCGCGTCTTCGGTTTTTAATGTTGCGTAAAAATCTTCAACGGTTTTGGCTTCAAGGCTGGCTTTTGGCAATACGCTTTCTATTTCAACGTCGGCTTCTTCCATTGGGTAACCAGCATCGCGGGCAAGGATGAGCATTTTGCGCATAAAATCCTTACCGCTCAGGTCATCGCGTGGATCGGGTTCGGTATAGCCTTTTTCCTGGGCCTCTTTAACCACATCGTGGAAACTGGCATCACCCTTAAAGTTATTAAAAATGAACGAAATAGTGCCCGAAAGTATTGCCTCGATCCGTTGTACCCTGTCGCCGCTGTTCATCAGGTTTTTAAGGGTATTGATGATAGGCAGACCGGCACCAACGTTGGTTTCATAAAAGAAATCAACACCATGCGCACGTGCGGTATCTTTAAATGTGCGGTATTGTTTGTAACTGCCCGAGTTGCCTATTTTATTACAGGTGATCACCGAGATGTTGGCTTTAAAGATCTCCTCATAAAAACCTATTGGAACCGGACTTGCCGTATTATCAATGAACACACAGTTGGGCAGGTTCATTTCTTTCATCCGGTTGATGAACGATTGCAGATCGGCCTCGTAAGGAGACGATTGTATGTCATCCTGCCAGGTATCTAAAGAAATACCATCACTGTTAAAAGTCATTTTGCGGGTATTGCTGATGCCGGCTATTTTAACCTGGATGCCGTTATTATCTTTTAAGTAATCGCTGTGGGCATTTAATTGGTTGAACAACGTTTTGCCAATGTTACCGGTACCTAAGCAAAATGCATGCAGGGTTTTGGTAAGCTGTACAAAGAAGGCATCATGCACGGCGTTCAGTGCTTTTGAAAGATCATTTGCGGAGATGATCACCGAGATATTATATTCTGACGAGCCCTGTGCTATAGCTCTTACGTTAACACCATTACGGCCAAGCGCGTGGAACAACTTGCCCGACATACCCGGCGTTTGTTTCATGTTTTCGCCTACTATAGCGAGGATAGCAAGGCTTTTTTCGATAACCAGATGCTCCAGTTTTTTGGCAGCAAGCTCCAGTTCAAATTCCTGTTCTATAACCTGCTTTGCACGTTCTGTATCCTGCGGTTGTACCGCGAAGGTAATGCTATGTTCAGATGATGATTGGGTGATCAGGATCACGTTGATCTGCTCGCGGGCAAGTAGGGAGAACAGCCTGCCGCTAAAGCCCGATTTACCAACCATGCCGCTGCCCTCTAAGTTGAGGATGCTGATATTGTTGATAGATGAAATCCCTTTGATTGGCAGGGTAGAGGCCTTGCAATCATGACGGATCACGGTACCTTCAAACTCCGGCTCGAAGGTGTTTTTGATCACGATAGGAATTTTCTTTAAAAATGCCGGGATCATGGTTGGCGGATAGATCACCTTGGCACCGAAGTAGGATAGTTCCATCGCTTCGGTATAAGTAAGCTCAGTTAACGAGAACGCTTTTTTTACCATGCGGGGATCGGCAGTCATCATACCGTTAACGTCTGTCCAGATCTGGATTTCCTGGGCGTTTAATGCAGCGCCGAAAATGGCAGCAGTATAATCTGAACCACCACGACCTAAAGTGGTGGTTTGTCCGGCATCATTACCTGCAATAAAACCAGTAACAATGAGGGTTTTGCCTTTGTTTTCTGTGTAAAGGCCTTGTATCAGTCTTTCTGAAAGTTCGGTGTTTACTTTGGCGTTGCCGAAGGCACTGTCGGTTTTGATCACATCGGCGGCATCAACAAAAAGTACATCGCCAAAATGCTGGGCCGCAATTTTGCTCACCATCAGGGTTGAGCAGCGCTCGCCAAAGGCCAGCACCTGGTCGCGTGTTTTCGGGGTAAGCTCGCGGAGCGTAAGTACGCCCTGCAGCAATTCTTCCAGTTGGTTGAAGTGAATTTTCAAGCGGGTGAGGGCCGGGTTTTGATTTTGCACATCAAGCAAAGCTTTCACGGCATCAAAATGGCGTTTTTCAAGCTCGGCAAGCCCGGCGGTAAATTCAATACCGTTGGCTGCGTCTTCGGCCATAGCCGAGAGCAGATTGGTTACACCGCCCATGGCAGATAATACCACCACTGGTTTTTCATCATTTTTTACTTCATCCTTCAGGATGCTTAACAGGGTTTGGATGCTGCTTACAGATCCAACGGAAGTACCTCCGAATTTTAAAACTTTCATTTATGGGTTTAGTATCAAGCTATAACAAAAAAGCCTTCCTCTTTGCGGAGGAAGGCTTTCATCTGGTTTTCATTTTTTATGTTTTACACCATACGATTATCTTCCTCCGAGGTTTATGCCGGTGGTAATAATAGTTGTAATAATGGTGTTGTTAATTGTCATATATAATGTCTGTAAAGTAAGTAGATTATTTTTGAATACGCAAGGATTATTTTACAAATTATGATTTTCGCAATAATTATCAGGCGACCGGGTGGGTAAATGATGGGTTTGATAATGAGGAGAATAAGTAAAAGGTTTTATCAGTAGCCGTATATTTAAGGCTTACGAAATTTAAAAAGCTTCGTAAGTCTGGATTCTAATTAAAAAATAGAATCGTCATTGCAAGGCACGAAGCAATCCCCGACTGTACAGAGCGAACCTGTATAGTGGCTCTGCCTATTGGGGATTGCTTCGTGCCTCGCAATGACGGTAGAATAAGTGTCTGATGCCAAAAATCCGCAATGAATTTAATTTGCTACTTTTGAACCTTGATAATATGCACGGACTAATAACAAAATCAACCGGAAGCTGGTACCAGGTACAAACACCCGATGGGCAAAAGATAGATTGCCGCATCAAGGGCAAGTTTCGTATAAAAGGTATCACCACCACCAATCCTATTGCTGTTGGCGATATCGTTGATTTTGAAATGGAGCCTGATCGCGAAGATGGTATTATCACCAACCTGCATCAACGCAAAAACTATATCATTCGCAAGTCTATTAACCTGAGCAAGCAGGCGCAAATCATTGCCGCCAATCTTGATCAGGCCATTCTGGTAGTTACGCTGGCCTCGCCACGTACCTCCCTTGGTTTTATCGACCGCTTTTTGGTTACTGCCGAAGCTTACGATATCCCTGCAAGATTAGTATTTAATAAACTTGACTTGTTCAGCGATGAAGGCCTGGAAGTATTGGCCGATTATAAAGCTATTTATGAAGATATCGGCTATCCCTGCTTTGAGGTATCGGCCATTGAGGGTACTAATATCAGCCAGGTACAGGATTTGTTGAAGGATAAGGTAACCCTGTTCTCCGGTCACTCGGGCGTAGGCAAATCAAGCCTGATCAACGCGCTGTTGCCCGAACTGGAACTGCGCACCAATATGGTATCCGACTGGAGCGATAAGGGCATGCACACCACCACCTTTGCCGAAATGTTCGAATTGCCGCAAGGCGGTTTCATCATCGATACCCCCGGCATCCGCGAACTGGGTGTTATCGACATTGAGAAACAGGAGCTTGGCCATTTCTTCCCCGAAATGCGCGAACGCATGAACCAATGCCGTTTTAACAATTGCCGCCACATCAATGAGCCCGGCTGCGCCGTGCTCGAAGCTTTGGAAGAAGGAGAGATAACCCTGTCCCGCTATGAAAGTTACCTGAGCATTTATCATGGTAATGATACAAGAGCCTAAGTAAGAGTCAAGACTTTTAGAATCAGGAGACAAGAAAAAACGCAACTCTTGTCATTTCGATAGAGCAGAGGTGGATAGTGTGTCGGAGCGAAAGAGAAATCTTATACACCATGTAAACCGACTGTATAGTTCGCTCAGCATGATGCATAAGATTTCTCCCGATGGTCGAAATGACAAATTTTTATTGATACTCTTACTTCTTCGCCGCTTCCTTTACCAGCACATCAACAATAGCCTGTTTATTAGGTAAATACTTATTGCATAAAAACAAGCCGCCTTTACCTGTGGTCGTGTTAAAGAATAAATAAGTACCAACACCCGGATCATCACCGTCATGCCCTATAGTACCATTGGTGTATAAATTCCAGAAAATGCCTTTATTGCGGTAGCTTAAATTAATGTTTTTAGGTGGATGTTCTTTGCTGAACTGCGCGGTAAACATAGCCTGGTACGAAGCTTCGGTCAGCAACTTTTTATCATGCCTGCTGATGGCCACTAAATATTTGCTCAAATCTTCGGGCGAAGTTTTTAAGCCGCCATCGGGATAGGTAACCAGGTCATATAATGGGAATCGGTTTTTTGGGTCAAGATATAAATAGGCGTGTTTCTTTAAATCTATATCTGAAATATGCCAGCCTGAATGATCCATCTTTAACGGTTTCAGAATATATTTTTGGGTAAAATCCGCGTACGAAAGTCCGGATTTGAGCTCGATCAGATAAGCAACCAGTGCCGAACCAATATTACTGTATGATGAAGTGCCACCTGCCGGCCCGTCGCCAAAATTGGCCTTGCTGTAATATTGGCCTTGCGGAGCCAGGTAATTGTACATGAACTGCGCTACGGTAGTATCCTTTAGTTTATCGCCAAAGCCCATCTGGTTTAGGGTGCTTATTGATACACTGTCGTACGCTCGTAGTTTAGGGTAAAAATGGTAACAATAGCGATAAATTTCAGGGTTATCGATAATACCCGATGTGTGGTTGGTTAATTCCCTGATGGTTATTTTGCCATTTGGGTCGTTCGGGTTGTTTACTTTGAAAGGCAAAACGTCATTAATATCGGTTTCTAAAGTAAAATATTTTAGTTCGATGGCTTTCATCAATGCAACGGCAATAAATGTTTTACTTACCGAGCCAATGTTTTGAATTGTACTTGCCGAATAGGGAACCTGGCCAGCAATATCAGCATAACCAAAACTATGTGAATAGGTAGTTTTGCCGGCATCGGTCATGATTACATACATGCCGGGGAGGCTTTCCTGCGTAAATGCCTGTTGTAGTTTAATGGTTAATGAATCCGAGGTGGTTTGCGCTTTAATGGCGTTTGATAACAGCGCGAAGGTTACAGCTAAAAGAAGTGTTTTCAAGGTTTTATAGGTTTTCATATATCTATATTACAACAAAGAATATATAAACCCCTATTGATCAATCAAAATTATGTTTTTAAAGTTCCTTTAAATAAAAAAGGCCTTGTGATATTCACAAGGCCCTGATACTTATTCGCCTAAAGCGGTCTTGAAATCCTCAAGCAAATCCTCAAGGTCTTCAATTCCAATAGACAGACGGATCATGCTTTCGGGGATGCCCATTTCGGCGCGGCGCTCGGCACCAAGCTCAAAGAAAATGGTTTGCGCAACTGGGATAGCCAGCGTACGGGTATCGCCAAGGTTACTTGATTTCACAACCAGTTTCAGCTTGTTTAAAAATGCCAGGCAATCAATACTTTCGTCAAGCTCGATGCTCATGAGTCCACCATAACGAGAAAACAGCTCGCCTGCCAACGCATGCTGCGGGTGCGATTCAACACCAGGATAAAATACTTTTTTCACTTTTGGGTGATTGTCGAAATATTTAGCCAGCGCCAATGCGTTGCTGCAAGCGCGGTCAAGGCGCAGTGCCAGTGTTTCGGCTCCAACAGAAATGCTGTGCGCAGCTTCTGGCGATAAAGTACCGCCGGCATCACGCAAGCCCTTCTTGCGGATCTGGGTCATGCCCAGGGCATCGGGTTTTACGGTTGCTTTGAAGCCGGGAAAAATGTTGGGATAATTTGACCAATCAAACAAGCCTGTATTGGTTACAGCACCACCAAGGGCATTGCCGTGACCGCCAATATATTTAGTTAACGAGTTAATAACCAAACTGGCTTTCACGTTAACCGGATTAAATAGGTATGGTGAGGTCATGGTATTATCAACCACGTATAAAATTCCTTTTTCCTCGCACAGGTCGCCAAGGTTTTTAAGATCGGCAATTTGAGTGGCGGGGTTGGCAATGGTTTCAACAAACACCATGCGGGTGTTTTCTTTTATTGCTGCGCGTACATTATCAACAGAGGTAGCATCAACAAAATCAATGCTGATACCCATATCAATAAACGTTTGAAAAATGCTGCGGCTGTTACCAAACAGGAACGAGCTGGCCACAATATGGTCGGTACCTTTAATAAGTGCCATTACCGTTGCCGAAATAGCGGCCATACCGGTTGAGAAAGCGATGCTGGATACACCATGTTCCATTTGGGTTACCTTTTGCTCCAAAGCGGTAACGGTAGGGTTACCCTGGCGCGAATAAGCATAACCGCTCTTTTTGTTCTGGAAAATATCAACCAAATCCTGTACATCTTCGTGCCCGTAGGTTACCGAAGTGTGGATAGGTTTGTGTAATGAACCATGCTCGGGTTTGCCAAGGCGGTCGGCATGTAATATGGTAGTAGTGAAGCCTCTTTTGGTACTCATTTTTTATCCTATTAATTAGATATACATAATAGCGGTTGCGAACTTAATTAATTACACACTAATTACACGAATGGAATTGACACTAATTGCACGAATGATATCGATTTGACACGAATGCTTTTATGAGGGTTACAATATGATCCGATCACACAAAATATATTGCATCAGAGATGGGATTGGTGAAATTCACCTAAATTGTGGCCGATATAAATGGAATTCGTGTAAAAATATATGAGAGCTGTACTACAACGTGTTACCCAGGCAAGCTGTACTGTTGATGGAAATGTCACAGGTGAAATAGCCGCCGGCTTTTTGGTGTTATTGGGAATTGAAGATGCCGACACCGCAGAAGATCTGCAATGGCTGGCCAATAAAATAGTTGGTATGCGGATTTTTGGCGATGAGAACGGCCTCATGAACAAAGCCCTTGCCGATGTTGACGGGAGTATATTGCTGATTTCCCAGTTTACCCTTTTCGCACAGACCAAAAAAGGAAATCGTCCGTCTTTTTTAAGGGCCGCTAAGCCTGATAAGGCTATTCCCATATATGAGCAGATGATCCAAACGCTTGAAACATTAACCGGCAAAAAAGTGGCCACAGGTATTTTTGGTGCGGATATGAAGATCAATTTATTGAATGACGGGCCGGTAACTATTATAATGGATACGAAGGATAGGGATAATCATTAGCATTTTTAACGAGATGTTTTTAGATGGTTGTTGTCATTCTGAGGAACAAAGGATCTTCTTCGATAAGCAGAGCTGTTATAGAAGGGAAAGAAGAAACTTCGTTCAATTAAAAATGGGTGTCATGCTGAGCCTGTCGAAGCATGGTGGGCAGGGCCTCTGTGCGCGACCCTTCGACAGACTCAGGGTGACAGGCCGTTTTTTGTCATTCATCTTCCGAGACCAACGTATTTAAACAACTCGCACGACAGCTGCTTTTAACCAATCTACTTACTACCCAACCCCTCTTCAATCCTCGCTTGCAAATCAGCTTTAAAAGCATCATCCAATTTCAACTCATTCTTCAGCGAATCCTGAAATAGTTGCTGCACCATATGATTAATAACACGGCTTTGCTTGTTGTATAATACGCACATACCACAACCGGCCAGGTGAATCCTCAGTTCCATTTCCTCGCGAAAGCTAAGTCGGTCAAGCTGCTTTTTTTCGATCAGGAAAGTAGCTTTCTTGCAGTTATATATGATTTTATTTAAGTAGCTCATTTTAATTCCAGTTTTTTTGAAGGCATGCCCTCAGGTTAACCTTTGCCCGGTGAATGATAACCCAAAAGTTGGCCTGGGTAACATGCAGTTCGGTGCAGATATTTTCGGTAGCCACATCATCAATGTGTTTCATGGTAAAAACCGCGTTCCATAGCGCAGGTAGCTTTTGCAGGCACTTTTGAAGTATGCCGTTCAATTCTTTTTTTAATAAGGGATCCTGCTCATCCATCCCGGCAATTGGTTGCGGAGCGTACGCTGCTTTCCAGTGACCGTTATCTTCCTCAAAAAACTCATCCTGCTCCTGCGCCGCTTTGCTGGCCGAAGCTATAGCCAAACCCGATGACTTTTTGCGGTATACATCTACAATTTTGTTTTTAAGGATGGCGGTAAGCCACGTTCGTTCGGTGCTTTTGCCCTCAAACCTGTCAACCTTTTCAAGTGCCGCCAGGAAAGTTTCCTGCACAAGGTCTTTAGCTATGTCCTTGTCATTAATACGCACAATGGCGTACATGTACAGGTAATCGGCGTAGGAGGACACCCATTTATGAGGGTTTAATACGGTAGTTTCGGTTGTCATGAAATGTAGTATGCCATTATAATAGCTTTGTTAGTCGGGCGCAAGTCTTAATCCTTACAAAAATAAGCTCAGAAGGAGCATTTTTTTTAAAAAGATGCCTTTATATTAATGATGAATTTGCATTATATGTGTTGATAATGAGATTATTGTGTAGGTATTTATATCAGCCAAGAAAAAGTTAAATTTGTTGTAAGGTTATCCCCATAAACCCGACAAAGGCATAAAAATGTATATCATTCAATCTGGATAAAATGAAAAAGATCAAGTTATTGGCACTTGTGCTGTTTTTTATATGTTCGATAATTATTTCAGCGGCTTTTATTAGCTGTAAAAGTGCGGCTAAAAACGGTAAAGAAGATGATTTTAAATACAATAATAAAGGCTTCGCGCTGGTTGAATTATTTACTTCCGAGGGTTGTTCAAGCTGCCCGCCGGCAGACGAGCTGGTAGCTAAAGTTCAGAAAGAAGCTGGCGATAAACCCATTTACATTTTGGCCTATCATGTTGATTACTGGGACCGCCTTGGCTGGAAAGATGCTTTTAGCAGTGCCGATTATTCAAAGCGGCAAAATGAATACGCCCGATGGCTAAAGCTGTCGCAGGTTTACACGCCGCAGATAGTGGTTAATGGTAAAACAGAATTTGTAGGCTCGCAGGAGGGCGCTTTGCGGAACGCTATCAAAAATAACTTACTGGTAAACAGTAATGTTCGGTTAAATCTTAGTATTATCCACAATGCCAATAATACCACATTAGTACAATACAGAACTGAAGGAAATGTCGGAAACGCACATAGCGTAATATCACTGGCCCTGGTACAAAAACAAGCGGTGATAAAAGTTAAAGGCGGTGAAAATGGCGGCCGCACACTTATCCATGCACAAATCGTTCGTAACCTGCAAACTTTGCCACTGATCAAAAGCACCGGCAGCGCAACTATTATCTTGCCGGCAGGGTTTGATGGTCCGGGTTGGGAAGTAATAGGCTTTATTCAAAACACTGATAACGGTGTAGTGTTGGCCGCATCAAAAAGTCAGTTTGAAGTGGCAGCAGCCGGGAGCCAACAGGAAGCTAAAAACATACAATAATTAAAACTGTCTGTGCCGAACAGCATAAGATCAATTAAATGAAAGCAATTAAAGAAAAACACCCCCTGTTAATGCGCTGGACGCATTGGGTAAATTTCCCAATCCTAACCATTATGATCTGGAGCGGGCTGCTCATTTACTGGGCTAATGATACTTATACGTTTACCATTTTCGGCGTTACATTTATCCGGTTTTTTCCGCAGGGTTTTTATGACGCGTTGCATATTCCCAGGCGGCTGGCCGAGGGTATGGCCTTCCATTTTTTGTTTATGTGGTTTTTTGCGCTCAACGGCTTTTTATATGTAATGTACACCATTATATCAGGCCAGTGGCGTGAGCTGGTACCAAACAGGCATTCGTTTAAAGAAGCCTGGCTGGTTGTACTGCATGACCTGCACATCCGCAAAATGGCGCCTCCTCAAAATAAATATAACGCGGCCCAGCGTATCGCTTATACGGCCATTATAATAATGGGCTTTGGCTCGCTGATAACCGGGCTGGCTATTTACAAACCGGTACAGTTTAATTATCTGGCATGGATCTGCGGAGGGTACCACCTGGCCCGCATCTGGCATTTTGTGCTCACTATTGGCTATGTGCTGTTTTTCTTGGTTCATGTTGTTCAGGTAGTACTTGCCGGCTGGAATAATTTCAAATCGGTGATCTCTGGTTTTGAGGTAATTGATGAAAAGTCACAACCCCTTATTCAAATTCAAAATGATGAAACTAACCAAAAAGCCGAGTAAGGTTTTTAGTAAAAATAAAGCTCCTAAAAAGGAGCTTACTGTTGAACAGAAGATCAGCCGCCGCAATTTTATCTCTTTCGGCAGTTTCCTTGCGCTGGGAAGTGCCGCTTATGGCGGATGGCGATGGCTTTACACCTCGCCGGAGGAAGTGCCAGGTATCACGGCAGAGGCACACAGGCCGTTACGTGCCGTGCTTAATGCCAATGAAAAGGTGGTACGGCAGTTATACAGCAATAAAAACCTGGTAAAAACCTATCCTAAAGAAATGGCCGCTAAAGTAGTGCGCCATAACAGTGATATCGGTTCGGAGGGGTTGATTGATGTAGATGCCTGGAAACTGTCTGTCAAAAAAAACAATGGCGAAATATTGCACATCAGTATTGACGAGATAAGAAAACTTCCCAAAACAGAGATCATTTATGATTTTAAGTGTGTAGAAGGCTGGGACCAGATTTCGCACTGGGGCGGCGTAAAATTCAGCGATTTTATTACGCACTTTAAGCTCGATGCGGAGACGGAGTTTGGATATGTGGGCATGGAAACCCCGGATAAAGAATATTACGTTGGCGTTGATATGCCAAGTGCTATGCACCCGCAAACCCTGCTGGCTTATGAGGTAAATGAAAAGCCTTTGCCGCCAAAACACGGCGCGCCGCTGCGGCTTATTATCCCGGTTAAATATGGAATTAAGAATTTAAAGCGGATAGGGAGCATCAACTTTAGCAATATCCGCCCCCGCGACTACTGGGCCGAGCAAGGGTATGATTATTATGCAGGGTTGTAAAAATTGAGGTTGAGAACAGCATTATATGTAATGTAATATTTGCATATTGCATTAGATGCCAGCCGACAAACTACCACTTTCCAAACAGCTTGCTTATGCCTGCGGAATGATAGGGTGGAGCATCATGACCAATATTATCATCGTGATGTTGCCTTACTTTTACCTGCCGCCAAACAATGCAGGGCTTACACCGCTGGTACCTCAACTGTTACTTTTTGGTCTGTTCAACATCATGTCTGTAATTACAGCTTCCGGCCGTTTGGTGGATGCTTTTTTTGACCCCTTTATTGCCTCGCTAAGTGATAAGAGCGAAAACCGGCGCGGGCGGCGTATCCCCTACATGCAATGGGCTATTTTGCCTGCCGTTTTATTTTGCGGCTTAACTTTTTGCCCAATGGTAAAAGGCGAAAGTATCCACAATGCTTACTGGCTTACATTTACGCTTATTTGTTTTTTTATGGGTGCTACTGCCTATATTATCCCATATAATGCCTTGCTGCCCGAGCTTACCCACACAGGCCGCGAGCGGGTTAAACTATCGTCATTACAGCAGGTGGGGTTTGTGATCGGTATTATCTTATCGGCCATGGTCAATAACTTTGCCGACTGGGTACAGCGCTTTGCCGGGATAGCCAATCGTGATACCGCTGTGCAATATACCATTTGGGGGCTTGCTGTTTTTGCCGGGCTGGTAATGCTGGTACCTATATTTGCACTTGACGAAAAGCATTATTCCAACGGTCACCCTTCGCACTTATCGCTATGGCCTGCTATACAAAAGACTTTTCAGAACCGGAATTTCAAATACTATCTGATATCTGATTTTTCATACTATATGGCATTAAGCATTATATCAAGCGGTTTGTTATTTTTTTTGAAATCGTTGTTAAACCTGCCCGAATCTATGGGAGGGGAACTTATGGCTACTATGGTATTGGTATCGTTGTTGTTTTACCCGCTGGTTAATTACCTGTCACAAAAGATCGGCAAAAAACCTATTGTACTTTTTTCGTTCGGGTTATTGAGTTTGATTTTTGTGGCGATATTTTTCCTGGGTAAACTTCCACTGACACCGGAGCTGCAGATCTACACCCTGGTTATTAGTGCTTCATTTCCGTTGGCATCGCTGGGTATTTTGCCTAACGCCATTCTTGCTGAAATTGCCCAGAACGATGCCAAGCGTACCGGCGAAAACCGGGAAGGCATGTTTTTCGCAGTTAAATACCTGTTTGTAAAGCTTGGCCAAACACTGGGGATTGCATTGTTTGCCTTTTTAACGGTTTACGGCAAAGACCCCGGCAATGATTATGGCCTGCGCCTGAATGGTATTTGCGGCTGCATACTTTGCTTGATGGCTATTGTTTTTTTTAGCAGGTTTAGGGAGGGTGAGGAGAATGGTTGATCAGGATCGTTAGAAAGAATCGCTTCATTTCTTCAGTAACATAACCATTCCTTTTCTTAGCTCAAGTTTTACGGAATGCAAAAGATCGTTGGGTGACCTTGGGTTCACGGAAGCTACAAGCCAGCACCGCCCCATCCTGCACATAAGACTTTCGCCAAAGGGGTTTGAACGCTTGCTATGCGTGTGCCTGTGATTGCTGTTTTTAACATATTATTTCGTTACCGTGTTTAAAAAGCGTTCCACAGTATAGGTGGCCAGCTGCCCGCCGGGCCCGTTCAAATTAAAATCGAAACCGTGGGTTGCCCAGGGTAGTTTAAGCAGGAAATGTTTGATACCATTTTTAGCCAGTTTTTCATTCATGCGTCGGCTGTGCTCGGGCGATACCAGCACATCGTTGTCTCCATGAATGATCAATGTTGGGGGTGATTGATGATCGATAAACTCCAATGGTGAACTTGCCGCAAATTTTTCCGGAACCTGCTCATAGCCGCCGCCAATATAATCACGCATTACCTGGCGCGAATCCATAATGAGTGGACTTGACGGAATAGAATACCCCCAAACCATATCGGCAGGGCCATAATAATCAATTACGCCTTTGATGTTTTTTTCGTGCATGGTATAAGCCGCCATCAAGGCTATTTGAGCCCCGGCCGAGCGGCCGAGTAATACAAAATTATTGGTATCGATATGAAGTTCGGGAGCGTGTGTTTTTAAATAGTTGAACGCTGCGCGCAGGTCTTCAGGCGGAGCCGGAGCCTGGTATTTTGGTGCAAGCCGGTAATTGATAGCTGCCACGTTATAACCCCGTAAGGCCAGATAACTATTCAATTCGGGAAGCTGTTTATTATCACCCTTATTCCACGCTCCGCCGTGAACAACAATAACACATGACCGGTTCCCAACTATCTGCGATGGATAATAATCCATAGAAAGCGTTGTGCCATCGGGATAAGAAACATAATTTATTTGTTTGCTATTTACGGTTTTACGACTCGGAAATATTTTCCAAAAACTAAATGGCTGCTGATTATTGTCACCATTGATAATGGTACTGCCCGTCCCAAAGGCGGCGCTAAAATTTTGTTTTAAACTGCCGGCAACAGCGTAAGCCCTAAATATAGGCGAAGCGAAGAGCACCAAAGCTATCAGCCCTAAAATAGTACCTGCAAGCTGGTATTTGCTCACATAAAAACCGCTTAATATGGCTATGGAAATTACAACAATGAAAAACCATGAAAACTCGGTTACCACGATGGAAAGCAGCCACATGTAGTATTCAAATGCTTTGAAAATAGTAAGCAGCGATAACAGGAATAAAATAATTATGATAATTAAACGGATCATGTAGTAGTTTTATGAAATAAGTTGTGGCGTACTATCCACTCGTTACCATTTTAAAAATTTTAATTTAGGCACAATCCATAAAACAGGTACAATAATATACCCTCCCTTTTTGGTCTGATTTTTAGTATAAGCTTGTTCAAAAGTGTTTACCACTCGCTGTTCTTTTCCTTGTAGCCGGTCCACACATAAATAACTATGGCGCTGACGTTAAACTACAAAAGGTAGCCAGCATCAGGCTATGGAGCCAAGGTAATCCCAATACCAAAAAGGATTTTTAAGGGGCTTATCATCTATTTGGCTTTAGCAGAGTTGATAAATGCCAAAGCATCGTCGGCATGTTCCTTACCTTGCAGCATGGCCTCGTGGGTATAAACTATTTTGCCTTTCAAATCAACCACAAAAGTTTCCCGGCCCGACATAAAAAACTTCTTTTTTACGCCGAACATATCGTAAACCTTGTTGTCTGGGTCACTCAGCACTGTAAAGGGCAGTTTATAATGATTGGCAAAGGCCTTGTGGCTTGCTACCGTGCCGCTGTTTATGCCGATAACCATAGCGCCAGCTTTAGTAAATTTATCAAAGCTATCCCTGAAAGCACAGGCCTCTTTGGTACAAACCATGCTTTCATCCTTTGGATAAAAATAGATAACCAGTACTTTTTTACCCACATATTCGGCAGTGTTAAAAGCTTTGCCGTTTTGATCAGTAAGGGAAAAAGATGGGATTTTATCTCCGGTAACAAGTTGTTTTCCGGTTTGTGCTTCGGCAGCACAGGCAAACAGGAAAGAGGCCAGTAAAATGGCTATGAGGTATTTGATCATGGTTGGGCTCATTTTTCCTTACTTACGTTAAATGTGTTATACTCCGATTGGTGCTTTTAAAATAAAAAAGGCTTGCAATTTGTTTTAATCGCAAGCCTTTAGCATTCAGTGTAAAAACAATATTACACGAGGTTCTTTTTAATATAGCTGATGCTTTGTGTAATGCTGTTAAAAGGATCGCCTGGGCAAACATCCTGCTCAACAAAGAAGTATTTAAGGCCAGATTTTTTAGCCTGGGTAAAGATCTTCTTAAAGTCGATGGTGCCGTTACCAACCTCAGTAAATTTCTTTTCGGGGGTTTTATCCATATCCTTAACATGCCACAGCGGGAAACGACCGGGGTGTTTATCGATAAGCGCGATAGGGTCCTGGTTGGCCTTGGTTACCCAGTAAAGGTCCATTTCCATTTTCACCATGTCCTTGTCGGTATTTTCCAATAAGATCTCGTATGGGTATTTGCCGTTTTCCTGTATAAATTCAAAATCATGGTTGTGGTAGCAAAGCTGGATGCCTGCGCCTTTACAGGTTTCGCCGGCGATATCAAGCATGTTGGCCACGTTTTTATAATGGTCGAGATTGCCGCGTTCTGATTGGGAGAGGTAGGCGCAAACCATGTATTGCACACCTGCCTCAGCAGCATCGTCAACCGCTTTTTTCCAGTCGTTCATGATGGTACCTTTCTGATGTTCGCCATTAACCAGCTCTTCACCTAAACGGTAGTGCGCACTTGGCATAATGAGGCCGTTCTGTTTTAAAACATTTGCAAAATCAGTGGGGCGCATGCCATAAAATAATTCGGTACCTGTATAGGTTGCACCTTCAACAGAGGTATAGCCTGTTTTGGCAACTTTTGCTAATGCAGCAACGGGATCAGCGGCCATGGCATCACGTACGGTATATAATTGTAAGCCGATATATTTTTTATCATATGCAAACAAATTAGGAGCTGCCAGCAAACCTGCTGAAAGTAGCGCCGAAGTTTTTAGAAAGGAGCGTCTGGTAGTCATTGGTTTATGTTTTATTAATTGGTTGTGTAAATATAACGCATTAAAAATGCCAAAACAAAGACCGAAGTTACGTTGATTGGTTTAATGCAGAGATATAGTATTGTAATTTTTACAGGCGTGGCTAAGGAGTATAGAAAAGAAAAAGAGGCTGTATCATAAATCAAATTGATCACCCCTTGGTGTTGTGTTACCTATAAATTGAAATTTAGCCGATAATATTTATACAAAAAGGGGGGTAACATGTTTTTCACATAAAAAACATTAAATAGTTTGATTATTAACTATATAAGTAAATGTTAACCCTGTTAACCCCC
Organism: Mucilaginibacter sp. P4_A11; assembly: GCF_056402535.1. NCBI lineage: Bacteria > Pseudomonadati > Bacteroidota > Sphingobacteriia > Sphingobacteriales > Sphingobacteriaceae > Mucilaginibacter > Mucilaginibacter sp. P4_A11. The sequence continues at coordinate 85,737 of NZ_JBFUHE010000007.1, forward strand.
TTTTGTTAGTAGAGTCAATCCAACTCAAAACCATATATCGCTTAAGTGGCTGAATAGGTCAAAAAAAAGAGGCTGATGATATAGCCTCTTTTCGTATACTTTAACAAGGATTATCTTCCTTTTTTAATGTTTGGAAATTTCATTTTATAATCCACATCAACCATGCCTTTCGAAATCTCATTGAGCTTTTTTTCGATAAGGCGTTTACGCAGCGGGCTTAGCTTATCGGTAAATAGCTTGCCTTCAATATGATCGTACTCATGCTGGATAACGCGGGCGGCCATACCTTTAAAGGTTTCTTCATGATGCTTCCAGTGCTCGTCATAATATGACATGCGTACAACAGGCTTGCGGTACACATCCTCGCGGATATCCGGTATGCTCAGGCAGCCTTCGTTAAAGCCCCATTCCTCGCCGGTTTCTTCGAGTATGGTAGCGTTGATAAATGCTTTTTTAAAATCCTTCAGTTCCGGTTCGTCATCATCAAAAGGTGTGGCATCAACCACAAACAAACGCATTGACATGCCCACCTGTGGCGCAGCCAGGCCAACACCACGGGCCGCATACATGGTTTCAAACATATTATCAACCAGTTCTTTTATATGCGGATACTCGTCGGGCTCAATGGCTGTTGCTTTCTTTCTTAAAACAGGATCACCGTAGGCAATGATAGGGTACTTCATCGTGCAAAAATAAAGGATTATTGCTTAGGCTCAAATAGCAAAGTGATCAAGCGGTTATTATCAAAAATTTCATTGCTGATCTCCAGCAATTGCTCGGCACTTACCTGGTTAATTTTAGCAAAGATCTCTTCAAGCGTGTCGATGCGATTAAAATCAACCATGCTTTTGGCCATGGCAATAATGAGGCTCATCCGGTTCTCTTCGGCTAATGCTATCTGCCCGATAAATTTTTGCCGGGCCTGGTGCAATTGTAACGTGCCCAGCTTTTGGTCGCGCAGTTTTTTTAGTTCTTTATGAACCAGCTTGGATGCTTTGCCGGCTTTTTCTGTATCGGTACCAAAATAAATGGAGAAGATACCGGTGTCGGTTAAGGGAGTATAGTTTGATTCGACGGTATAGGCTATGCCATGTTTTTCCCGGATCTCAAGATTAAGCCGGCTGCTCATACCAACGCCACCCAGCAGGTTGTTAAGCAATAGTAAGCCCCACTTATGCTCATGCCCTGATGAATAGGCCTGCGTACCTATCATGCAGTGTGTTTGCGAAATTGGTTTATTAAAAAGGTGGATACCGGCAGGGCTCAATGCGGGCTTTATCCTGTTTTTTTGAAGCTGATTAAAAGGCACATGCCCAAAATATTTTTCGGCCATGGCTACCAGTTTTTTGAAGTCATAATTGCCGTGTACGGCAAAGATCATTTCCGTTGTATTATAGTTGGCAGCTATGAACCTGCGGATATCATCCCCGTTAAGCCGGCCAACCGTTTCGGGCGTACCTAAAATGTTTTGCCCCATAGGGTGTTCTTTGAACAGCAGTTCTTCAAAATCGTCCTGGATGGCTTCTTCCGGCTGGTCAAGATAGGAGGCTATTTCATCTAAAATAACTCCCCGTTCCTTTTCCTGCTCATCATCAGGGAATGTGGAGTGAAATAAAATATCCTCAAAAAGATCCATAGTGCGGTCAAGATGCTGGTTAAGCAGCGATGCATGGATGCAGGTATACTCTTTAGTGGTATAAGCGTTCAGGTCGGCACCAACAAGTTCAAGCCTGTTGAGGATCTGGTTGGTGTTACGCCGTTCGGTTTCTTTAAACAGCAGGTGCTCAATGAAATGCGCAAGTCCTTCCTGTCCCGGAATTTCATCGCGTGAACCCGCGTTTACAATAAAGCAGCAATGTGTAATTGCAGATGGCCAGTGCTTGTATAGTATACGAATGCCATTGGGCAAAGTATAAAGTTGATAGTCAATCATTCGACTGCAAAGATAAGCTTATATGTCACAATTATTTTTCATGTTATTGTAAGTGATTTATAGTATTTTAGGACCTTAAAAACAAGTTTCGCCACGGTTAAACTACAAAAGCGAGATCATACTACCTTTAAAATCGAACAAAAACCAAATGAAAAAACAAATAGCCGACCTTGAATTTGAAATACTGATAACTGCCGAAAAGATTGAAGAACAGGTGAAAGCCATTGGAGCGCAATTAAGTGAAGATTATAATAACAGCGTGCCGGTTTTTATTGGCGTACTAAACGGAAGTTTTTTGTTTATTGCCGACCTGATAAAACAAGTGAGCATTCCCTGCGAAATTAACTTCACCAAATTAGCTTCATACTACGGCGGTACTACCAGCACACTAAAAATACGGGAGGATATTGATTTAACGGTTGATATAAAAGGACGAGACGTGCTTATTATTGAAGATATAGTAGATACCGGCAATACAGCTCATTACCTGATTGAAAAACTGAAGGAAAGAGGTCCGGCCTCTTTGAAGTTATGTTCGTTATTGTTGAAGCCTGCCGCTTTGCAAAAAACGATAGACGAGCTTAAATATGTAGGCTTTGAAATTGAGAATGAGTTTGTAGTTGGGTATGGCCTTGATTACAAAGAAATGGGCCGGAACCTGGCAGATATTTATAAAAGGGTAGGTTAAAAGCAATATTTGTTTCATAAAGTACCAGCCGTTCAGGTTGGTTTATAGGGCCTTGCGAGCAATTTTTTTAACGGTTGATTAAAACATTAACACCCCTGCTTCGTTTTAGGATTTATGAAAAATACATCTTTACTTTTATCAGGCTGCATGGCAGCTTCGTTCTTGTTCTCTTCATGTGATAAAACCACGCCAACTACTTCAACTGTTGCTATTACCGTAACGGATGGGCTAACCGGCGCTGCTTCAGCAGGTGCAACGGTAAGGTTGTACGACGATGTAAATAAGCCCAATACCGGCGAAGCTCCTGCTTATACGCTTACGGCAGACGCTTCAGGAAAAATCACGGCGTCAGTTGCATATATCGGCGGATATTATATTGTTGCTGAGAACGGCACCCGCAAAAGTTATTATGGCGGGCTAATCCCGATAGGTATTTTTAAATCACAATCAGACATAGACAGCAGCCCAAAGCAAACGCCGGCCGCAACAATAGGCTCGGTGAAGTTTAAGGACACCAATGGCGATGGCGTTATTAATGATTCTGACAAAACGCATGCACCAAACTTGTTTTTAGAAGCCGGGCAAACACTTACTTATAGTACAGCGGTTTATTAATTTTAGGAAAGGAATATTTTTATAATAAAGCTACAGGTGAAAACCTGTAGCTTTATTATTTAATTGAAAAGGCTAATTTTTTTAAGTAATCAATATTTCTCTCTTAATGAAAAGGATATTTATCAGCCTGGTCACTATCCTGCTTTTAATAGCTGTGGTTATGTCATTAACCGGCTACACCCTCGCTATTCCGTTATCGCAAATTAATAATGATAGGCCCAACCACTTATTACCCAAAGGAAAGCCGGGCGAAAGTTTACAGCTGTTTTCAGGTTGTGATTTTTCCAAAGGCGATTGGACTGCCTATATTGTAATTGCGCCCGAAGATTTTGATGAGCTTAATCCTAATGTCGGAAAAAGGATTTGCTGGAAAACAAATAGCAGAACCTTGCTCGCTCAAATGAAAAAAAACTGGGTTTTTAAATATCGTGAAAATGATGACATGGCTACAGTAAACAGTTCTTTTTACCTTGTACGGGATGGGCATATAGTTTTTGAATCGGGAATAGTACTGGATAAAAACATCCAAGGCTTACAGAACTCAAATTACGGCTGGATGCAGCCGGTAGATGGGGGCGCTTTTATAAATGTTTGCAAGGGCTTTGAAAAAGTATACTGGCCGGTTGTGTTTTTTTAATTGCGCGATATGTTGCCGTGGGGAGATAGCAACGGGGGAGTGATTATTATAAACGATAAAAGCATTCCCGGTAAACAACAAACCCTTTCCCCGGTTGTCGTGTCCTCACGACAACATGCCTGATAAATTATATTCTCCAAACTGCTATCGTTATCTCCAAATTCTTGTTACGTTTATTTAATGGAATTTGATGAGATCTATTTTTATACAGCTACAATTAACAACTGGATCCCGCTGCTTCAGACTGATAAATTTAAACACATAGTATTAAATAGCCTGATTTATTTGGTTAAGCAGAAAAAGATAGAAATCTATGGTTTTGTTATTATGCCCAATCACATTCACCTGATTTGGTCTGGATCGAAAATGAATGGCAAGGAAAAGCCTTTTGCCAGCTTTATGAAGTTTACCGGGCATCAGTTTTTAGACGAATTGCAAGCGACAGAAGAACAGCTACTGACCAAGTTCAAAACCGATTTGAAAAACCGGAATTACCTGTTTTGACAAACCAACTCATTGCCGATAAAAGTACTCGACCGAAAAATGTTAGAACAAAAGTTGGATTATATCCATCTCAACCCCTTACAGGCACATTGGAATTTAACTGATGATCCCAATAAATATTATTTTTCGTCGTGTTCATTTTATGAGCAGGAGGATAAAAAGTTTGATTGGTTAACGCATTATATGGATGCGATGTAACTTTACGTGCGTGTTGCTTGGCGTGTGCGTTGCCGTGGGGACACGGCAACCTGGACTTTTTTTCCGAGGTTTGTGTCTCACAAACCTCGTTTTTATTTCCCCGTTGTCGTGTCCTCACGACAACTCGTCAATGTCTTATAAAAAGGATATGTTGCCGTGTGGATACGGCAACGGAAAGAATTACCCTATCCCGGCAACCTCGCTTAACATCCTCACCGCCTCATCAACACTATCAATCCCCTCAATGCCTAACCTAAGCGTGTTTTTCACTTCTTTAAGATTAGTGCGCCTTGGATTGGACTGCACAAAGCTCAACACATTCCTGAAAGCTTCCGTTTCAAAATAAGTTGATTGCTGGTTGGTGATAAAGTAACCTCTCAAAACGTTTTTCTTGAGCGAGATCTTTTCAAAACCTATCGCCTTGCCCAGCCATTGCAGGCGTAAGGTATTAAGCAGGCCATTAACCTGCGCAGGTACCGGGCCGAAACGGTCATGGAGTTTTTGCTGAAATGCCTGTAGCTCCACTTCGTTTTCCAGTTTGGAAAGTTCAGTATACAGGTTATACCGTTCGGAGATATTGGTTACATACTCATCGGGGATGAGAATCTCCAGGTCGGTATCAATTTGGGTGAAGGATATGTAGGGGCGAGGCTTATCCTCTGGGAACACGCCTTTAAACTCATCTTCCTTAAGTTCCTGTATGGCTTCGTCAAGGATCTTGTGGTACATTTCAAAGCCTATTTCGGCAATGAAACCACTTTGTTCGGCGCCAAGCAGGTTTCCGCTGCCGCGGATGTCAAGATCGCGCATAGCCACGTTAAAGCCGCTTCCCAGATCGCTGAATTCTTCAATAGCGCTAAGCCGTTTGCGGGCCTCGCTGGTTAGGGTTGATAATGGAGGGCTTAACAAATAACAATATGCTTTTTTATTGCTTCGCCCCACACGGCCGCGCATCTGGTGCAGATCGCTAAGGCCAAACATATGGGCGTAGTTGATGATGATGGTATTGGCGTTAGGAATATCCAAACCGGCCTCAATGATGGTTGTGGCTACCAGAACATCGTACTCATGGTTCACAAATTTGAGCATCACATCTTCCAGGTCGTCACCTTCCAATTGGCCGTGGGCAATGCCGATACGGGCTTTAGGTACCAATTTACGGATCATGCCGCCCAGTTGGGGCAAGTCGGCAACACGGTTGTGGATAAAGAAGATCTGTCCGCCGCGGTCTATCTCAAACTCAACAGCCTCCTTGATCAACTTATCGTTGAATACATGCAGCTCGGTAACAACCGGCTGGCGGTTAGGTGGTGGTGTTGATATGATAGAAAGGTCACGCGCGCCCATCAATGAAAAATGGAGCGTACGCGGGATTGGCGTAGCCGTTAAGGTGAGCGTATCTACATTAGCGCGCATCTGTTTCAGCTTTTCTTTGGTTGATACGCCAAACTTCTGCTCTTCGTCAATGATCATGAGGCCAAGATCCTTGAACTTCACATCCTTACTCACCAAACGATGGGTGCCGATAATGATATCAACTTTACCTTCCTTCAGTTTCTCAAGCGTATCCTTGATCTGCCGGGTTGATTTAAAGCGGTTAACGTAATCAATATTGGCAGGAAAGCCCTTGAGCCTGTCGGTAAAGGTTTTGTAATGCTGTGCTGCTAAAATAGTAGTTGGCACCAGTATCGCAACTTGTTTGCTATCGGCTACCGCTTTGAAAGCTGCCCGAACGGCAACCTCGGTTTTACCAAAACCTACGTCGCCGCAAATGAGGCGGTCCATAGGGTGGGGCGATTCCATGTCCCTTTTAAAGTCGGCAGTAGCTTTTTCCTGGTCGGGGGTATCCTCATACAGAAATGATGCTTCCAGCTCGGTTTGCAGGTAACTATCGGGCGAAAAGGCATTGCCATGCTGAGCTTTACGGACTGCATAAAGCTTGATCAGGTCGCGGGCTATGTCCTTAACTTTTTTTTTTGTTGTTTTCTTAAGGCGTTCCCAGGTATCGGTACCCAGTTTATTCATTTTTGGAACTGAGCCTTCTTTGCCGCTGAATTTGGAGATGCGGTTAAGCGAGTTGATGTTTACATACAACAGGTCGTTATCAGCATAAATAAGGCGGATCATTTCTTGTTGTTTGCCATTTACATCTACCTTTTCCAGACCTGCATATTTGCCTATGCCATGGTCTATATGAGTAACATAATCGCCTGGCTTAAGGTCACGGAGCTCTTTAAGGGTGATGGCCTGCGAGCGCTGGTAGCCCTTGCGGGTTTTATATTTATAATAACGGTCAAATATCTGGTGATCTGTGTAGCAGGCCAATTTTTGCTCATGGTCAATAAAACCTTCACGGACCGAGATACTAACCGGGGTAAATTTTACCGTTTTATCCAGGTCGTCAAGAATAGCATACAAGCGCTCAACCTGTTTGGCCGAATCCGTAAAAATGAAATTCTCTATCTTATCGGCTTCGTTATTTTTAAAATTATGGATGAGCAGCGTAAAATCCTTATTGAACGATGGCTGGGGCCGCATATCAAAATTGATGGCGGTAGCATCGTTATAAAAAAACTGCTTGCCGAACTCCACTACCGGAAAATCATGCAGCTGATCGCCGATCAGTTTTTCGTCGGTAAAGCCAAATTTAGGATCTATCCAATCGGGATTTTGTGCTTTTTCATCAGCAGAAAGAGCCTTCCACAGGTTCACGGCTTTTTTATAGCCTGTTTGGATAATATCCAGCGTAAACTGAACGTCTTTGATCCATACCTGCGTGCCTGTTTCTACGTATTCGAGCAGGGAGATATTGTTTTCGGTTAAAAATTTTGATTGTACGTTAGGTACAATGGTGATGCTTTTAACCCGCTCAGCCGAAAGCTGGCTCTCAATCTCAAACGTACGGATCGACTCGATAAAATCGCCAAAGAACTCAACCCGGTAGGGAAGTACATGCGAAAAAGAAAAAATATCAACAATGCCGCCACGGATGGAGAACTGCCCCGGTTCGTACACAAAATCAACGCGTTCAAAATCATACTCTACCAAAAACTCATTGATAAAATCAATGCTGAGTTTGTTGCCAACGGCAATTTCGAGGGTGTTTTTTTCGAGGGATAAACGGTCTATCACCTTTTCGGCCAAAGCTTCGGGGTAGGTAACAATCAGCTGTCCATATTCGGTACTGTGGTTAAGCTCGTTTAAAACCTCGGCACGGGCAAGCACATTGCTGCTGTCGGGCTGGGTAAATTCAAATGGCTTACGGTAGGATGAGGGGAACAGCAGAGCTTCTTTGCCGGTAAGGTTTTCCAGGTCGGCCTGGAAGTAACCTGCTTCTTCGCGGTCGGGCAGTACAAACACCATGTGCTTGTGCTGCAAAAAATACAATGCTACCGCCATGGCCGAATCACTTGATCCCACCAAACCACGTAGCTGTACCCTTGGATTTTTTGATGCGTTAAGCGCGGTAGCCAACGCTTTTATCCGGTCATCAGCCTTGTACCTGTCTAATATATCGCGGATGTTCAAATTGCGGCAAAGATAAACAAAAAAGGAAAACCCAATTAAAAAAGCATCAGGCTAAAATTAATGCAAACAATATAGCTGCTTATTTACTTTTAAATGATAAATTTATGTATGTAAACAGGCATACCAATTTATAAACTCAACCTTAATTTTATAATTATGAAGAATGCAGTTTTATTCGGGGGAATTGTGGGCGTACTAAGCTTAGTATGGGTTTTTGCCATGCCAAAATTCGGTGTTATGCCCCAAAAAGATGTAGTATCCCCAGCCGAATACTTTTCATTTGTTATACCGGCCGTAGGTCTTTTTCTTGGTATCATGAGTTATAGAAAAAACGACTGCAAAGGTCAGATGGGCTTTTTGGAGGCTCTTTTTCAAAGCTTTAAAATATTAATTGTAGGCGGCATCATAGCCGTTTTTGGTTCTATCCTTTATATCAGCTACATTTCATCATCGGGCGATAATATACAGGATTTTTCAGAGCGGATTTTTGGGGCATTGATAGTTGGCGTACTGCTTGCCTTCGCGGTATCATTGTTATTTACCAATAAGGCAAACAAAGTTGATTAGGCGTTATTTTTCAAAATATTTTGAACTATTGTTCTGGACAGCCGCGATGCTTTCACTGGCGATGACCTCGCCAACTGAAGCGTCGCATTTTACACTGTGTCCTCTTAAGCTGATGGGCATAGGCTGGTGCCCCGGCTGCGGTTTAGGACATAGTATTATTTATCTTTTCCATGGCGATATCAGCAATTCGTTTCGTGCTCACTGGCTTGGCATCCCTGCCGCAGCTGTGATATTTAACCGGATTTATGTGCTTTTAAAAGCGCGGCTGGTTGAACGGCAGTTTAAAGGAGTTGTGTGATTTTCTTAAATCTTCTATAATTTCTCTACTCCCGTCATTGCTTCGTACCTGGCAATGACGGGAGTAGAACAGAAGTGTTCTCCCTTTCACCGCCAAAACCCATCAATTCACCGACTTCTTATCTCTGCTAACCTATCTCTCATAGGCGTTTTAAAGAACCCGCTATACCTTTATATCATAAAACAATCGCAAACTTTAAAACTTACTGAGATGAACACTTATCAAAACCCATATATGTCTTTCGACGGTATCACTCCCGAAGAATATACATTTCTGCAACAGGCTACTGCCTCTTTAACGGAAAATCAGGCACGTACTTTTATGTCATTTTATGCCAGCAAAAGACGTAACCCTCAAGACATCATGTTTGCTACGCTGGCCGGTTTCCTTGGTGTATCAGGCGTACAGCGTTTCATGACCGATCAAATCGGTATGGGCATTCTTTATTTTTTCACCGCAGGCTTTTGTTTCATCGGTACCATTGTCGACCTGATCAATTACAAAACCATCGCCAACGATTACAACAGGCAAATGGCCTACGAAAGCTTCAACATAGCTAAAATGAGCAACTAAATCCCTTTAAGGGTTAGTTTCACTATATATCAATAAAAAATCCACCTTCTGTTACGGGGTGGATTTTTTTTTCAAATTTAATTATAAACGTCATGCCGAACTTGTTTCGGCACCCCATCAGAAGGGTATAAAGCCTGCATTGCACACGGCTTAGCAAATGGGGTGCTGAAACAAGTTCAGCATGACCAAATTTTGTCTTACTTCATCGATTTATCCCTTACACCTTTAAACTCCGATCCATTTTTCCAGCCAGGGAAGGTTGTTTCGTTGCTTAGCTTAGTGCCAACTTCGTAAAGGATGTTGGCTATCTGGGCCATGCCGGTAGCGTCCATGGTATCGGTGTAGTTATCGGCCTGCTGGTGATAGCGGTTATCGCCGTAATCTTTTTGTTTAGCCTCACCATAGCTGCCATCATGTATTACACTGATGCTGCCATTGTTAATATCAAGCGCCGGCACACCAACTTTAGCAAAGTTAAAATGATCTGACCGGTAGTAGCTGCCTGCACCGGGGTGCCTGTCGCCAACTGTCCTAAGGCCCTGCGCTTTGACTATTTCGTCGACGTAATCTTCCAGATCATTCTGACCTTTGCCTGTTACAGCTATGTCCTTGGTTTCGCCATAGTCGCCAAGGGCATCCATGTTAAGGTCGGCCACGGTTTTGTTAACCGGGTAAATAGGGTGGGTGGCATAATATTCTGAACCCAGTAAGCCCTGCTCTTCGGCGGTAACGGCTAAAAATACGATAGAGCGTTTAGGCTTTTCTTTAGCCTTGTTGAATGCATTGGCTACGCTGATGATAGCGGCAACGCCATCGGCATTATCAACAGCGCCGTTATAAATGCTATCTCCTTTGGCATCAGGTTTGCCTACACCCAGGTGGTCCCAATGTGCAGTGTATAGCACATATTCGTTAGGTTGAGAACTGCCTTTAAGCGTACCGATAACATTGTGAGATGTTGAATATTTTAGCTGGTTGTTGATAGTTAAAGTGACCGATTGTTTAAGTGGGATTGCTTTAAAGTCTTTTTTACGGGCTAATGCACGGAAATCGCCGGTGATGCCTGCTTCTGCCAATAGTTTTTTGCCTATATCTTCGGTGATCCAGCCTTCAACCTTGCATCGGTTCATATGCTTATCTTTTTGCTGCAGGTAAAGTTTGGCGCCAGTGTTACTGTTTGATACCACTTCCCAGCCATAACTTGCGGGCTCTTTTTGGTGGATGATAAGTACACCAGCAGCACCCTGGCGGGCGGCTTCTTCATACTTGTAGGTCCACCGGCCGTAATAGGTCATGGTATCACCTTTAAAAAAGGTTGGATCGCCGTTTTTAAAGCCCGGATCATTCACCAGTACTACTACTGTTTTGCCTTTTACATCAAGACCGGCATAATCGTTCCAGTGATATTCGGGTGCGACAACGCCATATCCTGCAAAAATTAGCGGCGAGTTTTTAAGCGTTACGGAATCGACCTCGCGGCGACTGAATGTTACAAAATCGGTGGTAGAGTGCAGGCTGAGCGGGGTTTTGCCGCCGGAGATCTCCATTACGGGAAATGGCGTGCTGGTGATCTGCACCATAGGCACATCCTGGAAATAGCTGCCATTGTTGCCCGGCTCAAGTCCGGCTTTTTTAAACTGCTCGGAAATGTATTTGATGGCCTTGTCTTCGCCGGCGGTAAAAGGCTTACGGCCCATCATGGAATCATTGGCCAATGCCGAAATGTATTTCTTTATTTCGGCGGCAGTAACAGCCTTTTCGGCGGGCACGCTTTTATTATTCTGGCAGCCTGCAAAAATAGCAAGACCACCAATAAGCATCAGGTATCGGTGTTTGATTTTCATATTGATAGAAATTTTGCGAAAGAACCGAATTTACATAAATCCCCGGCAATTATCCAATCAGCAATGCGTTGAAGAAATTTTTGCCACAAATCTTTCAGCATTAATCGAATCATACTTTACGGAAAATTCGTGTAATTCGAATTAATTGTATGCTACTGCGAAGGCAATTCGTATATAATTATCTTTTCGTCTTCAACTCAGGTCTGCTTAGTTTGATAATTTGCCATGCTACCTCTGCACTTGATAATGCTACCAGCGCAAAAATAGCTGCCGAAAGGGCTTTTGGTGTCGAGCTTAAAGCTCCGCCCAGCGCTACACCGTAAACAATAAATGGCAGCAGCAAAACAAGGCACAAGCCGGTAACACTAAGCGGAATGCGGAAAGGCCGCTCTTTCAGCGGTTCTTTGATGCGGAGTTTTACAAGGGCAACATACTCCAAAGAAAGGCCGGCACCGTAAACGGTTACATCGATGATGAGCAGGTCGGCAAAGGTCCACAATACCATAAAGCTTACTACTATGGAGCAGATAATAATGGAAACGAAAGGTGTTTTGAACCGCGGGTGAAGCTTGTTTAGTCCTTTGGGCAGTAAATTATCTTCGGACATCACCTGCGGTACACGCGATACTGATAACAACACAGCTGTATAAATCCCCAGGGTACTGGCCATGCCGCCTGCGGCCACTACTATGCCCAGCCAATGCCCGCCAATGAGTACGCCTAACGCGGGGAAGCCGCTATCGGTTAATGTATCATGGTTAATGCCCGATTGCTGGGCTACCCAAATAGCAAAAAAATAGATCACCATTACAAGCGCGAATGCTGTAAAAATAGAAATGAGATAGGAGCGGACAGGCTTTTCAACCTCTTCGGCATAGGTGGTCACGTTATCCCAGCCCAGGCAGTTCCACATCACGGTATACAAAGCCATCCCGAACGACGGGAAACTAAGCCCTTTTAATGAAGTTGTAGGAATGTGCATCGCCCCGCTATGGTGATAAATGCCTAATACGATCAATAAAATAATTGGGGCAAGCACGGCGGCGCTTAAAAATACCGAAACCTTACCCACCGGCATAATCCCTAAGATATTTAATCCTGCCGAGGCCCAGATTACCACCAAACAAACGGGGATCTGAAAGTTTAACAGTTCAGGGAAAAAGAAACCTGCATATTGCACAAACAGCACGGGGTAAATAGCCAGGTCAACAAAAGTATAAAGCCAGGTCCACCAGCCTTCAATAAAACCCCAATGCAGACCGAGAGCGTATTTTACCCATTTATAATAGCCGCCGGTTATAGGCATCATGCTATTAAGCTCAAGTACCGTGAATATGGCCGGTACATCCCACATTAGCGGGGTTATAAGTAAGATGAGTAAAGCCCCATGATCGCCGGCATAACTCAATAGCGGTTCGAGACCATAAGGGCCGCCGGATACAGTAAAGAAAATAACAGCAACAAGCTGTATTGGGCGTATTTTTTTTAATGAGGCTGCAGAGGGCATAAGCTATAAAAATATAACTTATGTGTTAATATTTTAATTTTTTGTTGATGTCCTTGCGTCGTGCTGAACTTGTTTCAGCATCCCACGCGCCAAGTAACACACATGCTAAGCAATCAGCAGCTTGTCCGGGGGGACTTAACAAAAAGGCCAGCTTTGCAGCCGGCCTTCGTTGATCATTCATAACGCCCTCGTAAAGAATAAACATTAATGGTTTCATCAACCACGTCATAGATAATACGGTGTTCGGAGTTTATTCGTCTCGATCACTTGCCTGTTAATTTATATTTGAGAGGCTCCGGTTTTCCTATTCCTTCAAAAGGATGGGCTTTCATATTATTAAATATCTGCGAGATCTTTTTTTGAACAGCCTTATTGCCGGATTTTTTCCAATATTCAAAGTCCCTTCTCGTATAAGTCTATTTCCATAGGTCGTCGGTATTTACCCTAACGCCTTTTTTGCCAGCTTTTCGTGCCGCTTCGCCTGCTAATACCTGTTCAACAAATTCGACATTATATGAGCCTTTATCGTGTTTCTCAAAATTGATTTTGAGCGCTTTTAAAAAAGCTTTTATTGCTGCTGATTGTTCTTTGTTTTCAGGATATACAATGAATGTTTCCATATACAAGTTTAATCAATAATATTTAATTGGCTATAACAAAGAAGGCGCCGTGATAGGCGCCTTCTTTGTTATAGAAAACAATCTTACAAGCTTAGCCACTTTTTCCTTGCAGCCAATTGCTGCTCGCTCGGACTGTCAACAGTTACAATATTGTATTTAACACGGGTGCTTTTCAGCAAGGTGACCGGGAGGATAATGGCTTGCCCATCGCGGGTTACGGTTACCTGGATCTTGTCGCCCGGGTTTTTACCGGTGATCAGTGCCGAAGCATCGGTAACCGGTGTGCCGTCAATTGCTGTGATCTCGTCGTTTACGTTAATGCCATCTATGTAAGCAGCAGTACCGCGTTGTACACCGGTAACAATGATTTTTTTGTTGACGGTTGTCGCGGTAGTGACACCTAAAGCCGCATCGGTTTTATCGGCCAGTTCGTCAACTACCTTGTAACCGGCATAGCCTAAGTATTTGTTATAATCAACCGCGGTTAGGCCATTGATGTATTTTGCATAAAAATCATCCAGCTTTTTACCTGCAAATTTTTCAAATGCGGCTTTAAATTCAGCATCGGTATAGCCGCGTTTTTTGATCTTGTAGTACTGGGTGTACATATACTTCATGGCATCATCCAATGAATATTTGCCTTTGCTATCGTTGATGATTTCGAGGTCAAGCATCATACCAATGATCGCACCTTTATTGTAATATGATATAGTGGTATTGTTTGAGTTTTCGTTAGGGCGATAAGCTTTGATCCAGGCGTCGAAACTTGATTCAGCAACGGTTTGTACATCTTTACCGGGCAGGTTTTCAAGGATATTGAACTCGCTTTCCAAAACATCAAAGTAGTTTTGAACCGGGAACAGCTGCGTACGGCGAACAATGATGCCCTGGTAATATTCGGTAAAGCCTTCAGCTATCCACAGGTTGGTAGTGTAGTTTTCGGTATCATAATCAAACGGACCTAAAACTACCGGGCGCAGGCGCTTTACATTCCATAAATGAAAGTGTTCGTGCGCAACCAGGCCCAAAAAGCTTTGGTAGCCTTTGTCATTAGCATAGTTATCACGTGATGCGCCTAAAACGGTTGAGCTCAGGTGCTCCAGGCCGCCACCGTTACGCTGGCGGTTGTGTACTATAAATACATAGTGCTTGTTGGGGTTCTCGCCAAAAACGGCTGCTTCCTGATCTACAATTTTATGGATATCGGCTTTTAATTTTTCCTTGTCATAATTACCGCCGCCGTACATGCATATTTCATAATGAACGCCCGATGCATCAAAGCCAAAAACGTCCTGGTTTCCCACTTCAATAGGCGAATCGAAAAGGATGTCAAAATTTGGCGATAAACGGGTAAAGGGATCATTATTTACCATTTCGAGGCTGGTTGAAACTTTATCCCAGTTTTTGTATGGTTTAATATGGATGGTAGCTGGTGAGTGCAGCATATTAGCCGGATAAATGAAAATACCGGTGGTTGAAAGGAAGCCATGCGATGCATCGATAAAGCTGGTGCGTACAGAAAGTTCAAAGGCGTAAACCCGGTATTTTACCGTTACTGATGAAATTCCTTTTGTAACAATTTGCCAGGTATTCTTATTGGTTTTGGGTGCCGCAACAGGTTTGCCGTTAGTTTGGGCAGTTAATGATTCAATGTTTTTTGCAAACTCGCGTACAAGGTATGAGCCGGGTGTCCATACCGGCATTTTAAGCTCGAGGGTGTTTTGCTGAAGGCCAGTAATATGCATTTCAATATCAGCATAATGGGCCTGAGCTTCAGGAAACGAAACATTGTAGGTAATTTGAGCGTTGGCGGCCGCCTTGCTGATGATAGTACTCATAATAAAGATCGTTAGAAAAAATAACGTGCGTAGGTTGGTCAGTTTCATGGCCGCAATTTATAAAAATTCTATAATCAGTTATGTATGTGGCATTACTGAGCCCAAAAGGTAGTTGTAAAATGGTTGATACATGCAACTATTGTTAATATTATGCTGTTAGTTTTACATCGATTTTTAAGTCAATGGAACTGATTGAACCTATTTCGCGCAAGCTGATACGCTTAGGTAAACTGTACCTGGATGTACTGGTAAAGCATACCGTTCACCTGGATGTTACCCGGTACCATTATATACTTTCGCTTATTTACATTAATGACGGGCAACTTACTCAAAACGTGCTGGCGCATATGTTGGGCAAGGATAAATCGGCTATGGTGAACATCATCAACCTGCTTACTTTAAAAGGTTTTGTTTATCGCGAAAATAACCCGAACGACAGGCGGCAGCAACTGCTCCGCATTACCGAAAAAGCAAAACTGGCCGTGCCCCAGATCATCGAAACTTTTAAAAGTATTAACGCCGATATTACCGAAGGCATATCCGAAACCGATATGCAGGTATTTGAAAGTGTACTTACCCGCATGCATAAAAATTTAAACCCATTAATATCACCCGAAACAACCCTACAAGCTAAACCACACACGGATTAAACGAAGTATGAAAACGAAATATATTATTTACACGGCGCTGGCCCTGCTGGTTGCCTATTTAATTTACAACAAATTTTTTAGCGAGGGGGCAAAGAAATCGGCCGCGGTTATGGCTTCGGGCAAGGGTGATAAGAAAAAAGGAGGCGGTCCGGTGGGGGTTAACGTAATGATTGTTAAAGATACCGCCGTAAATAACATCATTGATATTACCGGTACCATTGATGCCAATGAAAAGGTAAGCCTGATAAGCCAGACAGCAGGAAACATTACAGGGATCTATTTTAACGAAGGCACTAAGGTAACAAAAGGACAACTGCTGGTTAAGGTTTACAATCAGGATTTAGAAGCATCACTGCAACAAAACCAGTACCAGGTAGCGTTGGCCAAGCAGCAGGAAAGCCGCAACCGTCAGTTACTTCAAAAAGAGGCCATAAGCCAGGAAGAATATGATACCTCGTTAACTTCATTAAACTCATTAAAGGCTGCTGCTGATGTGATCAAGGCGCAGATAGCCCGTACCGAGATCCGTGCACCGTTTTCGGGCACTATCGGTTTAAGGAATGTGAGCCCCGGCAGTTATTTGTCACCATCATCGCCTATTGCCAATTTGGTGAATATCGATCCGGCTAAAGTAACGTTTGCGGTGCCTGAAAGATATCTTTCTATACTGGGTCCCGGCAGTAAGATCAGGTTCAAGACTGAAAGTTCGATGGAGAACTTTGTGGGTACAGTATACGCTATCGACCCGTCAATTGATGCCGGCTCACGCACTATAACAGTACGCGCCAAAGCGCCAAACCCTAAAGGAGTCCTTACTGCGGGTAGCTTTGCCAAGATCAATTTAACACTGGATCAAATTCCTAAAACTATCCTGTTGCCAACAGAAGCAGTCATACCCGATCTGAAAAGCAGCCTGGTTTGGATCTATCAAAATGGCATAGCTGTATCAAAACCGGTAAAAACAGATATGCGCACCGATACTAAAATTCAGGTTATTGACGGTTTAAAACCCGGCGATAGTGTAGTGGTATCGGGCCTGATACAAATGCGACCAAAAGTGCCTTTGAAAATTTTAAAAGTTATTAAATAAACCAATATGAGTTTATCCTCAGTAAGTATTAAACGGCCGGTATTGGCAACAGTAATGTCTGTGGTTATTGTTGTGTTTGGTATTATCGGCTATAAGTTTTTAGGGGTAAGGGATTTTCCTTCGGTCGATCCGCCTATCATTTCGGTATCCACCAGTTACTCCGGCGCCAATGCCGATGTAATTGAATCGCAGATCACGGAACCACTTGAAAAATCAATAAATGGTGTGCCGGGTATCCGCAACATATCGTCAACCAGTTCTGTTGGGCAAAGCAACATCACCGTTGAGTTTGACCTTGATGCCGATTTGGAAACCGCCGCTAACGATGTGCGGGATAAAGTGGGCCAGGCCCAGCGCCAGCTGCCGCAGGATATTAACGCCCCGCCGGTAGTAACCAAGGCCGATGCCAGCGCCGACCAGATCATTACCCTTACCGTAAGTAGCAATACACGTAATATAAACCAGTTGGATGATTATGCCGAGAACGTACTGCTGGAGGGATTGCAAACCATCCCGGGAGTAAGTACCATTAACGTGCAGGGACAACGCCAGTACGCTATGCGCCTGTGGATAGATCCTAACAAACTTTCGGCCCTTGGTGTTACGGCAACCGATATTGGTGCCGCATTAGCTAAAGAGAACGTGGAGCTGCCTGCCGGTAAAATTGAAGGCAACAATACCGAGGTTACCATCAGGGCACTGGGTAAACTGGCAACAGAGAAAGATTTTAATAACCTTATTATCCGTGCTGATAGCAGCAGGGTGATCAGGCTTAGCGATATAGGTTATGCTGTATTGGGATCGGCAAACGAGGAAACCATATTTAAAGAATCGGGTGTGCCGATGGTTGCGTTGGCTCTTGTTCCTCAACCGGGCGCCAACTACGTACAGATAGCTAAGGATTTTTATGCCCGTTTAGAGCAGATCAAAAAAGATCTTCCTCCCGATATTTCGGTGAAAGTGGCTTTGGATAATACCAGGTTCATTAACCAGTCCATATCCGAAGTGCAGGAAACGCTGATCGTTGCGTTTGTATTGGTGGTAATTATCATCTACCTTTTCTTCCGCGACTGGCTCATAGCTTTCCGTCCGTTGATAGATATCCCGGTATCATTGATCGGTGCATTTTTTATCATGTACATCTTTGGTTTTTCCATCAATATATTAACCCTTTTGGGCATAGTACTGGCAACGGGCCTGGTGGTGGATGACGGTATTGTGGTAACCGAGAACATCTATAAAAAGGTAGAGGCTGGTATGGCTATCCGTAAGGCAGCTTTTGAAGGTTCGGCCGAGATCTTTTTTGCGGTAGTATCCACATCAGTTACGCTGGCAGCAGTGTTTTTACCCATCGTGTTTTTACAGGGCTTTACGGGCCGCTTATTCCGCGAGTTTGCGGTAGTGGTAGCGGGTTCGGTTTTAATATCGGCGTTCGTATCATTATCGTTAACACCGATGCTTAACGTAAAGCTGATCCGTAAAAATCAGAAGAAATCTAAGTTCTACGAAAGAACGGAACCGTTCTTTGTAAATATGATCAACTCATATTCTGAGTCGCTCGTTAAATTTATGAAGCGTAAATGGATCTCGTTTGTTATCCTCGCCGCCTCTATAGTTATTATCGGGGTCCTGGTAAGGGTTATCCCATCGGAGCTTGCACCACTCGATGACCGTAGTTTGCTTCGTTACAGTGTTACCGGTTCAGAAGGTGCGACTTATGAGTACATGACCAGGTACATGGATAAGGTATCAAACCTTGTTGAAGATTCAATTCCGGAGGCTAACGTTAATCTTGAAATTGTTTCGCCATCATTTGGCGGCGGCGGCGCATCAAATACAGGTTTCGGCAGGGTAGGGCTTGTTGCCCCTGATGAGCGGAAGCGGACACAGCAGGAGCTTGCCGACTGGCTCAATGCCAAGCTAAGGAAAATGCCTGATGCACGTGCTATTGTAGTGCAGGAACAAACCATTAGTGGTGGCGGCTCTGGTTCAAAAACATCTCTGCCGGTACAGTATGTTATCCAGAACCAGGATTTTGAAAAGATCCGTAAGGTGTTGCCAGAATTTTTTGCCGAGGTATCAAAGAGCCCCGTTTTCCAGGGAACAGATGTTAACCTGAAATTTACCAAACCCGAACTGCGCGTGGTTACCGACCGTGACCGGGCACGTGATTTAGGTGTTTCGGTGGATGATATTGCCCAAACCCTGCAACTGTATTATAGCGCCGGGCGTTTAGATTATTTCCTGATAAACGGCAAACAATACCAGGTGATAGCACAGGTCGACCGCGCCAACCGCGATCAGCCGCTTGATCTGAAATCTGTGTATGTACGCAGCTCCAAAGGGGCTTTGGTGCAGCTGGATAACGTAGTTAAAACTACTGAAGGCGCTACGCCACCGGCTATTTACCACTTTAACCGGTATAAGTCGGCAACATTATCAGCCGGTCTTGCTCCGGGTTACACTGTTGGCGATGGTATTAAGGAAATGGACAGGATCTCCAAAAGCCTGCTTGATGATACCTTCAGTACCGCGCTAAGCGGCCCGTCACGTGACTATGCCGAAGGGTCGTCAAATATTCTTTTTGCCTTTGGCTTTGCCTTGTTGTTGATCTACCTGGTACTGGCCGCCCAGTTTGAAAGCTTTATGGATCCGTTTATAGTGATGCTTACCGTGCCGCTGGCTATTTCGGGGGCGTTTTTATCATTGTGGTTGTTTAACCAAACCCTCAATATTTTCAGCGAGATAGGGATCATCACCCTGGTAGGGCTGGTAACCAAAAACGGGATCTTAATTGTAGAGTTTGCCAACCAGCGGATGGAGCAGGGGGTGGCCAAATACGAGGCTGTTGTTGAAGCTGCCACGGCGCGTTTACGTCCTATTTTAATGACAAGCTTAGCTGTGGTGCTGGGCTCTGTGCCTATTGCTTTTGCGCTGGGTGCGGGAGCAAAAAGCCGTGTATCATTAGGTATCGTTATTATGGGCGGGATGCTGTTTTCATTGGTACTAACACTTTACATTATCCCGATGATGTATTTACTGCTGGCCGCCAAAACCCGTAAAGACCATGACCACGATCCGGAAGATATGGCTGCCGAAGCTGAAATGGCCGAAGCTCATCATCACCATCATGAACCTAAACTGATCGAAAACCTGTAATTTAATATGATGATCAAGAAAATAACCTGCCTGGTCTTTTGTTTCGCAATGGCATCAACTATTGCCATGGCCCAGCAGGGTGCACCACTGCTTACTTTAAAAGATGCGGTAGAAATAGCGCTGAAGAATAACTATAATATCAAGTTGTCGCAAAACAACTCAACTATTGCGTCAAATAATGTTACGCTTGGTAACGCGGGGATCTTACCGGTGGTTACCGGCGACTTTAACGATAATAACAGCCGTCAAACTACCAAGCAAACCCGTAATGACGGCACGGTTAATAATATCCGTAATGCCAAAAACTCCAATAACAACTACGGTGTAAACCTTAACTGGACAATTTTTGACGGCTTTGCCATGTTTGCAAATTATGATCAGCTGAAGCAGGTAGATAGGTTTGGTGTACTACAATTGCAGGATACCGTACAAAGAACAGTGGCCAGTGTTATTGATACCTATTATAACCTTATCAGCCAGAACGAACAGGTAAAGGCCTTAAAAGGAGCTATAGACATTTCGCGTACGCAGTTACGTATTGCTAACGATAAGTTTGCTGTAGGAAGGGCTTCAAGATTAGAAGTGTTGAATGCCCAGGTAAACCTGAATACTGATACCGGCAACCTGGTGATCCAATATCAGCAATACAGAACTACTAAAATACAGCTTAATCAATTGCTCATCCGCGATCTGCAAACTGATTTTTCAGTTGCTGATACCATTGTAGTTGATGAGAAACTGGCACTTGCTGATGTGATCAACAACGCCCAGCTGCAAAATCCGGCTATCCTGTCGGCGCAGATAAATCAACGCCTGGCCGAGATCAATCTTAAACAAGTGCGCGCCACAAGATACCCGCAAGTAGGGCTAACATCGGGTTATACATTTACCAACAGCAAAACGCCGGCTGGTTTTACCTTGTCACAAAACGTACATGGGTTTAATTACGGGCTTACCGCAAGCATCAATATTTTTAACGGCCTTAACCAAAACAGGCGCGAAAAAAATGCAAAGATCCAGATAGACAATGCCGGCATTGCTGCCAAACAAACAAAATTGAATATTGAAAGCCAGATTAGCAGCCTGTTTGTAGCATACCTGTCAGGTCTTGATTTGGTTAAATTGGAAGAAGCCAACGTAAACCTTAACAAAAAGAACCTGGACATTACGCTTGATAAATATAAGTTAGGCAATATTACACCGCTTGAAGTAAGGGAAGCACAGCGCAATTATCTTGATGCGCAGTCAAAGTTTTTTGCGGCGCAGTATCAAAGCAAACAGGCCGAGATCATGTTAAAACAGATAACCAACAGCATTAACATCAATTAAAAAATATTTTAATAATAAGTTTAAAAACTTATTTTTGAAACATGACCACCCCTTTTAAAACCTGCCTGCTTATTGATGATAACTACATTGATAACTTTATAACGCGCAGGGTTTTAGAGAACAGTAACTTCGCAGAGAATATCATTGTGCGCCAGTCGCCGATGGAGGCCATTGAATCATTAAAAGACGGATCGGTAAACCCTGATGTTATTTTTTTAGATATCAGGATGCCAATGATGAGCGGTTTTGAGTTTCTGCAGGAGTATGATGGTTTGGAAATTGCTAAAAAAGGAATTAAAATATATATGTTATCATCATCACTTGACCCTACCGATATGAGGCAATCAAGCGATAATAAGCATATTACACAGTTTATTCATAAGCCACTTACTGTTAAAGCGCTCGAGGAAATTTGTCAATGATCTTAGTTGCAGATAGCGGATCATCAAAAACTGATTGGTTGTTGACCATTTCAGACCAGGAAACCCGCTCGTTCCTTACTGCGGGGTTAAATCCATATTTTTTAACCGAAAAGGAGATAGCCCGTATTATACAGGATCAGGCCCCCGAAATGGTAGCCCTTGCTGCCGAGATCTCTGAGATTTACTTTTTTGGCGCGGGATGCAGTAGTCCCGACAGGCACGAGATCGTATCAAACGCCCTGAGCACACATTTCAGCAAAGCCTATATCAGCGTTGACAGCGATCTGCTGGGATGCGCGTATGCAACATGCGGCCAGGAAAAGGGAATCTGTTGCGTAATGGGGACAGGTAGCAATATCTCTTTTTTTGACGGCGAAGAAATTTATGACGGGCAGCACGGCCTTGGTTTTGTTTTAGGCGATGAAGGCTCGGGCACCTGGTATGGTAAAAAATTGATCACCGATTTTCTATACGGCAACATGCCATATGATATCAGCCAGAAATTTGATAAGGCCTACCACCTTAACAAGGAGATCGTGATCAAAAATGTATATCAAAGGCCTAATGCCAACACCTACCTGGCATCGTTCAGTAAGTTTGTAAGCGAAATAAAAACAACCGAATACGGGCACTCCATGCTGGTTGACGGCTTGGTTGAATTTATTGAGAGTAATATCAAATCATACCCCGAATACCATAAATACAAATGCCACTTTGTTGGTTCTATTGCCTATTCATTTTCTGAAGAGTTGATCTCATTATGCCACCTCCACGGCGTAAAAACCGGCAAGATCATCAAACATCCCATAAATGACCTGATGGCTTTTATCCTGAAAAGGAACGAAATGGCAACGGAAGAGTAAGGACCCTAAGGACTCGCTCTAAAATACCCCACGTCATGCCGAATTTATTTCGGCATCTCACCATGCAGGTAGTCACAGGATAGGTCTACCAGAGACAAGGCGAAGACATCGCAGGCGTAAACATCTTATGAGCTGCCGAAATAAATTCGGCATGACATCCTCTTTTAACTTATGAACTACATCAGCCTAACGAAAAAGCTACGATAAATTTAAAGTAACTCCCCGAATGAGCACCTATGCTTTTGTCATCCCAGCATAATAAAAAAACAATTTAGGAACGATTGTTCCAAATCGAATATATATTTGCGGAACGATTATTCCAAAATTAAACGAATCTTCCAGAAAATGAAAAAATTAGAGAACAAAGTAGCAGTAGTAACAGGGGCATCAAAAGGTATTGGTGCTGAGATAGCAAGAGGTTTGGCAGCGGAAGGAGCTGCTGTAGTGGTAAATTATGCATCAGACAAAACAGGTGCAGATAAAGTAGTGGCCGATATCACCGGTAATGGTGGTAAAGCTATTGCAGTACAGGGCGATGTATCAAAAAGTGCGGATGTAGACCGTATTTTTGCTGAAACTCATGAGGCTTATGGCGCAGCTGATATCCTGGTAAATAATGCCGGTGTATACCTGTTTACCCCGATTGAAGACGTAACCGAAGAAGAGTTTCACCGCCAGTTTAACATCAATGTGCTTGGATTGTTATTAGCAACCAAAGGCGCCGTGGCCAGCTTTGGTGAAAAAGGCGGCAGCGTGATCAACATAAGCTCGACTGTAACCCGCATCACACCTCCGCAAAGCGCTATATATACTGGTACCAAAGGTGCAGTGGATTCTATCACACAGGTATTGTCAAAAGAGCTTGGCCCTAAAAAGATCCGTGTAAATGCAATCAACCCAGGTATGGTTGAAACAGAAGGTACACATACTGCAGGCTTTATCGGCAGTGATTTTCAAGCGCAGTTAGTAAGCACCACACCGCTTGGCCGTATTGGTCAGCCGGACGATATTGCGCCTGTCGCCGTATTCCTGGCATCAGATGATTCACGCTGGTTAACCGGTGAGATCATCATCGCAAGTGGTGGTGTAAGATAATCATACAGGCAAAGCCCGGTCAAAACAAGCGGGTACGGTATATAGGATTAAACAATTAATTAAAAATGAATAGCTTTGCCCGCAAAACGGGTAAAGCTTTTCTGTTATGGCAAGAACTAAAGATTTTGATGAAGCCGAGGTATTGAGCAAAGCCGTTTGCATTTTTTGGCATAAAGGCTACAATGGTACATCCATGCAGGACCTTGTGGATGGCTTGGGTATAAGCCGTTCAAGCCTGTACGATACTTTTGGCGATAAGCACGCTTTATATATTAAGGCCCTGGATAGCTATCAGCAAACCGGGGGTAGCCAGATGTGCGATATTATCAATAATACTGCATCGGCAAAAGAGGCAATAAAAAAGCTTTTGGAGCTTACCATGCGCGATCTGTTAAATGATGAACAGCGTAAAGGCTGTTTCATGGTAAATGCCGAAATTGAACTGGCGTCGCTCGATGCCGAAGTTAAAAACCTGATATGCCGGAATGAGCAACAGTTTGAAGGCGCGGTTCTTCGGGCTATAAAGAAAGGACAAGACAGTGGTGAGATCCGCAACACCCAGGATCCCCTCGCGCTTGCCCGCTTCATTATTAACGCGGTACGTGGTATGCAGGTATCGGCCAAGGCAACTGCCGACAAGGCTTTTTTTGATGATATCATCAAAACCACCCTGTCGGTACTTGATTAAAAATTTATTAGTTGAGCTCTTAAGCCGTTAAGGTTTGTTTCTTCCTCAATCTCATTCCCACTAAAAACAAAATTCCTACGCCAGCCAATATACTTCCTGCCTGCGGAATATAATCGCCGTGTTTAACGTAGAATGTAAGCTCGCTGTTGAGGTTGATGTCCTGTTTAATGGCGGTTTTAACCCACCATTCGGTATGTTTAACTACATCGCCACGTTGGTTAATAAAACCAGAGATGCCCGTATTGGCCGATTGGCAAACCCAACGGCGGGATTCGATGGCGCGAAGTTTGGCATAATCTAAATGCTGGTCTTTACCCGAGGTGTTTTCCCACCAGCCATCGTTAGTAATAATGGCGATAAACTGCGCTCCTTTTTTAACCGAGCGGGCAATATACCCTCCCCATATTGATTCATAGCAAATAACAGGATCAACCCCGATACCGCTTTGCGAGTAAAGTACTTTAGCATCCTTTTCTGGCGCATAATTGCCGGTGGCTCCACCTAAATGCTCAAATACTGGTTTTAGGAATGAAAGCGCGTTGCCAAAAGGTAATGATTCGGCACCGGGCACTAACCGCGATTTGTGGTAGGTTTGGATCCGGTCGCCATTTTCAATATTAAGTGCAGTGCTGTAAAAATCAGCGTACTGATCGCCGCCCCATGGCGAAGGAACTGCCGTTGGTGTGGCCCTGTTGTTATATAGCCTGAATGTTTCGGCACCGGTGATCAGGTTGCCATTTGGATATTTGCGTAAAAAGAACTGGGCCTGTTTAATAAAATTGTTTTGCCCTATCTGCTCTTCATCGATATAGACGGGAGCCGGGATAGCTGTTTCGGGCCAGATAAAAAACTCGGTATTAGGTTGTGCCACCTGTCTCGAAAGGTGGATGAGGATATCAAGTTGCAAGGCCGGAGGGATGGTGCCATCTTTCTCGTAAGGATCGATATTGGGTTGGGCGACAACTACGTTTGATGGGTTTACCTCTTCTACATAATTATGATAAACCGATAACGAATAACCCAGAGGGGCTGCTATAGCAATCACAAACGCAGTGATCAGTACCATTCTTTGACGTTTGGTTTGAGCCTCACGTAAGCCGGTATATATTAAAAAAGCCAGGATATTCACTACCCAGATCCAGATTGTGCCACCATAAACACCGGTATACTCATACCATTGAATCCACTGATGGGCCACGGCAAAACCATTGCCAAGTGTCATCCAGGGGAAGTACAGGTCCCAGCTTTGGTGCAGGTATTCATAACCTATCCAAAAACAAACCAAGCCAAGGAATGCAATCCAGCGGGGAGCAACCAATCTTAAACGGTAATATAACCAAAAGGCAGTTGCCATAAGCAATGGGCCAAGCGAGTAGGGGATTAGCGTGATAGGTATAGCGACAACTTCACCTACTATTTTGAGCGCATTGTAAACCCAGTAAACAGATAATGAATTCCAGATAAAAAAGCCTATGAAAGTTACGTTGAACACCCGCTTTCCTTTTTTGGGATTGTCGTCTTTAATAATGTTTTCAATAGCCAGCAGCATAGGCACAAAGCCTATAAAAAGTAAAAACGTAGTATAAGGGGTAGGAGGCCAGGCTATCCACAAAAGTAAGCCTGATAGTATGGCTAATGGTAGGGTTTTTTTCATGTAGGATGACAATGTGTATTAAACCGTCATAATAATTAAAAAGTTAAAGGGGAGCGACTGGTATGCCTTAGTCGAACAATTCGGATTGCCTGGGGAGTTACTCTGTATGAAACGCGATAATGGTGTTTTTCAAAGGCACGCCATGTGCCGTCATTGTTCTTTTTAAATTTATCCAAAGGATATTTTTCAGGATGGCGAGGTAGCGCTATGGTAATGTCGATGATTTCATCGCGGACTATCTCTGCATTTTGAACAGAATCGAGTTGTATATAGTTATAAGCTTTTCGTAATTCGGACATAGCCGTTTTACTCCAAATGGTTACCATTTCCGAGCTTGCGCCTTTAAATCTTCGGCGGTTATGAAATTTCCATTGCTAATTTCAGCATCGCCAGTTTCAAGATCTCGGTTATACTCCTCTATGGTCTGCGGCTTTTCAGTTGCCTGAAAATCAATCTTCATAAGCTTCAAAGTGTGTAAGAGCCACTCCTTTTTGCTTTTGTCTTTAATTTTATCAAAATCAATGATCAATTCCATAAGTCATGTTTTTAGCCGTATTAACAAATATACTAAATATGCTTTTTGAGCGCGGCGTTTTCAGGCCTTTTTCCTTTAGAAACCAGCGATGTTCTTACTCTTCCTCCTCATCCCTATCATACTTCCCTTTTGCAGGCTTAGCCGGAGCCCCGGCAACACACATTACAAATTCGCCTTTCATAGGGTGTGTTTCAAAGTACTGTTTTACTTCAACTACAGTGCCCCGTACGGTTTCTTCAAACATTTTGGTAAGCTCACGCGATACCGAGATCTGCCTGTCGGCACCAAAATAGGTTGCCATTTCATCCAGCGTTTTTAACAAACGGTGGGGCGACTCATATAGTATGATGGTCCGTTCCTCTTCGGCCAAAAACTTGTACCGGGTTTGACGACCTTTTTTCAACGGTAAAAATCCCTCGAAGCAAAACTTATCGGTAGGGAAGCCGGAGTTAACCAGTGCCGGTACAAAAGCTGTAGCGCCAGGTAGACATTCAATAGCAATATTAAACTTCAAAGCTTCGCGAACAAGAAAAAAGCCCGGGTCGGAAATAGCTGGTGTACCGGCATCAGAAATGAGCGCGATATTTTTCCCTTGCAGCAAAAATTTAATGATCTCGTTGCTTGATTGATGCTCGTTATGCTGATGATGTGCAAATACTTTTTGATGGATCTCGAAGTGCTTCAGCATTGGGGCAGAAGTGCGGGTATCTTCAGCAAGTATCAGGTCCACCTCCTTCAGCACGCGGATAGCCCTGAAGGTCATATCCTCCAGATTGCCTATGGGGGTGGGGACTAAGTATAATTTACCTGTTGGGTTGTTCATGGTTGTTTTTGGTCGATAGTCAATGGGCCATAGTCCATGGATCTTACGTTATTTCAGTTCGTATTCCTATAACGTAAATTACTATGGACTATCGACTATGGACTATGGACTTATTTATATCTTTGCCTAAAAAATAAAATAATGCTGCAAGTTAGTTATATCCGTGATAACCGGGAACAGGTTTTGGAACGTTTGGCTGTAAAAAATTTTAAACAGCCCCAACTGGTTGATGAAATAATTGAACTGGACGACAAGCGCCGCTCCACTCAAACCAGTATGGATAATGTTTCGGCCGAGGCCAATGCAGCTGCAAAACAGATTGGCGAGCTGATGCGCGCCGGTAAAAAGGAAGAAGCCGAAGGCCTTAAAGGCAAAACCGGAGCATGGAAAGAAGAGATCAAGAAATTGGGCGACATACTTACCATAACCGAAGAAGAACTATATCAGAAACTGGTATTGTTACCCAATCTGCCGCACAGTTCAGTACCGAAAGGCTTAACCCCTGAGGATAATGAAGTGGTGTTAGAGAACGGCGTAAAACCCGAGTTGCCTGCCGATGCTTTACCACACTGGGAGCTGGCCGCTAAATATAACCTGATTGATTTTGAACTGGGTGTTAAAATAACCGGTGCAGGTTTCCCCGTATATAAAAATAAGGGTGCCAAACTGCAACGTGCGCTTATCAATTATTTTATTGATGAAGCAGAAAAAGCAGGTTACAGTGAGGTAAGCGTACCACTGATGGTGAATGAAGCTTCAGGTTTCGGTACATCACAACTGCCTGATAAAGAAGCACAGATGTACCATGTAGGTATCGATAACCTGTACCTGATACCTACTGCCGAAGTGCCTATTACCAACCTGTACCGTGAAGTGATATTGAAAGAAGATCAGTTGCCGGTGCGTAATTGCGGTCATACGCCATGCTTCCGCCGTGAGGCTGGATCATATGGTGCGCATGTGCGCGGACTTAACCGCCTGCACCAGTTTGATAAAGTGGAGATAGTAACCATAGCTCATCCTGATAAATCGTACGAGATATTGGAGCTGATGAGTGCCCATGTGCAGGGCTTGTTGCAAAAATTAGGCTTGCCATATCGTGTACTGCGTCTTTGCGGTGGTGATATGGGTTTTGGCTCTGCCTTAACTTATGACATGGAAACCTGGAGCGCGGCACAACAACGCTGGCTGGAAGTTTCATCAGTATCAAACTTCGAAACATTCCAGAGCAACAGGCTTAAACTCCGCTTCCGCAATGCTGACGGTAAAACACAGCTGGCGCACACTTTAAATGGTAGCGCGTTAGCCTTACCGCGTATTGTAGCCACCTTGCTGGAGAATAACCAAACTGAAAAAGGTATTAAAGTACCAGAGGTACTTGTGCCTTATACTAAGTTTGAGTGGATTGATTAAATTTTCTTAATCCGAATAAGAATATACGCGTCATTGCGAGGTACGAAGCAATCCCCAATTGGCAGGTCTGCCCTGTATAGTTTGGGATTGCTTCGTACCTCGCAATGACGTTTTTGGTAATATGTATATTAGGGGCTCAATATCAAAGCCAAACCACTTTCTGAAAACTTTCATGTTCGCGACCGATGATATCACGGTATAAATCAGGTTTTCTGGCCTGGATGTAACGATAGCCGCCGGCTTTTGTCAGCTTATCAAGAGTTAGTTCGGCCAAAACAATCTCATTGTCCAGTGACCGGCATTCGGCCATTATATCGCCATATGGATCAATGATCATGGAGCATCCGTTTTTTAGCTGATCGCCGTCCATGCCTATTGGGTTGGAGAATATGGCATAAACCGCGTTATCATAGGCCCGAGCTGGCAACCATTTCATCAGCCATTGCCTGCCCTTAAGGCTGTCGAACTCCTTCCGAAGTAGTTGTGCATTTGCCTCTTTATTTTTCCATAGTTCAGTGTCAACAAAACCGGCTCCCGGTCGGGTTGATGGTGTACACATGGTAACGTGCGGCATAAAAATTACCTATGCACCAAGTAAGGTAGTTGCGCGCACATTTTCAATTACATTGTTATCATAACAAATAAGGATCCCGCATTTCCATCCGTACAAATCAAATACGGTATAGGCCGTGCCCGGTAAAAGATGCGGATTAATAAAAGGGTGCAATTTCCGGTGTTTGGCTATCAGCCCGGTTTTATCAACGCATACATAAGCTTTAAATAAATTATCGTCTTTGTCCTTTTCAAACAGACCAGCCAGTATGGCAATATCATATCGCCGGGCGTATTCGGTTAATGCGGCGATGCTCGGCCCGGACGGGATCTCTTCGGCCAGGTCAAGCATCTGTGCTTTGTTTAGCGTTCGGGCAAAGGTATAGCCTGTTATGGAACATTCGTGAAATGCTATTGCTTTTGCTCCTTTTGTGGCGGCATCTGCTGCCATTTGTTCAATAACCGATAAATTATAGGCTTTGTCACCGCTTTTATTTTCAAACTGTGCTGTGGCGATTGTTAGGTTTTCCATATGCTGATCATCGTTTTTCATTTCAAAATTATCCCAAGCGTATGGGAAGCTATTGTAAAAAACCGACAATTTTGATTTATGCGAGGGGCATAAAGTTTATAGCCAGCAGCCTATGATTGGCCTTGTATTGCAAGGGGGTAACACCAGTGTGCTTTCGGAAAAAGTTATTAAGATGGGCCTGATCATAATATCCGCATGAATAGCTAAGTATGCCTACATCTTTTACCGAATGCAGCTTTTGAAGTTGTTTAAGATAGTTTTGAAATTTGACCGTATCTATAAACTTTTTAGGGGAGGTGCCTACCTGCTCATTGAACTTGCGCTCCAGTTGCCGTTCTGTTACAGGCAGCACATCCAAAAGGCTTTTGATATTAATGATGCCTTTGCATTTATGAACAATACCTATCGCCTCGTCAACTATGTCGTGCCTGTTGCATGCGGCGGATGCTTTTTTCAATAAAAATTGTTCGGCGATGCCTGCCGCTTCGGAAAGGCTGGCAGCGTTTGCAAGCTGGTCTTCCAAATCACAGGCTTCCTGCCCGAAAAGATCTTTTAGTTGTATGATGGTGTCAATCAGTTCATATGCGGCTATTCCAAACAAGGGCAAAAGTACATTGGGCTGCAAAACAACAACCAACATTGCCAGGTCATCAACAGAACGGATATCATTATAGTGAGTGATCTGCCCGTAAACAAAACTTTTTGGTTGGGAGTAGGCGGCGGTATGGCGCTGGTCATATTGCAGCAATGGTGCTTTTAAGTGAAAAACTATCCCCGGATTGCCATCGGAAAACAGACGGTAATTTAAGGCGATATCGTTTTTATGCTCTATAATTAAATAGTGCTTAACAATAGCCGAGAGCAAAGGGTTGGGTGTTATTTGCATTATAATGCCGGATTTTAGCCTTGGCCTTAAAAATAAATAAAAATCGTGTCATTGAGTAACCACCAGGGAAAGCCCGGAAAAAGCGCGATGACGTGTAAAATATATTTTAGCGGCGTTGTGCGGGGGGGCGTTAGGGATTGCAGTGTAAAGCCCGGAGCGCGTGTAGGGATTGTGGGCAGGAAAGGCGAGGACTTGCAACGGAAAGCCCGGCCGCAGGCAACGCCCATGTTATAAATCGATCAACACATACACTTAATAACCCAAAGCTTACTACCACGTCATTATAAGGGCCGCATGAAAATCGTAGACTATGCACTGCGGCTCTACTTCCGTGCGATTGCCCCACTGCGCGCGCAATGACATTTTATTAAAGAACTCAGCATCTAATACTTCCTATAAACATTGTAAAGTATATTCAGATCCAGCTGCGTCATCACCGGCGTTTCGTCCGTTTGTACAAAGTGACGTTTAAAGGCAACAATAGCTACAGGCAGGTTGCTGATATCATAGCCGATGAGCTTAAGCGCGGTAGCATAATCGAAATTATCGGGCGGAAGCTCAAGCAATTCTTCTCGCCAAAACCCGAAGCCTTTCTGGGCTAACAATTTCCATGGAAACAGCGGTCCCGGATCGGGCTTACGCAATGGTGCTATATCCTGATGCCCAATAAAATTAGCCTGCGGAATGTTATATGTTTTCTTTAATTGTGCCAATAAAGCAAGCAGACTTTTAACCTGTACATCGTTAAATGGCTCGTGGCCGTTATTGTCAATCTCAATACCGATAGAACAGCTGTTCATATCAGTGATGCTGCCCCATTTGCTGATCCCGGCATGCCAGGCCCGGAGGTAATCATTAAGCATATGGTACACCTTGCCATCTTTACTTACAACATAATGCGCGCTCACCTGCGGTTTTACCAGCGTAAATGTAGTTAGGGTTTGCTTAACCGAATCCTGCGCAGTATAGTGAATGATCACATAGTTGGGTTTGCGCAGGTTGAAGTTAACCGTACCCACCCATTCTGAAGGGATAGCCCCGCCGGCGCTGTCAACCAGCATAGCAGGCTGTTCGCGTGTAATTACATCAACTAACGAGTCGGTTTGGGTATGATATACTTTATTGGTTGCAGCGTATGGCGGTTGTATTTTGGGCGAGCATGCGTCCAGCAGGATTGCCGAAGCGGCGAGTAATAAAGTGTATATATTTTTCATGCTGATTTGAACCTTGATTTACGCGATTAAAGGATTTCCTGATAAGTTAAGATAATAAGCCTTGATTTGTTTGATTTAAAAAGACCACCTGCTGATGAAACCAAGTATACAAAAAACCTCGATATACCCTAAACAAAAAATTGCCCGATGCTTTGCAACATCAGGCAATCCCCTAATCAAGAATATCAAGGTTCCGATCCTTTTATTTGCTCAACGCCTTTTTAATTTCGGCAGCGGCGTGTAATAATGCTGATTGGGTTGCCGGTACATCAGCTATTGGGTTAAGTAAACCCCAGTCGTGGATCATGCCGTTGTAGCGGGTAGCGGTTACTTTAACACCGGCTTCGTCCAATTTGCGGGCATAAGCCTCGCCTTCGTCACGTAATACGTCGTTTTCGGCGGTTTCAACTACGGCTGTTGGCAATCCTTTTAACTGATCGGTTGTGGCCTGCAATGGCGAAGCGTAGATCTGCTTACGTTCGTCAGGATTAGTTGTATAGTTATCCCAGAACCATTTCATTGCGTTTTTAGTTAGGAACCTGCCGGTAGCAAACTGGTTGTATGATTCAGTTTCGAAGTTTGCATCGGTTACAGGCCATAACAATACCTGTAATTTAATTTCGGGGCCTTTTTTGTCTTTAGCCATCAGGGAAACTACAGCAGCCATGTTACCACCAACGCTGTTGCCAACTACGGCCAAACGTTTGCCATCTACATTAATTTCGGCACCATGAGCGGCAACCCATTTGGTAGCGCTGTAAGCCTGGTTAATAGCTACTGGGTAATGCGCTTCGGGTGATGGGGTGTAGTTTACAAATACAGCAGCAGCACCCGAGTTAACCACTAAATCGCGAACCAAACGTTTGTGGGTAGGGAAATCACCCAATACCCAACCACCACCATGGAAGAACATGAACACCGGCAATACACCTTTTGCATTGGCCGGTTTAACGATATCCAGTTTTATTTGCTGGCCATCTTCGGTAATGGTTTTCTCAGTAACAGTGATATCGCTGTAATCAAATTTTACTGACTCCTGAGCACCGGTCAGTACCGCACGGGCATCTTTTGGCGAAAGCTGTTCAAGCGGTTTGCCGGTACCTGAATTAAGTACGTTTAAAAATGCTTTTACATGGCTTTCAATATGTGGGTCCTGTGCGGGATCAACAGGTTGTACGGTTTGGGCCGACGCACATGCACCTAAAATTAAGGCTAATATTACTGTTCCGATTTGGGTAGTTATAGATTGAGTTTTCATTTTGTTATGTATTTGATTTACTATCTCTTTTTGTACACAACAAAGGTAGGACGCCAATTAAAGCCACTCAATGCACAGAAGTAGACATGGACAGGACAATTTTCCCCTGAAGAGGAGTAGGCAGTAGGCCGCTTTCAGTTGGCAGTTTAGCGGGGTTGCATTTTACCCTTTATGATACCGGAGGTGCGAGGTATTGTTGCCTGAAGTTTTGTGGTGAAGTTTCGGCCTGTTTACTAAACAGGCGGATAAAGTATGATGGATCTTCATAGCCCAGTTTATACGCTATCTCTTTTACGCTTAATGAAGTGTGAACCAGCAGGCGTTTGGCCTCCAGTATAATGCGGTTTTTAATGATATCGTTGGGTGTGGTGTTGCTATAGCGGGTAATGCGTTTATTGAGTGCTTTGGGGGTAATGTTAAGCATATCGGCATAGTCGGCCACGGTATGCAGTTTGGTATAGTTCCACTCCACCATCTGGCTAAAGCTTCGCGAAAACTCAACCTCCTGGCGGGCTTCTTCGGTAGTAACATGATGCTCTTGCTTCCAGATGCGGGTTGAACGGATAATGATCTGTTTCAATAAAATCCTCAGCATTTCTTCTACACTGCTGTCACTGGCATCTATCTCTGCTTTTATCTCATTAAATGAAACTTTCATTATTGCTGATGCCTGCTCGTCCATCATCACCACCGGGATATCGTAAACATTATGAAAAAGGATCCCATCGCAGGCCACTTCTTTATCATGCATTTCAACGCAATAAAAATCGCGGTTGTAATACAACATGGTGCCGGTGCAATTATCATTGAGTTTATGAAACTGACCGGGATTAATAAAGAAAAGGGCATCCTGCTGCAGCTTGTACTCTTTAAAATCGATAACAGCCCCGCCGCCGGCTTTTACAAATAAGATCTGGATAAATTCGGCATAATCCTTTTTTTGCAATTGGGCGGTGTAGTCATGTTCAAAATCTAAATACCCGAATTTTTTAAAGGAGAATTGCTTGAAGCCAGCCATCGATGAAATATTTTTATATGCAGATAAGGTGCAAAGATATCAACAAAAAATGCCCGGCTTAACAGGGCCGGGCATCAATTTATATTTTCAGCAGTGTTATATAGCCGTAGATCGCCGTATTATGCCCAGCAAGAACGCGATAATGGCTATTACCAGCAAAATGTGGATCAGGCTGCCTACTGATGTGAAAAATACGCCTATTGCCCATCCTATTATAAGGATGACTGCAATCATATACAGGAGTGAGTTCATGATAATTTGTTTTAATTAATGATTTTCATAGATATTAGTATAATAAGAGCAGCGCCGAAAAAGTTTTAAAATTTGTTCCTTTTTAAGGATCATTGCCCTCATTTACAGCTGTATTTTGTAATGATTTATTCCCGGTGTATCTTTAAGCATCTTACCTCATGAAAACAATGAAATATCTTTTACTGCTTATTTGCCTGTTACCGGACAAGCTTGTTATTGGTCAGTCAAAACTGCCTGTGATTAAGGCGACATCGAAAAAAGTAGCCATAAACGATGGTGGATTTTTAGATAAAAATGCCTGGTCGCTCTCACCCAAAACGCGACCGGATGTTTATACAGCCGACAGGACACGGGCAACAAAATGGGTTACTTTTTATACCGATATCGATTCGATAAGGGTAAAGGTTAAACCCGGTACCCGATATAATTTCATTATCCTGCTTAACGGCAAGGATTCGTGCTATACGCAGATAGCAAGTGCTATCCCCCCGATGGGTAAACAGGATGCTGCTAAAAACGATACTATCCCGTTTAACCTTACAGGATACAGCGCTATCGCGGTAAAGGCTGTTATGAACGATACTGATACCTTAAACCTACATTTTGATGTAAGTTCATTCGATTTTCATTTAACGAGGGATGCCATTTTAAAAAGAACAAAGCTGCTGCCTAACCAAGCCGAGGTTTTGGCCGGTACCGCAAAACCTAATTTTAATGAGCTGAACAAGGTTATAAAACTGCAAATGGGCACGGCTGTTTGGCGTAACCAGGAGATACTGCCTACGGGCTTGACCTCGCGCGGGATGGACGGCCGTTTTGGCTGGAACCTGTTTGAAGGCAAGCAGGTAGAGGTTGATTATGATAACAACCGTATTATCATCTACTCCAAAATGCCCAAAGGTTTAAAAGGGTACGAACGGTCGAAGATCGGGTTTATTCATTCTTATGGTTATGCTACCGAGACATTTGAAATAGGCGGTAAAAAATATACCGGAAAATTTTCGATGGACACAGGATCTGATCAGTCCATTATTTTGGATAGCAACT
Organism: Mucilaginibacter sp. P4_A11; assembly: GCF_056402535.1. Lineage (NCBI taxonomy): Bacteria > Pseudomonadati > Bacteroidota > Sphingobacteriia > Sphingobacteriales > Sphingobacteriaceae > Mucilaginibacter > Mucilaginibacter sp. P4_A11. The sequence continues at coordinate 121,567 of NZ_JBFUHE010000007.1, forward strand.
GGGTAGCCAGAAATAATTTCCCGACTGATTTAAAGCTGATCAAATCCTCAACGATAAGTGACCCTACCGGCAAAAAATACCAGATGAAAATAGTAGAGGTCCCCTTGATCAGGCTCAACGGGTTTCCTGTTGCCAACGTGCCAACAATTATTTTAGGCAGCAAAAACCCGGTAGGCTTTGAAATGAACTACTTTGGAAATGGTCTTTTAAAGCGCTTTAACATAATCCTTGATTTCAAGAATGATTACCTTTACCTAAAGCCCAATAAGTTATCGGAAGTTAAATATAAGGCCGATTCATAAAAAACGGCCGCAAGGAGTAAATCCCTACGACCGCTCTTAAAAAACTAATAAACGGTTAGGCTTTTTCTGCTTTAGAAGCCTGGTTGATCCCCGCTTCGGCGATTTGGGTGAGCAGGCTGTCGCATGTTTTTTCTTCCTGTAAGGTTGAATCAAGCAGTTCGGCGGCGTGATCATATCCCAATACGCTGGCCAAAGTGCGAAGCGTACCATAAGATGCAATTTCATAGTGCTCAATTTTTTGAGCTGCCGAAATAATACCGGCATCGCGGGTGATGCTGCCTTTTTCGGTTTCGGATACAATTTCTTCGCCTTCTTTGATCAATCCGGCCATTGCTTCGCATTTTACAGCTACAGCTTTTTGACCTATTGAAGCGAAAGCATCCTCTAAACGGACGATCTGGCGTTCGGTCTCGGCCAGGTGGTTTTCGATGGCCGAACGTAACTCATCGGATGTTGCCGCTTTGGCCATTTTGGGCAATGCTTTCGAAAGATGTTTCTCGGCCCAATAAATGTCCTTTAATTCATCAATAAATAATTCATTCAGGGCCGATTCCTGCACATTGGCAGTTTGTTCGGGTGATTTTACTTTAGTAGTTGCCATTGGTAGATGATTTAATGTTTTTGTGAGATAAATACTGCAAACACAGCGCCAAAATTTACATCTTTTGAAAATTAAATTAATTATTAGGATAATTTGCCGGAGTTTGAACTCCTGTTTATATCTCAGCAGAAAGCGGGGATGCTAATCGCCTACAACTTTGAGTGCTAAAAAGCACACAGCGTGACTCATTTTATGGAATCCAGTTGTCAAATCAAATTTACGGTTCCGACCCGGGACTATTCGCCCCAAACCAACGAGCCCTTTTTTATTTGCAAGCATACCAGTAGCTTAGTAATTAATTGTAGCCTTGCTGTTACATATTAAACTAAACACACGTTACCTTAGTCATACCATCAAATAAAATACATATGAAAAAGCTATTTATCCTTGCCGCACTATTAGCAACTACCATTGGCGCTTTTGCCCAAAACGTTGACCTTAGGCGTAAAATTGAAGTTACCGGCATTGCCGAACAGGAAGTTACTCCTGATATTATAAACGTGACCATATCACTGCAGGAATACATGGACGGCAAGAAACATATCGCCATCAATGACCTGGAAGATCAACTGGAAAAAGCCGTTAAAGATGCCGGCATTCCATCTGTAGATTTTACAGTGAACAATGTATCGGCCTGGAACAATACTTATCAAAAGAAAAAAGCACCTGATTTTTTGGCCAGCAAACAATATGGTCTGCGTGTGCGCGATCTGAACAAGTTTAACCAGATCATGTCGAAAATTGATCCTAAAGGAATTCAATCAACCAATATTGAAAGCTATGACTATTCAAAAATGGCTGATCTGAAACGTGACCTTAAAATAAAAGCTCTGCTTGCTGCCCGCGATAAAGCAACTTACCTGTTAGCTGCCCTTGGTGAAAAATTAGGTGGTGCCATCAACATTACCGAAAGCGATAACAGCAGCTTCCCTCAGCCACGTGTTTACGCAAACACTATGATGTTCAAAGCATCTGCTGATAGCAATGTCGGCGATTCGGATATCAGTTTCAAAACCATTAAGCTGAACTTCCAGATTCAGGCTGTGTTTGAGATAGTGAAGTAATTGTCCCCCGGCCCCCTAAAGGGGGAGCAAAAAAATTTGAAGCCTCTGTTAAAACAAACAGGGGCTTTTTTTATTGTTTTGCTTAGAGGCTCCCCCTTTAGGGGGCCGGGGAGCATATGCAATGGTTTGGCAGGCGCGAAAGCGATAATGTTGATGATGAGCGCGGCGGTGGCGGCGGCAGATTAGCCATAGGTGGCGGTGTGCTGGGACTGATAGCGGCTGCTATTTATTTTTTTACAGGGATTGATCCGTCGGCTGTGCTTAACCAGGTTGCAACCAATCAGCCCCGGCAGGAGCAAACCGCTAATAATGGCCCCGAAGACGCAGGCAAGCATTTTGTACGTGTAGTGTTGGCTGATACGGAAGATATCTGGACAAAGCTTTTTAATGATATGGGCAAAACGTATGAAAAGCCAAGGTTGAGTTTATTTAGGAATTATGTTCAATCGGCTTGTGGAACGGCCAGCTCGGCCAGCGGTCCGTTTTATTGCCCGGGTGATTCGAAGGTTTATATCGATCTTTCATTTTATGATGAACTGAAGAACCGTTTCGGCGCTTCCGGAGATTTTGCCCAGGCTTATGTAATAGCACATGAAGTTGGTCACCATGTGCAAAAGCTATTAGGCGTCTCACAAAAAATGGATCAGGCACGCTCCCGGCTTAGTGAAAGTGAGTACAACAAACTATCGGTAAAGCTGGAACTTCAGGCCGATTTTTATGCCGGTGTTTGGGCACACTATGAACAAAGTATGAAAAAAGTACTCGACAAGGGTGATATTGAAGAAGCCCTGAACGCCGCCAATGCCATCGGCGATGATCGCCTGCAAAAACAAGCCCAGGGCCATGTTGAACCCGATAGTTTCACCCATGGTACCAGCGCGCAGCGGATGTACTGGTTTAAAAAAGGCTACGAAACCGGGGATATTAATCAGGGAGATACTTTTGGTAATGGGGATTTGGATTGATTAGTAGATTGAATCGATGGTTTATTAGTGGGGTTGAGGGAAACGAAAAGCTTTTGCTTAAGACAACTCACATCGTCGCCCTCTTGGCCGGGCGGGGCCAGTTACTTTTGTCTTGACACAAAAGTAACCAAAAAGTCAAGTCAGCAGGGAGGCTTCTTTGCCGCACAGGCCTTGCCCTGCAAAGCGGGCAGAACCACGGGCTGCAATTATTTTGCCCTGCCTTCACTGGCTCCCGCTTCTGCAAAAACTTGCTATGCCCCTGCAGCCGCACATGGCCTCCATTGTTCTGCCCGCTTTCGCCCGAAGCTTACCTGCTGACAAAAAAAGAAACAAGATAAAATTGAGAGGACAAAAAATGGGAGGATTTAATGAAATCAGATCATCTTATAATTCCCAAAACAGAAGCGCGTCGGCCCGACAAAAAAGCGGGCCTGGGAGTATGGCCTGCGGGGGGAAGCATTTTTTTGTCTTGATATTTGGTTACTTTGCATCTAAGGTAAAGTAACTGGCCCCCGCCCGGCCAAGAGGGCGACGATGTGAGTTATAAAACCCAAAGCCTTTTAAAACCGAAAGACGCCTTAAAACAAATTAACCCCAAAACTCCATCCAACCCAACCACTCCAGTTCCTGTTATCATTTATAAAAGAATGGTGCAAATCCCGAACATAAGCATAGCCATCAACAGGTGTACGCTGATCTGAATACAGGAAATTTAAAGATGGCCCTGCGAAAATGGAAAACTTGCGGCTTACTTTATAAGTCAAATCAAGGTTGAACTTATTAAGCTGATTGGTTTTTAACCAGGTACCCTGGTATAGATAGCTTGAACCGATTTCGGTATTAATAGCTAAATATCGGCCTAAACCAAATTCCCGCCCAAAGCCCAATCCAAAAGAATAGAGCTTACTGTTACCATCAACCCGTATACCGCCCTGCCAAACGGTGTACAGTTTACTGTTGCCGTTTTTAAAGGCGAGGTTGATGTTTTGTGTTTCGTTGGTGGAGATGGCCAGTTTATGATAACCGCTGTTAATAATATTCAACAACCCGATGCTGAAGCCTGAAGAAGTATCGGCAATGTTTACCAGTGCCAGTTGTACACCGGTAAGGTGTTTGGCATAATTGAACAATCCTGCAACCTGTAGCCCGCCAAACTTTTGCTGCGCGATGTTCCCGATTCCGCCAAGTTGTAAAGCGTCGGAATTTTTACCGGCGATATTGCCTATCGCACCCAATTGAATCCCCCGGACCGATCCGCGGGTGTGGTTATATAATGCAGATAATTGTAGGCCATTCATGTTTTGCTTTACGCTATTGTGCAGTAGGGCCAGCTGAATGCCCCGCACGTTGCCCAACACGTTATTATACAAACCGCCGAGCTGAATGCCGTTTACCGAACCGCCTACTACGTTAAAGATGCCGGCTATTTGCACGGCGCCTACGTCACCTTTATCTAAATTGAATATAATGCCCATTTCAAATCCGTCGACTCCGGCGTTGTAGCCGCCTACTGCGTTGAGTGAAACCACGTTAACTACCTGTCCGCTGAAATTTCCGTGGGTACTTACGCCCGGTATGGCAGAGGCCTGGAAGGGAGCTTGCGCTATCAAGCCGCCGAGATTGGCTGCCTGGATCTGTTGTTTGGTAGAGAGGAATAACTTGCCGAGCGAAGTATTTTCAACGCCCGAATAATCGTCACTAAGTATATAACCAAGCAGGCTCTTTTTTTTCAGTGTGGTGTCGGTGCTCCTCACAGTAACATCGGCCAGGAAAGTAACGGTGGTATCCTTATAAAACTCTCTGCTGATAGTGAGTGTGATGGGCTGACCCTCGTTACGGAGGGTGATATCAAAATGGCCTTCCTTATCGGTCAGTACCGATTGCAATTGCTCGTGCGAGTATACGCTGGCGTTGGGCAGTTTATGGCCGGTTTGCTCATCGGTTATGGTGCCGCTGATGCTATAGTTGTCGCCTTCGGTTGCGGCCTTATCGGTAACTATGGTAAGCTGAAGGGGAGCATATCTCAGGATAATAAAATTCTTCGATTCGCGGTATTCAAAGCGGTAGCTGAGCATATGGTCGAGCACCTCTTTTATAGTCCAGTTATCGGCATTGATGGTAACCAGGCTGTCGGTTTTTACAATGTTGCTGTTGTATGAAAAGTAGAAGTTGCCTTTTTGCTCGATGGTTTTAAGCACAGTGCCGAGGCGCATTTCGGTAACATGTACCGATATGTTTTTGGAAAGGATGGAATCGGCGCGGGCTGTTAGGGCTGTGAGCAGCAGCAGGCAGATGGTATAGTTTAGGTAACGATGTAGTTTATACAACATAAAATATTCTTCAATATTAATAAACTATGTCATTGCGAGGAGGAACGACGAAGCAACCGCATGCTATACAGGGCGGCTGTGCTTCCGTGCGGTTGCCACGCTATCGCTCGCAATGACATGGTTTTATAGTAATGTCCCGCTTTTTTTTAGTAAGATAGCGTCTCTACTTCAACACAATCCCCTTTTTCCCGCGCTCCACTTTGATTTTAAACGTTTCGGAGATCACCAGCAATACCTGCTCTAACGACTGATCTTTAAACACCGTAGTAATAGGCAGGTTAGCAATAGCTTTATTGCCAATAACAATGTGCGCCCCGTAAACTTCGTTCAGGGAAGTCACCAATTCATATAACGGTGTTTCATCGCAAACCAGTTCATGGGTTATATAATAGTTATATAAGCGTCCTTTGTTGCTTTCCTTGGCAAGCAGTCCGTCTTTTCCGGTGACCAATACTTTTTCGCCGGGGTTAAGGTTTACGTTTTTTGTTTTCTCGCTTACATTAACAATTCCCGTTTCCACAATTACCTGCGTTTTCCCGTCGCGGCTCTTCACATTGAATGACGTGCCAACCACCCTAACCGTTACACCGTTCACCTTAATTATGAAAGGTTTTGTTTTATCGGGCGTAACTTTAAAGAAAGCCTCGCCCAACATGGTAACCGGGCGGATGTTGCCGATAAACTTTTCGGGGTAAATCAGGGTGCTATGACTGTTCAATGTTACTACCGAACCGTCTGGCAGGGTTTGCGCGCGGGTTTGTGCATCACTTTCTATCTTAACAAAAGCAATAGCCTTATTGTCATAATAGTGGCTTATGGTTAACCAGGCCACGGTACAAACTAACAATAGCGATGCCGCGATACCTATCCACCAGCTCGTTTTCATTTTGCGGACCTGCGCTGATGGAGCTACGGCCGGAGCAGTATTGTTTAGCCTTTTTTGCAGACGGAGATAGGCTGCATCCTCATCCACATTTTTAGTAGAAGCTATATGCTGGCTCTCATCCCAGATCAGTTTAAAATTATCATATTCCTGCCTGTTAGCAGGCGAAGCGGCAATCCAGTTTTGTATAGCTTCAGCCTCAGCAGGCGTAGCTTCGCCAACCAGGTATTTCACCAGCAAATCATCATCTATGGGCATACCGGTATAGCTCATACAAACCAATTAATAAATAACAATAAAATTATGGGTAAAAACTCGGCCAGTTTCTGGCGCATTACCCGCAGCGCTTTGCCCATCTGGTTTTCGATAGTTTTGATCGATAGACCCATATGATCGGCAATTTGCTGGTATTTAAGCTGCTCAAACCTGCTTAGCTGAAAAATGATGCGGCACTGCTCGGGCAGTTCGCTCAGGGCTTTTTCAATATGCTTTTGCAGTTCGGCAGTGAGCAGTTTTTTGGAGGCCAGTTCGCTGCTGCTGTTCTGTTCCATTTCATCAGCATAATAAACGCCGAAATTAGCGCGTACCTTCTGGTGCTTTAAATAGTTCAGGCTTTCGTTATGTACGGAGCGGTACAGGTAGGCCTTGATACTGCCATCGGTTTTAAGCTGATCGCGTTTTTCCCAAATGCGGCAAAATACGTTTTGTACTACCTCTTCGGCCATTTCATCATCCTTTAAAAAAGTGTAGGCATAGGCGTGCAGACTTTTAAAGTGATCTTTAAAAAGTCGTTCAAAAGCCTTCTGGCTTCCCTGTTTAATTAAACCAATGGCCGTGCTATCGCTATATTCCACTTTTAGGAGGTAGATGTTAGCGCTAAAGATAGCTTGTTTGGCCGTTAAATTCATAGAGCCCAAATGTTAAAAAATCAATCAGGCCAGCTGGATCTGGATGGTGTACAACGAATGGTGAATATCAACCTTGCTGCACACGCCGTTGGTGTAACTGTAAAAGTTGTAGTTACCATCGGGCAGATCGATACGGTACACATGAGGGCTCACCTGCTTAACCTGTAAAAACTGCTGGAAATTATCAGAGTACACCTGCGCCTGGTCGTCGGGTTCGTGGCAGTACAGCAGCATAAGGTTGGCAGCAATTTGCTTTTGCTCAACTGTTTTACCGCATTTGCCCTCGGCAATAGTTTGATAACCCGAGGCAACGGCTTTAGTTTGGCGGTTACATTTCTCGGAGCCATTAACATTACGGCACACCAGCGAATTTATAAGCTTACCATTGTTAAAAGTGCTCTCCTCCTGGATATCAACCTTAACACTGAAAATGAAGCGCATTTTAACTTCCGAAATCATTTTGAGGTACAGTTCATCGCCCTGGCGTTTTTGGTACAGGTTCATGTGACCAACCACCTTGCCGCTGTGCAACACATTGTATTTAACCGTTTGCTCCTGTGCCAAAGCACCGGCAGCAAAGCACAACAAAGCCAGCACCACGACCACCTTTTTCAGCGGACCGAATATTTTTAATACCGGGAAGGTTTTGTTGCGGAAGTAAGGGAGGATATATTTTTTAAATAACCAAATTATTAATGCGGGTATCATGGGTAATTATTTTAAAGTGATTGAATAAAGCTTTTAACGCGTTTACTTTATTACAACACTCTAAACTTTTACCCCTATGCCTTTGCATTATTTTGTTCGATTAATTAAATACTACTATGTCTATCTGTTATATAGATAACAAACATAGTAAAAAAAATCGGGTGTCCCAATTTTTTGATTCCCCACAAAAAACTGAAAATAGTTGTTGAGGTTTTTTGAATAAAAACAGCAATGTTCCAAAAATTGAGAGTGAAACGCGAAACGGGTTGGAATACCATTTGTGTTGATTGTCAGTGTTTTAACAAATAGACCGAAACGCTATTAAGCTACTGAAAATCAGCTATTAAAACTTTTTGGAGTGGAATTTTACCGTTCCGTTTAATGCTTTTGAAGCGGGTTGAATTTTTGATGTTTTTTGAAGGAAATGATTTTGGGTGAGATTGGAGGATTGGGGAGCTGACAGAATAGCGCCACCATTATTGTGGGATTTAAAAGCTATTTTTTATTAATCAATTTCGTGATAACACGAAATTGATTGGGGCTACGAATCGCTTATATATAAAGTCAAAACCCTCTCGCTATTTATAAGCTCGCGAATATTTCATTATGCAATTTCAAAAACTCCGCTTTGGGATAAAATTTCTTTGGCTCAAGCAGCGGCTGGCCGTCGATATCGATAAAGTTTTGCTTGATGGCAGGGACATCCTGTTGATTATAAAACTTAGGCGAAACTTTGATCTTGAAATCTTCGGTAACGGTTATCATGTGTTTATCAAAGGCTTTATCATGCAGCGCGTTTAGGGCGAAGCCATTTTGAGGGTTTAAGCGATTGCCCTCGTCCTTACTCCATGGTGCTATGTGGCTTGCAACCAATAAGCTTGGAATAGCGATGCCGGTAATACAACATTGATTGTTATAATTTGAAAGTACGGCTCCCCTGAAAATAGACTGATTCAAACGAACCTTAACCGATCTTATAACTTCCCGGCCTTCGCGCTCCTGGTATTCATCAAGGTTAATCGCATATAGCTTCTCTACCGTAGTTTGTTTCTTCTGAGCCAGTAAAACTTCGCCCTCCATGTACTTTTCATCCCAGCGGTGCATGTACTCGTCCCAAACTTCTTTGTCCAGTTTACTGGCATTGCTCATGCCTTTAATACTTCGCTGTTTTAAAACAGGATCTAAACTTGCAAAGTTCACCAACTTCAAAGCTACCGAACCCGGTGTTCTGCCTATTAAACCGGCCAGCTCCTTAATTAACGGGTTGCCTTGATGGATTTGGCCAAACAGCAATTTGGTGTACAGGTTGATGGCTAATGTTAGCTCATCTTTTGTCCAAAGTGTTTGGCCTTGTTTCATGGGGCAAATGTATTTTCAGTTGAATTAATCAATAAGAGTAAACGTTTCACTTTTGACAAGGGCATCAAATAGGAATTCGAAGATATTGGGATTATAAGTCTTATCTTCCTTAGCCGAATTGATGAAATTTAGGCTTGCACCTCTAATTTCGCGGCTACTGTTATAAACTAAACGATAATGTAACAATTTGCCATTTAATTCTATAACTCCATTTTCATTGCCCGATTCTACTCTATCATAGTTGAATATTTTGTCAGGCTCAATAATAAAATGTAGTGATGAGCCAATCAAGTAATTTTCGATGCGTTCTTGAGAAGAATCTGTAATCACAAAATTGGGGTTGTGATTAAATCTTTCCGTTAAGTTTAATAAGTTATGCTTTAGGGATTCCATATTGATAAGCTTTTTCAATAAATGAATAAGTATTAAGAAAGGAAAATCTGAGGCAAAATATTGATGGCTTTGTTTTCCAGCAATTATTTTGTAAGTGGGCAAATCATAGGACTCGAATTGCTCAAGATTCCTTAATGTTATCGCCCCGACTTCAAATAATGCATTTATGAGGTATTCAAAGGCCGAATAGAATACGCTTCGCCCCGGTTGTAATTCATCGCTCCTCTTAGGTGGAAGGATAATTGGCTTGTTTTTAAATATGGTGAGTAATAAGCTTCTTACGTAGATTTTATTATCATAATAAAAAGGTTTCGTTGAATAGAATTTGTCTATATATCCGCTAAAATCAACGCCTTTACCATATCTATGCTCATACATCAATCTTATGTTATTGTAGTCACAAACGAAAACTACTTTGTCGAAGCCAAATTTATTTTCATCATAAATGCTATCATAATGAGCACTAAATATATTAAATAGCCTAAAGACATGTTCGGGATCTAACCTATCAAGGTCATCGATTATCAATACAGTTTGAAGTGTCTTTTCGTCGCCACCCTCGCCAACTTTCACATCAACTTCACTCTCATTGTCCACACCTTTATCTGCTTCTACTTTAGCGATATTTTCAAGCATCGTCGTTATTAATTCCGATATATCGTCATATTCATGAGGAGATCCTTTATGATGTCTTAATTGCTTTATGTACTGCATCAGCATTCTACTATTATCTTTTACCACTTCATCTTTATATGCTGAATATTGTTTAAAAATCTCCAATAATTTGTCTGTTATTTCGCTATACAGTTCTGATTCTGGATTAGTGATTTTTAAGACAGACTTAATTAGAGGATCAATTTTAAAGCCATGTAAAAGAAACATCTGCCCAAGCAACAAATTTGAATAATCATCCTTTTTTAGGTCAATTTTATCTGAATATTTTGATAGTAACTCGTAAATAATGTCATATTTAACTAATTCAAATACGTCTTTGTTATGAGCAATTGAATAATTGACAGGATACAATTTTAATGTTAGATATGATTTTGCAATTTCTTCGTCCTCGAAAAAGTGCTTTAGGAAAGTTGATTTTCCTGCACCAAATCGGGCAGAAAAAAGTATTCTTTTATTTGAATCGTCAACTAAGTGGGTTTTAAAATCCTTTTTTACAGCTTCTTGGTCGATAAAGGTTAATGAGGGTTTAGGCATAATATTAAAATTGGAATTGCAAGATAAAGAAATAGTCAAAAACAGTATTGTTTTCGATTTAATACAGCAATAAAGGAGACAAAAGTAACAGAAGGCTTGTTGCTAATTCTCCAAATAATATTCAGCCACCGGCACATCCGCCTCCGCCCAATCCAAAGCTAACAATTCATCTTTAGCTAGCCACTTGAAATCAAGATGCTCTTTAAGTATAATCTCACCTAAAATAAGCCTACAAACAAAAGGGATCAATTGTATAGTAACACCGGGGTATTGATGCGTGTTGGCAGGCAGGGAAGCTACAATTTCCACCTCTACATTAAGCTCCTCCTTAATTTCACGGATGAGGCAGGCTTCGGCGGTTTCGCCGGGTTCAATTTTACCGCCGGGGAACTCCCATTTTAAAGGCAGGCTCATGGTTGCGCTCCGTTGGGCGGCAAAAACAAGTCCGTCGGCATCAACAATAATAGCGCATGTTACTTTGATCACGTTTCTAAGATAGGGTTTCTGTTTAAAAATCAATATTCCTCATTTATAGCATTTATTTTATTTACAGTGGCATAACTTTGGTATACCAAACGAATACATCAAAATATGAAAGCAATAATTTTAAAAGGCTTTGGCGGGGTTGAAAACCTTGTGCCTGCCGAAATACCTGTACCAACTATAGCTGCCGATGAAGTGCTGGTAAAGCTTAAAGCCATCAGCATAAACCCTGTAGATGCTAAAACCCGTTCGGGAAAAGGTGTTGCCGGGCGCATTAAGGATGAGTCGCCGATTATTTTAGGCTGGGATATTTCGGGTGAGATAACCGAGGTTGGCGCTGATGTCACCAACTTTAAACCCGGCGACGAGGTTTTCGCCATGATAGATTTCCCGAAAACCGGTAAAGCCTATGCTGAATATGTTAAAGCTAAGGCCGATGAGCTTACGCTTAAACCAGCAGGCGTCAGTCACGAGGAGGCTGCCGCCGCTACATTGGCTGCACTTACGCCATGGCAAGCTTTCCATACGTATGAACAGATCAAACCCGGCGACCGTGTATTGATCCATGCTGCATCGGGCGGGGTAGGTCATTATGCCGTACAGATTGCCAAACATTTGGGGGCATACGTTATCGGAACATCTTCTGCCGCTAACCGTGATTTTGTACTGAGCCTCGGTGCTGATGAGCATATCGACTATAAAGCACAAGCCTTTGAAACCGCTACCAGTAATATCGATTTTGTACTTGACACCATAGGCGGCGAATACATTGACCGCTCGCTACAGGTTGTTAAAAAAGGAGGTACTATCGTGAGTATTGTTTCGGGTATGAACGAAACGGTTACCCCTAAAGCTACTGCGCTGGGCATTAACGGTCACAATATCCTGGTAAAACCAAGTGCCGAAAATATGACAACCATTGCGGGTTTGCTGCAAAAAGGGATCATTAAATCTCATGTACCCAAAGTATTTCCGTTTGAGCAAATGGCCGATGCGCATTTGCAATTGGAAAGTGGAAGGACTGTTGGCAAAGTGGTGTTGGCGTTTTAATTATAAAAAATGTCATTGTTGAGCGATAGTGTGGTAACTGTGTGCAGTGCAGAGTAAAGCGCTGCGCTATCGCTTAATAATATTTAGTTGTATTTAACTAACATTGGCCCGCTCAATTGCCGCGGGAGGGCTGTTACTTTTGTCTTGACACAAAAGTAACCAAAAAGTCAAGTCAGCAGATAGGCTTCTTTGCCGCACAAGGTCTTTGCCCTGCAAATCGGGCAGAACCACGGGCTGCAATTATTTTGCCCTGCCTTCACAGGCCTTCGCTTCTGCAAAAACTTGCTATGCCCCATCCTTCGCACAAGGCCACCATTGTTCTGCCCGCTTTCGCCCGAAGCTTACCCGCTGACGGGGAGGGAGGGGGAGAGAAGCAAGACAGTAAGAGCCAGGAAACAAGAATAATAAAAACTATGTCATTGCGAGCGCAGCGTGGCAACCGCGCGGAAGCATGGCCGCCCTGTATAGTATGCGATTGCCACGTCGCCCCTTGGCACATTCCCGGCTGCTCCTCGCAAGGACATGGTTTTTATGATGGTTTAATGAAATCAGATCATCTTGTAATTCGGCAAAACAAAAGCGCGTCGGCCCGACAAAAAAGCGGGCCAGGGAGTATGGCCTGCGGGGTGAAGCATTTTTTTGTCTTGATGTTTGGTTACTTTGCATCTAAGGTAAAGTAACTGGCCCCCGCCCGGCCAAGAGGGCGACGATGTAAGTTAATTACTGCAAGGCATTTAAAATCCCCTCTTGAGAGGGGGCGCGGCGGAAATGTGTGATGGCTGGGGTGTGTTTATGCGATTGACTTATCAAAGCAGAAACACACCCCTCCGCCCCTCTCAAGAGGGGAATCGCACAAGTCCTACGCTTTGGAATAATCAATCCTGATAAAAAACAAAACCCCGACCATTACAGTCGGGGTTTCATATGCAAAATCACTTAAAAAAAATGCTTATTGAGCCGGGAACGCGCTACTGAAGTGCGATCCATCCGGGTAGATACCGGCAATGATAATGTTGCCTTGTATCGGTTTTACAATTGCCTTGTCAATATCATCGATACTGGTAATCGGCAATTTGTTAATGCTGGTGATCACTACACCTTCGGGTATTTCGGCTGCGTCAAACAAGCCGCCTTCACGTACCTGTGTTACCAGGACACCTGCGTTAACGCGCAGTTTTGCTTTTTCGGCAGGGGTTAAAGCGTGGAAGCTTGCTCCTAATTTGTTAAACAACTCTTCGGCCGATTTGGATCTTGCAGCGGTACGGTTTGCCGGTGCTACGGCATCGCCTTTAAGCGTCACCGCGAAATCTTTATCCTTGCCATCGCGCAATACGGTAACGTTGATCTTATCGCCAGGCTGTAAACGGCCTACACGTTCCTGCAGATCAGATGATTCATAAACCGGATTGCCTTCAACCTTAACAATGATATCGCCTTTGCGTAAACCTGCCTGCTCGGCACCACCGCCGGGTACAAGGTCATTCACGTATAAACCGTTAGTGGTTGTTACGTCAAGTTTCTGGGCATTGTCGGGATTAAGTTCGGTGAAAGTAACACCCACAAAGCCACGTTTTACAGTACCAAACTTCTTGATATCGTTCAATACTTTTTTAGCCAGGTTAACCGGGATGGCAAAGCCATAGCCTTCGTATGAGCCGGTGTGTGAAGCGATAGCAGCATTAATACCGATCAGCTCGCCACGGGTGTTAACCAATGCGCCGCCACTGTTACCAGGGTTAATGGCCGCATCTGTTTGAATGAACGACTCGATAGCCTTGTTCAATTTAGGGGCGGACTGGTTACGGGTGCGACCGAACGGGTTTTCGTCCGAATTATCTTCGCTGCCAATGATACCGATGTTACGGCCTTTGGCGCTGATGATACCGGCTGTAACGGTTGAAGTTAAGTTAAAAGGGTTGCCTACGGCTAATACCCATTCTCCAACTTTAGCCTCATCGCTGTTGCCTAATTTTACAATAGGCAGGTTGGTAGCACTAACTTTAATCAGGGCCAAATCTGTACTTGGGTCGGTGCCTATCACTTTGGCGCTGAAAGTACGGTGATCATTAGTGGCAACGGTAATTTTATCGGCCTTTTCAACTACGTGGTTGTTGGTCACGATATAGCCATCAGGCGAAATGATAACACCTGAACCAGATGCCATCTGTGGCCCTTGCGGACGTGATCGCTGACCGAACATATCGCCAAACATCTGCTCCAGCTGATCCTGACCGCCACCGCCACTGGCTTTGCTGCTGTAAGTAGTGCGGATATAAACCACCGCCGGGGTAGCTACAGCTGCTGCCTGGGTAAAATCCAGATCGCCGGTTGATGAAACCGGGGTTGACGGATTACTTGTAAAATATACTTTTTGTTTGTCCTCAAAGCTCATGTTGTCTGAGTACTTATTTTCGATAACCTTGTATACGCCCAAGGCCATCGCCCCTCCAACAAAAGCGGTTAATAATGTTAAACCTATCTTTTTCATTTATTTTTGCCTTTCTTATTATTAAGTTTACAGATCAAATTTAATACCATATAGACGAGATAATCAATGATAAGTTATCCCGTTTTTTGTTAAAATTTGTTAAATGCATAAACATCGGTCATTTTAATTGTTAGCACGGGTTTTGTTAAGGTTAAGAGATTGATATTAAAGGGATAGTATTGTGAAGTTACATTTTTATAAGTACCAGGGCGCAGGAAATGATTTTATTTTGATTGATAACCGTGACAATAGCGTTGATCATCATAATCCTAAGCTGATTTCGGGCCTGTGCGACAGGCGTTTCGGTATCGGGGGCGATGGCCTCATGCTGCTGCAAAACAAAGAAGGGTACGATTTTGAGATGGTTTATTACAATGCCGATGGTCAGCCGAGCAGCATGTGCGGCAATGGTGGTCGCTGTATTGTGGCCTTTGCCAAATTTTTAGGCGTTATTGAATCCGAAACTGAATTTTTGGCTGTAGATGGTCCGCATTATGCCAAAATTTCAGACGAAGGCGATTGGGTGAGTCTGCAAATGATCAACGTAAACGAAGTGAGTACCGATGCCGATGCCTATGTACTAAATACCGGCTCGCCCCACTATGTGAAATTGGTTGACGGGCTTGAGCAGCGCAATGTTTACCAGGAAGGCCACGCCATCCGCAACAATGCCACATATCGTAAAAACGGCATTAATGTAAATTTTGTTGAGCCGATGGAAGAAGGCTACTTCGTACGCACCTTTGAGCGTGGGGTAGAGGATGAAACCTTTGCCTGCGGTACAGGCGTAACAGCCGTTGCATTAGCCATGGCGCGGCATAAGCAACAAACCGGCCATATCACAACCCCTATAAAAGTATTAGGCGGTAACCTCAATATTCGTTTTGATTACGATGGTAAAGCTTTTACAGAGATCTTTTTAGAAGGGCCCGCTGTGAAAGTTTTTGAAGGAGAGGTAGTGATTTAAGAAACGAGTATTATTACTTCCCGTCATTGTGAGTAAGCATCAGGGAAAACCTGAAAAAAACGCGATGACGTATAAAATATATTTCAGCAATGGTGTGCGGGGGCCGCGTTAGTGATAGTAGCGGATACCGGCCTTGTGGCTAATGCCTTGTGCAGTATGAGCGGATAGCACGGCCGCAGGCAACGCCCATATTTTATAAATCGACCGAAAAATGCACTTAACAATCAGTAACTTACAATCACGTCATTATAAGGTACGGAGCAATTCCCGATTGGCAGAACAACTATGTAATTAACCCTGTATAGTTTGCGAATGCTTTGTGCCTCTCAATGACGTGGTGGAGATGTTTTTGCGTTGAGAAACTATTAATGCACCGGTTTCAACAAGCTAAAAAACGTCCCATCCATTATAACACTGCCGATAGCGTCAAAGACGTTTTTCCTGGAGGCTTCCTCCTTCATGTCTTCGGCATAAAAAATATGGTCAACACCTAATGTTTTCAGGAAGGGATCAACTTTAGAATGCCACTTGTTTTTATAACAGCAGATCTTAATGCTTTTATAGGAGGGGTTTGTGCTTAAACGACGGAGAATTTTTTCTATATCATTGACAAGATGATCGTAATCAAGTATAAGCAGGTTGGGTTTAATATCATGTATTGCCGGAAAGATAGCCGCGGTGATTGAAATGTGTTTAAAAACCTTGTTATTGGGCAATACATCAAGGCCAACTACATGAGGAGCAACCAACAGTACAACTTTAGACCGTACACGGATCATGACTAATTAATTAGGGTGTTTAAAATTAGTTGTTAAATTTCTACTTGTCAAGCATTTATTAAATAATTTAATAAGAACTCTACCCTTATTAATAAATCTTCATCTGTTAATTCCTTTTACCATTTAGATTTTTATAATTTCAATACTATATTAACCTTAGCGATAGTTTTTTATGCTTCTGCCGAGGCATTTGCCTTCCTCCGTTTTTTCCAGCGGACGATCAATGGGTAGATAATTAAAGCCGCAAGTATCAATGGCCAAAGGGCTATGATGGAAAAGAACAGGTCCTGCATTACCTCCCATCCGTCAATCAGTGATTTTTTGAACTTATAGCTGAAATTGTCACCCGTGTTTACTTCGCCGCTCTTCCTGGTGTAAAAGCTGATATCCAGCGAACTGTAACTAACCTGGCTGCTTAAATAATTCAACTGGCCCTGCGCCGAATCAATTTCTGTGCGAATAGCGGCAAGCTTATCTTCAATAGCAAGCAGGTCGGTCATTTTTGTGGCTTTAGCAGCCAATTGTAAATAACGCTGTTCCAACTGTTTGTTATCGCTGATCTCGGCGCGAACATCAATAAACTGCGTAGTTACGTCCCTGATGTGAATGATTTTTGAGTCGATATGATCTGTGGAGGAAGTTAGGCTGTTTAAAAATGCATCAAAGTTTTTGGAAGGGATCCTGATCTTGAGGCTATATTCCTTTTGATTGGTTTCACCGCTGTTGGTTTCATTTTCTTCGGCAAGGTAGCCGCCTAATTTTTTGAGCAATGAAACAATGTTTTGCCTGGCCGCTTTTGGATCGCCCGTTTCAAAACGGATATCGCCTTCTTTGATGATTTTTTTGGTGGTATCGGTAATGGAGGGGGGAGGTGCCGGTGCTTTATTAGCAATGCTGGCATCTTCCAGTTGATCGGCTGCTGCTATGCTTTTTTCCTCGGCGGGTGCAGGAGGGACTAACTCAACGTTGGTCAATCTTACTTTTTGTTCCGTTTCATGCTTGCATGATGTAAATACAAGCAAAAAACTTACCGATAGGATAAAATAGGTTTTCATAATAAGGCTGTTTAATTGTTTTAGATTAAACGATGGCTGCCTTATTAAATTGTTTAAAATTTAAAATAAACAGAATTAAATTCTGAAAAAGTGAAATTATTGAAATTTAATTTTAACTATTTCAATTTTTCATTGTTTTTATGCCGCTCTGCATCGCGGATACTTTTCTTATCCATGTTTTTTACCAGCGCTTCGGTGAGGTCGATCCCGGTTTGATTAGCCAGGCAAATGAGAACAAAAAGTACATCAGCCATTTCATCGGCAAGGTTAACTTCCGTATCTGATTTTTTGAACGATTGCTCGCCGTACTGCCTGGCCATAATGCGGGCTACCTCCCCAACCTCTTCCATTAAAATGGCTGTGTTGGTGAGCTCATTAAAATACCTGATGCCCGTTGTTTTTATCCAGTTATCTACAAGCTGCTGTGCCTCGCTGATCTCCATAAAATAGTTTTTGTGTAAGAATTGAATGCGCACGAATTTCACAATTTTTTTTGGATCCGGCCTTTTTTACTAATCTCAGCCGAAAAATTTCTACACAAATGCTTTGCAAGCCCTCCACAATTAATCGAATTACACGAATCTTAAGTTGATTCAAATTCGTGTAGAAATTTTTGATTTATCGTTTGTATTTAAAAGCGATTTCCCCGGGTATTGAAAATAAAATAAAAATACTTTGTAAGGTTTCGCATTCCTATCCGACCAACCGGGAAATAACTAAAAAACGAAACATGAAAATCAGATCAATTATTTCAGGCGTCCTTATCGCCATTTTTACTGTCGCCGGTCTTGCGGCTAACGTACAGGCTAAAACATTAGTTCCTTCGCATAATACTGTTGCGCTTAGCGATACCGGTAAAATGAAAAAGGACAAGATGAGTAAAGACAAAATGAGCCATGATAAAATGGCTTCAGACAAAATGGGGGCTGATAAGATGAGCCACAATAAAATGTCAAAAGACAAGATGAGCTCAGGTAAAATGAGTCACGATAAAATGTCTAAAGGTAAAATGGGCAAGGATACTGCAGGTAAAATGTAACCTTGTTTTGTTTTATGATTGTTTAAAAGGAGCTTCTATGGCTCCTTTTTTTGTTTTTAATGGACCCTCCCTTTTTCATCCTGGTTGCCGGTATCCAGTTTTTCGGCTTTGTTTTGACTGTTGCCGAAGCGGTAGCTGATGCCCAGCAAGGCGTACCGGTTGATCTGGAAGTTGGTGTACTTTTGCTTTATCCCGTTAACGGTAGTAGTAACTGCCGAAGCGCTGCTCCTGAAAACATCGTTCATCACAAATGAAACATCTATCTTCTTTTTAAGTATAGACGCTTTAAGACCGAGATCGAGTTTATAGTAGGCATCACTGCGGCCAATATGATCTATCTCCGGAAACTGGTACCAGAAATTTACCGCGCCTGAAAAACTTTTATCGGCATTAAAGTAAATGTTATTGTTGGTTGCGATATAAGCGCCGAAACCGCTGATGTTTTTTACCGCGCTTATGGCCGATTTGGCATCGGTATGGTAAAAGGTGAACTGGTTGTTATTGTCAAGCCAGCTTAGTAATTGCATCGAGTAATTTTCAGAAATGCCAGCCCGGTAGGTTTTGATAAAATTGAGCGGCGTGGTATAAACCAGGTTGGTATCCGGCCGGGCAATGGTAACGTTGTTAAACCCACTGTTGGTGACATTCAAAAATATGGCCGAAGTAAGCCTGTTTTTGTAAGTATGCGAAAGCTCAAAATTGGTATTGTATTCGGGCTGAAGATAGGGGTTACCCTCGCCATAACTGTAGGCTGTGAACAGGCTTTTGAAAGGGTTAAGGTTCCAGAAAGTTGGCCGGTTCACCCGCCTGCCAAAATTTAGCGAGAGACTGTGGTCAACACCGGCCTGGTAACTAACCGTTGCGGATGGAAACAGTCTGGTATAATTGTTAATAGTAGTTTGATTAAGTGTGTGCGAAAAGCCTTTGGTTTCGGTGCGTTCCACCCTTAATCCTGCCTGATATTTCCATTTGCCGTCCTCTCGGTTGATGCTGCCGTAAACCGATTGGGTGTTTTCGGTATAAGTAAACTCATTGCTCAGGTTCGGATCATATTTTAACGAATCATTGGCGGCTCTTTTAAAATAAAATGCGTTACTATAGTTGTTGATAAAACTCAGTTTTCCGCCAAAAGCAAAACGGGCGTATTTGGTTGGCAACAAGGCATCGGCTTTAAAAGTGTAAATGTTGATATTCTGTTTATTGGTATCATGATAACGGTTCCGGCTTGCAGCGTTCAATGAGCCATCTGCGAGGTAGGTATTGCTCTCAAAGTCCGACCTGTCGGTACGGTAATAATTAAAATAATCAGCATTGAGTACCAGTTTAGCGCCTGCCGTATCCAGGCCGATGGTGCTGTGCAGGTTAACGGCGTTGCTGATGGCTACCGGGTGGTAGGTAGCATAGGTTCTTAACGTTGAATCAATAGTGCCGGTAGCATTGTTGATGATCGGGTTATTCACATGGTCTGATCCATCGTAGGTGTTTTTGCCGCCCTGGTAGTTTATCCCGGCAGTTACTTTGGGGCTGAACCTGTAATCGGCACCAGCAATGAAGTTTAAGTTGTGGTAACGATAATTGCCGGTATCCGTTTGCAGCCAGGTTTGCTTGGGATAATAGATATCGGTTTCAAAGCCTTCCAGTTCATGGTCGTGATCTACGTTTACACTGGCGTAGGCTGATAGCTTGGCGGTATTATAGTTGAGATCGCCGCTTGCATTCAGCCACCAATAGTTGCTGGTTCCGTAAACCGAGGCCGGGTTGTGCAGCCATTGCTTATCATTAATTTGTACACTGCCGGAGTAGCCCTGCTTTTTGCTATGTTTTAAGGTAATGTTGATGAGCCCGGCATTCCCTTCTGCATCATATGCTGCACCCGGATTTTTAATGAGCTCGATACTGGCCACCTGGCTTGCCGAAAGCGACCGCAGGTAACGAAGCAGATCGGTGCCGGCCAGTTGAACCAATCTTTCATTTACCATCACTTTAACGCTGCCCTTGCCAACGATGCTCAAGTCATTATCGCCAACTTTTACACCCGGCACCCGGCCAATCACAGTAAGCGCGTCTGCACCGGCCGATGTTGCACTGGTTGAAACGTTATAAACCAGTTTATCGCTTTTGTTTTCAACAGTGGCCTTGCTGGCGGTTACGGTTACCTCATTCAGTTGTGTGGTATTATCGGTTAGTGTAATGGATAAACTGGTATCACGTTGAAAGTTTAGCTTAAGTTCAGTTTTTTGATAACCGGTGTAAATAATGGTTAAGCTGTAATTGCCTTTGTCAACATCAGTAAAACTAAATATGCCGAGCGAGTCGGTTTGTACCACCCTGGTTTGTTCGGAGTTTTGCTGTTGAAGATTAACAACCGCCAGCACCGCGGGACTTTTGGAATTGTCGGTTATTTTACCGGTAATTCTTACCTGTGCAAACAGGCTGGTGTAAACTAAACTAAAAAATAAAAAGCTGTAAATATATTTCAAACCGGGAGCAGGGTTGGGTTTATAGTGCCGTAAATTAAATAAAAAACCGCCGTAAATTGTTTAGCGGCGGTTCTATTTTATTTACTGTTGTTATCCCGGAAGTTGGGTTAGTGTTTAAATATCACTTTTTACATGTTCCAATGCTCCGTTTTCGGTAACGTGATATTCGGAACGCAGACGAGCGTCCGGGTTGATATTATTTCGCTTCTTTTTGCTTTTTCGCGGACCGGATACTGCCAGTATAATGGCAGTCAGGAAGAGGGTTATCTCTATCAAACTCACTAACATGGGGAGATGTTTTTATGTTCTTCATGATGTTGATTGATTTGGTGATTGTTCTTTATTTAATTTAGTTTGATTGTAAAATAAGAAAATAAAATGTCATGTTATTAACCCAGGTGAAAATTGCTGTGGTTTTTTGTGCCGATATTTGGAATAATTACGCTTTGTTAACAGTATGGAATCAAAACAGGAAGTATTGAACGAGCTGCTTGGCAAATTTGCCGACCTGTCGGGCAATGATATCAACATCAGTATGCCTTACTGGCGAACCCGTAAAATTGTGAAAGGCGATTTCTTTAACATGCAAAACATTGTATGTACTGATCTGGCGCTGATCAACAAGGGATTGTTCAGGATCTACTACGTGCATCCCGAAACGCAGGAAGAAAAGAATATCTACTTTTTTTCGGAACGTCAATTCCTGGTATCGTTCCGGAGCTTTATAAACCAGTACCCTTGTGCCTATTTTATCCAGGCGATGGAAGATGCCGAGATCATCTCCATTAACTACAACGATCTCCAGTACCTTTATACCACACCAACCGGCTGGCAACGTTTCGGTCGCCTCATTGCCGAACTGTTTTTCAACCACTCGCAGGCCCGTGCCGAAGAGTTCCAGTTCAATACCGCCGAAGAGCGTTATTTAAAGATGGTAGCCCAGCATCCCAACATCGTTAACCGCATTCCTGCCTATCATATTTCATCCTACCTGGGCATCAAAAACCCATCGCTTACCCGTATCAAGAAGCGTTTATCACAACCAAAGCCTTAAAAACGAAACTCAGCTGACAAATGACCCTTCCGGTTTTCACCTAA
This sequence comes from Mucilaginibacter sp. P4_A11, assembly GCF_056402535.1. Classification (NCBI taxonomy): domain Bacteria; kingdom Pseudomonadati; phylum Bacteroidota; class Sphingobacteriia; order Sphingobacteriales; family Sphingobacteriaceae; genus Mucilaginibacter; species Mucilaginibacter sp. P4_A11. The sequence continues at coordinate 143,728 of NZ_JBFUHE010000007.1, forward strand.
GTGAAAATTGCTGCCGCGTTTTGTGCTCACCTTTGCTTCATCAAACAAAACGAAATAAAAATTGAAAGTCATGTCAGCAAATAAAACATTGATCATTGAAACATCAGCTGCGGTAAAAACAGCCCGCGAGCTGAGCAAACTATATTTCATAAGGGTAGCATTTTCTGTTACCTGGGTAATATTGGTATCCCTGTTAGCCAAAAATTCATTGGGTGTGGCGACAGTGCTGCTTGTGATCTATCCGCTATGGGATGTTGTGGGTACTTTTCTGGATATCCGTGCCAACCAGGGTAATGGTACATCGGTAACGCCACAATATACCAATGCAGCTATCAGTATTATTACCACTATTGCCGTAGCTATTGCCATTAACAAAGGCGTACCTGCTGCTTTAATTGTATTTGGTGCATGGGCATTATTAACCGGCTTAATCCAGCTTGTGCTTGGTTTGAAAAGGCGCAAAGAATTTGGCGGCCAATGGCCAATGATCTTAAGCGGCGGTCAGTCCATGATTGCAGGTGTGTCATTTATAGCCATGGCCCATTCGCCTAATATGGGGATAGTGAATTTGGCGGGATATTCGGCCTTTGGCGCTTTTTATTATTTACTGGCTGCTATCAGGCTGGGTAAAAGCACAAAGCAGACTTTACAGGTTTAAAATATTGATAGGGATTTAGTGTGATTGATGAGCCTTTGGTTGGTAAACCAAGGGCTTTTTTGTTTATAATCCGTTGTCATTTCGATAGAGCAAGGGCAGGCCTTAGCGTTGGGGCGAAAGAGAAATCTTATTCGCCTTGAAAATCCTAAACGTAAAGCCGTAAAGCAGGAGGTATAAGATTTCTCACTCCTTCCTCGTTTCGAAATGACAGTTTTTTATGATATTTAGCCTTTTACTAATCAAACACGCCCTTAAACTTCAAAAACACAATCCCTTCATTCACCAACTGTGCATCGACCTTAATCATCCCATCAATAACATTAACCTTTATCTCCAACCCAACCTGCCCGTGTTGGTTAGGATCCATAAACGATAAAAACTTAATATTATCCGCCTTAATTAACTGTAGTTTTTTGCCGAGATGATCTTCAAGAACCTCCTTAATTATCTGCATCATACAAACCCCGGGCACAACCGGATTGCCCGGAAAATGCCCTTTGAAAATATCATGTGCGGGATTAAGGGTGATGGTGGTTTTAAGTAAGGCATCATTAACCACAGGCGGAGTGAAACTAAAAAAAGTATCCTTGAGCATTATCGTTTGAGGCGTTTAAGGCCGATGTTAAATTTAAAGTTTTTATGACTAATGCCGACGGTATCGGGGATACCATCATGGATCTCGCCCATAATGGCCTGTACCACTGGTTTACGATCCGACGAGCGCTCCATGCGGATCAACTCCGTTCCCGCTTTATTGGTGATATAATAGTTTGCGCCCTTTTCCTGCGGAAAAACGTAGTACAGGTAGTTATCATCTTTGCGCATATAACCGGTTGAAGGATTTTGTTTGCGCATCATCACCAGTTCAAAATCTTTTTGCAGGGTAATGATTACCGGGCGCTTATCCATTTGTTTAATGATGTAATATACCTTGAAGCCGCCATCGGGCTTAAACTCAAAATCAAAGAATTTAAAACCCATCTCGTTGCTGAACACCATGCGTACGCTTTTATCGGGCAGGGTTTTAATAAGCAGCAGGCCGCTTAAATGATGACCGCCAATTACGTCCACCTCGGTTTTGTAAAGTACATTGGTAAAATCAGGTGCAAATTTTTTGATACTGCGCAAGTCGCCCTCTGCCGGTTTCAGATTTTTATAAATCGACGAGCAGCTTGCCAGGATCAGCAGGCAGTTACTTAATAGCAAAAAGCGCATCCGGGATATTGGCATTGATCTCTTTATTGGTGAAATGCAAGGTTGTGCTGTCGCCCGAGCCTTCCAGCATTTCGATGGTGTTTACGGAATAGTCTTTTTTATCCACAGTAATTTCAATGGTTTTGAAAAACTCACTCAGCTGTTTGTTAACTGGCGAGAGCGAAACCAAATAGGTGCCCTTGTTCTCATAAACGGCGGACTTGAAATCGCCGCTGTTAAGGGCTGTTCCCTGAATACAGTCCACCACAATTTTGTTGATCTGCTTGAACACTTTGTTGGATCGGGTAGATACCTTGTTTTCCTTTTGGCCGTCCTTGATGTATACATTATCCTTGTTCAGGATCATGAGATAGCTGAATGGTTGGGTATATTCCATTCGCAACATATTGGTTTTCCGGTACCAGAATTTTCCTTTGGAGGTGATCTTTTCCGACAGCATGCTCAGGCTTTTTTCCTGGGTGAAATCACTTTTAATACTGTTGGTTTTTTCGGCAACTTCAGCAAACTGCTGTTTAAATTTAGTGAGATCGGTTAGTTGGGTATAGCCGGCGTGTTGGGCTTGGGCGGTAATGGTGAGACAAAGGAAAGCAACGAAAATCATTGCCAATTTAAAAAGCAGAGGCTTGTGCGATTCCCCTCTTGAGAGGGGTGGAGGGGTGTGTTTCTGCACCTCGTTAATAAACAACGGAGAAACACACCCCTGCCAACGCTCTTTGCCTTCGCGCCCCCTCTCAAGAGGGGAGTTTAAAGCTTCATTTTCTTCTGAAATCAATCTACGCATAAGCCTGTAAATTTAGCATTTTATCCAGTCGCACTATTTCATATCCCTGCGCTTTGGCCTGTTCAATAAACAGGGGCAAAACAGAAATTGTTGAGGCTCCTGTATCATGAAACAGGAAAATAGCGCCGGGGTTTAACCGACTGGTTATCTTATTTAATAGTTTTTGACGGTCGTTAGTAACCGTATCCATTGAGCGTACGCTCCAGCCTATAGGTATCATCCTGCTTTTAACGATGGCTTTTTTGAGATTGGGATTGATCACTCCATAAGGCGGCCTGAATAACAACGGGCTTAAATTGATGGTCTGCCGGATGAGTTGATTGGCCTGAAGCAGATCATCCAGCATTTTGGCAGATGAAAACAGATCGAACCAAAAATGATGCGAAAAACTGTGGTTGCCGATAAAGTGCCCCTGCTCGTGGATCTGTTTCAAGATGGTTGCATTCCCGGCAACCCTGTTCCCGATGCAAAAGAACGCTGCCGGAACGTTATGTTGTTTTAGAATATCAAGGATCTTTGGTGTGGCAGCAGCGTCCGGCCCATCATCAAAAGTAATGGCGATGACTTTTTTGCTGGTTTTTAACGAGCACATCACCCGCATAAAAAAATTGGAGCCGATAGAATAGCACCCATAAAATAATATCAGCGAGTAAATAAATACCAGCACCAGGTAACTCCACCATGACACCCCCTCTGTGATGTGCTGCCAGGCTATTAACCCCAGCAGGCCAACAAAAAGGATATTGGTGTTCCTGAAGTTTAACATGCCGAAAGCAGGATTAACGAGTGATGAATATTTTGGTAATGATTATAGATCAAAACCTTTTTTACAGGGATTTCTGCGCCGGTTAAAGCGGACGGAAGATTGCCGTTTTTGAGGCAATTGGCGGCCAACCATAGAGCAAATGCTGATGAAGTTGGATACTCGCCGCAGAGGGCTTTGTAATTGATGGCACGTACATCGGCAAAATCATATTGCTGCAGATGCTCATAAATGGTGTCGTTTTTTGTATCTCCATTTTTACCTGTAAGTATCAAATCGATATCATCAATACAAATGCTTTGAGCAGATAGAAAATTGTTGATGTGCTGCTGTATTTCGGCTGTATTGCGTGGTTTATAAAAGCCGGTTGCCCCATCAATTTTAGCCCAGGCGTTGTCTGATGGCTGGTTGCTTAACAAGAAAAACGCAGCGCCTTCTCCTGCCATTGTCCCCTTGCCGGGTACAGTAAGCAGATCAAAGTTCGAGATTGGGTGCCTGCGGTATAGCCCCATTCGCTTTAAAATGGTATGACTGTTAGCCGTGATTTCATCAATCCCTCCAACCAGTACATTGACCGCTTCGCCTTCGTATAAAAGCATCATGGCATCAAGCAGGGCGTTTTCGAGCGATGCGCCGCCATTTACAAATGTGTTATTGTAGTTATGGCATTGCAGCAGCAGCGCTATCTGCGCGCTGATGGTATTATGGGTTGATTGAATGAAAGCCGTAGGTGCAAGCGCGTCCTCATTTTGCTGCACCATTTTGCTGAGGAAAGTATTGGTATCCTCCAAACAGCCATAAGCAGTGCCGGTGATGATAGCATCGGGTACTGGTATGCCGGCTTGCTGCAAACAATCCATCCCCGAAGCAACGGCCATTTTAATAATGCGGCTCATGCGGCGAATGAGTTTGGGATCGATCAGGGTTTTATAATCCGGTTCGATACAGGTGAGCTTGTCACCGGTATACTCGGCCAGTTCCGTTAGGAACGACTCGTTACCGAATGTATTTTGCGGTGATATATTACTTGCTGCCCTGATGTACATCGCCTATAATTTTGAAAATATTAATGATGAACAATTACCCCCGAACCCAAACGAGTTGGAGAGCACATGTTTTAACCCCGGCTGTTTTGAAAAATGGGTTTCCGGAGTAAAGGAAAGCCCGTCCATAGGCGTTTCAAACCGGAGATTAGGGTATATTAAGCCTCGTTGTACCGCCAGCGCAGAAAACACCGCTTCAATGCCGCCGCTTGCCCCGAGCGTGTGTCCGGTAAAGGCTTTGGTTGAACTCATTTTAGGAGAATGTCCTGCGAATAGTGTGCCGATAGCAGCCCCTTCTGAACTATCATTGTTTTGTGTGCCTGTGCCATGCAGATTGATATACCCGATATCTGAAGGCTGTAAATCGCCTTTCTTCAACGCGCCCTCCATAGCCAGTAATGAGCCTGTACCCTCGGGCGATGAAGCCGTTTGGTGATAGGCATCATTTGCATTATGATAACCGCTCAGGGTACAATACATTTCTTTTTTGATCGATAAGGCTATCCGCTCAGATATCAGTACCACATAACCAGCGCCCTCGCCAAGGTTTAAGCCCCGGCGGTTGGCATCAAATGGCTGGCAGGGTTGTTTGTCCAGGATCATGAGGGTATTAAAACCGTTCAATGTAAAACGGGTAAGAGCATCGGTGCCGCCGGCTATGACTACATCAAGCATATTATTTTTGATGAGCCTTGCTCCATACATGATAGCGTTGGCCGATGATGAACAGGCTGTGCTGATGGTGCCGACATAATTGAGAATGCCCAGCTGATCGGCAACTAAATTGGTGACAGCGCCGCATTCGTGATTAATCACACTGCGTAATCTGCATTTGGTATTATCGCTTAAAAACTCGCTGAAAAAATCTTCGGTTTTATCCATGCCACCAACGGTATTGGCCGAAATAAGGCCGCTTCTTAAGCCGGTAAAATTGTTGATCCCGGCGTCAGTCAAAGCTTCTCTGGCGGCAATTGAACTCAGCATGGCTGTGCGGCTAATACCTGTGTTAAAGCCGGATAAACCGGCCAGTTCATCATTGCTCAGCTTAACCTCGCCAACCGGAAATTCATCGCGGTGTTCAGTGTCGAGATATTTGATGGCCGCAATGCCTGTTTCAGCTTGCTCAAGTGATAGCAGGTTTTGGGCCGTAGTATTACCTATGGCCGAAATTACCCCTACACCGGCTATGAAAACGGGCTGGCCCATTGCTAAGCGTTCGGAGTTTTACTGCTTTCAATAAACTCGGCAACGGTACGTACCGAACGGAAGATTTTTGGGCCATCTTCGGCATTGGAAAGTTTTACTTTATATTTTTGCTGTAACAGCACGATCAGTTCAAGCGCGTCTATCGAGTCAAGCCCCAGGCCATCGCCAAAAAGTGCCTGATCATCGCCTATATCCTCCGGCTTCACATCCTGTAAGTTCAACTGCTCAATGATCTGCTCTTTCAGATCGGCCATTAATTTATCCATTTAGTGTACTGTAAACTTTATTAATATTTTCTGTGGAAAAAGGCATGGAGCCTTCTTTTTTTTCTTTCTCAACCAAAAACAAAACCGCCTTATATTCATCGCCAAGCAGCTCAACCCAACCGCAAATGCAAGCCTGTAATTGCTGGGTATCCAGCAAATTTGAAACGTAGCGGGCTATAAAATCCGCATTAAACTGCTCAAAAATAAAAAAAGCATTCTCGCCTTTAAAATGGTGACGGATGCAAATCTCGCCGATAACAATATTGGGCAGCGTGTAAACAAACAACGCAGGGCTTGCTATTTCCTGTACCGAATCATAATACCGTTTATCGGCATCCAGGCTGGAACTTGCGTTTGATAATACCACGCCGATGTCGGTCGGGCGATATTTAGCCGCATCAAAATCTTTCAGCAAAACCTCGGCAGCAAGCCAGCCCAATTTGGCCAGGTTATCCATTTTATAAAACTTAGGATATTTTGCCCCGATGAGTTGATAAGCAGATAGCAGGAAGCCAGGAACATCAGTGCATTCTGCCTCAAACAGCAGCGTACCATTATAGCGTACAGCATTGCTGCTGATGGTACAATGGGATGATATGTAATGCTGGTTCTTCAATTTATATAATTTCGTCAGGCGTTTAGCTTTTATCGGCTGCCACCATGTCTCTTAAGGTGATGGTGCGGGCCAGTTTGTGCAATGCTTTTTCGTGATTTTTTACGTAAGGGTTATCCAGGTCCCAGACGTAACCGGCCAATACCGAACAGATCTGGCTCTTGGTGCGTGGATCCTGGTTATCAGCAAAAAAGATGGTATCCAGAACACCCTCATACCATGCGGTGACGTATGAGCGAAAAGTGTTTACACCCTGCATCATGTGCTGCATGTATTCCTTATCCCAATCTACCGCCTCGCCGTTAAGCGTGCGGATCACGAGATGGGCGGCTGTTTGGCTCGATACCGTAGCCAGTGTTACGCCTGATGAAAATATAGGGTCTAAAAACTCGGTCACGTTGCCGGTAAGCACAAAGCCATCGCCATGAAATTTACTGGTGGTGGCCGACCATGATTCCAGTACCCTCGGCGCAAATTTAAATTCTACATCTGCAAATCGTTCGCTGAAATAAGGCTGCGATGCGATGAGCCGGCGCAGAATTTCTTCATCGGTTCCTTCATATTGTTTAAAAAACTCGGGATTACCTACAAACCCCAGCGAGGTAATGCCATTGGCGAAAGGGATGATCCAGATCCAAACGCCGGGCTGATGTACTACAATGGTAATGCGGTTTGGCTCATCGGCCATGGAACGTTTTTTATCAACAGCGTGTACAAACAGAGCCTTACGTGGTACCTGGGTAGATGGCCTGTCGAGGTTAAATAACTTGGGGATCACCCGGCCGTAACCGCTGCCATCAATAATGAACCGGGCCGCTATTTGTGTTTGGTTGCCGTTTTTATCTTCAACGGTAGTTACCGAATCCGTACCGTTGAAAACAATGTTGGTAACCGTGGTTTCGTAGTGAACAGGCACACCTATTTGTTCAACAGTATCGGCAAGTGTTTTATCAAAATCGGCACGGGGTACCTGCCAGGTCCAGTTCCAACCGGGGGTAAATTGGTCAGCAAACTGGTAGTCGCAGATCTTGCCATCTTTCACAAACTTGGCGCCCGCTTTTTCCTGGAAGCCTTGCGCTTTAACAGCATCTACAAAACCGGCTTCGGTCAATGCTTCCATGCAACGGGGCAACAGGCTCTCGCCAATTACAAAGCGAGGGAAAAGTTGTTTCTCTACAATTTTTACCTTAAAACCTGCCTGGTGTACAATGGAAGCGGCAACCGTTCCCGCCGGACCGGCACCTATTACCAATACATCTACCTGTTCTGTATTCATATTATCAAATATCCTGTTGTGATTTGGTTAAATTGATTTGCGTTTTTTAATTATCTCTACGCATTCAAGGCCTATTTTATTGTTAATATCTTTTGGTACAGGAAGGAGCATCGAATCGGGGTACATTTTTTTCAACCTGCCTATCATGCAATCACATAATTTTTCTCCAAAGCCGGGTGCCATGCTTTGAAATATAGTAACATAACTATCTCGAAAGGTTTTTTCTAATGCAGGACTCCATTTTCTGTAATAAGGTACTAATTTCGTGGTATTACCTTCGTTTCCTTCTTTTATGGCGTACTCACTGCCCAGCCTTGTACTTAAATTGTGCAAACTATCTTTTGATATAGAGTTTAACCCGTTGGGTATTTCCTCTTTGAATCGCCTGGTTAAAAATGTAACAAATTTAGCCCGCTTTATCGAATCAGGTATTGTTGGTTTTAACGTGGAATTGAGATTGTTATAAAGCTCTTGTTCATTTTTTTTTGTCCATGAATTAGGATGGGCCACGGGCTTTTGTTTCTGTTCGCATGCCCATAACAATGAACAAAAAACAAATGAGATCAGTGCTTTTTTCATTGTTGTGATTTGGTTAAGATTATGGCCGCATTGCATCCCCCAAAGCCAGAGGCTATTTTGAGACAACTATTCAGCGATTTTGAAATCAGTTGGCTGCAAACATTTACCGGGTTGGCATCTCCTTGTTTGTTGAAGCCTTTTGTCGGGATAATAATGTTTTGCTTTAGCGATTGTGCCGCTATAATGGCTTCGATCAAGCCTGATGCACCTAATGTATGCCCATAAAAGCCTTTCAGGCTGTTTACCGGAATATTCTGCAAACCCGCCAGCGTTATAGCTTTTGCCTCCATATCATCATTGTAAATAGTAGCTGTGCCATGGGCAGATATAAAGTCGATATCCCCGGCTTGCAGCCCCGCACTTGTCATGGCCTTATTAATGGCAAAGTAAAGCTCCTCGCCGGTGCGTGATGGGCCTGAAATATGATTAGCGTCATTACTCACTGCGCCTGAAGCTAATTCAATAGCTTCTCCAGTTGGTTTTTCTGCCGATAAAATAACTGTAGCTGCACCTTCGCCTAAATTAATACCGTCGCGGCCAGCATCGAAAGGCTTGCATAAACCCGGACTAACAGCCTGGAAAGATTTAAATCCCGACAATACAAATTTTGAAATAACATCGGCCCCGGCAATAACCGCATGATCGTACTGGCCTGACTGGATCAACCGCATCCCGGTGATCATGGCCGCCAAGCCTGAAATACAGGCGTGTGAAATAACTATTGGTTCATTTACAAAGCCGAAATGTTGAGCTATCTTCTTTGCTGATGAATGAAGGGCTATGCGCTGGTCTAACTCTGACTCCGGTTGCTCAGTTTCCAATAGGCTGATATTCCCTTTTGTGGTTGATAGGATGAGAACAGTTTTTTTATCAGAAATATCGATTCCGGTTTCAAGCAACGTTTCGGTTAATGAAGCGATTAGTAAGTGCTCAAACTTCGTCCAATGCTCATCTGATTGAAAATAAATCTTATCAAACAATGACGCAAAAAATGGTTCGGCAGAAAAAGCCGGGTTTACATGTTGCTTCACGCCCGATACGTTATTAACCAACTGCTCAAAATTTTGAGCAGTTGTAGCGCCGAGCGGCGAGCAAATGTTATCGGCAACAAGGTAAACCTTCTTCATCCCAATGCGCTGTTATATCAAACCTTGTTTTTGTTTCCACTCCAGGAAAAAATCCGGGTTGGTGAGTTGAAGTTCAAAATTATCCCGGTGCACAAATACCTGCATCGATGAACCTTTTACCACCAGCTCGCCGGTTTGGGCATTGAGCAGGCGGTAAGTGAAATTAATCTTGGCCGATTCGGTAGGGGTGTAGGTGGTTTCGATGATCACCTTGTCCTCGTACCGCAAAAAACGTTTATAATCGCAGTTTACGTTAACTATGGGCACAATAAAGCCGGCGTTGTAAACATCCATATAACCCAGGCCGTATTGTTTGCCGAAAGCCTCACGGCCATCCTCAAAATAGCGGATATAATTTCCATGCCAAACCACGCCCAGCATATCCACATCGCTGAATTTAACCTCTATTTCAATAGTATTTGTTAACGATTGCTGCAAAACGCTGTTAGCTTAGTATTTTTTGAAAAGATCGAAATCCGAGCCGAAATCGTCCAGGATTACAGGCCATGGGTGTGCCCAGTAATTTCTAAAACCAAATCCACGGCTGTTGCCGGTGCGGAAAACGGTATATAAAACGGTTTTCTTATCCATATCAACAAAAGTTACCCAGGCACCGCCCTGCGCACGTCCTTTATCCATGCCTTCAACAATGAGCAGCATACCGATGCCTTTGTTGCCTAAAAAATCATAGTTTTTAATCAGCGCATCGATGTCTTTTTCGGTCAGTGTTTTAAAATGACCTGGGTTGGTATCGAAAAAGTTTTTAGTAAGCGCACTGTTAACTTTCTCGGTAACATTCATTGCAAAATGGACTGTATCGCGGTGTACCGCCCTCGCCGGGTTATATTTTTTAGGTTCCTTTAAAAAGAAGTTTTCCCATAATGGAATGTATTTGCCAACAAACTCAGCATTGATCAGTTCTTTCTTGTAAGCCTCTTCCGAACCGATGAATTTCATCTGCGAAAAATCCATACCTAACCAGGTAATAGGTGTTTTTTTATCAAAAATTTCGGCTTTGGTTTGGGCTGATGCCGGTTTTAAAAACAAGCCTGATAATGCTATCAGTAAACTCAGTTTAATTGCGGTTTTTTTCATGGTTGATATTATTGTTGGGGTTGAATAAATATTTTCATTTCGCATTGAGCTATTGTGCTGCCCTTGCAGGTTACTTTTCCTTTGATGATGGTTACATCAAAAATTCGGTTTTCAATTTTTACTTCGGTTTCTATGGTGTCGCCTACTCTTGGCAGCGCAAACACTTCCAGGTTTTTTACAGCGCCGATAAAGCCCGGTTGCATGGGTTTGCCCAATTGTTGAGCTATATAACCTGCTCTTGCGGCGGCTGTTTGGGCAATGTTTTCAACCAGGCCTGCTTCAGTTAATACGTCATCGTTTACCAAAACATTTTCGGCCTGTACCAGTAAGGTAGTGTGCGTAGCATCATCATTTGATGATACCAGCGTATCAACCATTACAAAGGGCCACCTTTGCGGTATCAACGTTAAAATATCCTGTGTTGGTAAGGTCATTGTTTATTGCCAAAAATTATAATAGTTATACCACTGTTCGGGGTACGTTTTTACCTTGTTTTCAAAGCTGATAATAAAATCATTTATCATTTGCTGCATCCCTTCGCCTTTGGCCAAGCCCGAATAATCTTTTACCGGGCTGGAAAAAAAGTGGTAATGCAGCGCGCTTTCCTTAAGGGCGTAAACAAATGTTACCGGCACTTTAAACTTTTCGGCCATTACAAACGGGCCCGCCGGGAATTTTGCGTCCTCACCTAAAAACTCCCTTGTTATTGTTTTATTGCCTTCAATAAACCTGTCGGCATGCATGCAAACCAGCTCATTGTTCTGGAAAGCGGCGTTTATTTTAAATATGTGCGACAGGTCGTTTTTAATCACGATGATGTTGATCTTCCTTTCGCCAGTAACCGAATCCATGTACTGTTTGATCTGCTTATCCTCTCCATCAAACATCACAATGTTAATGCGGGTGTTGATATGATCAAGCAGTTCGCCCGCTATTTCCCAGCTGCCGATATGTGAGCTGAGCAGTAAACCGCCCTGGTTCATGGCAGCAATCTGTCGCAGGTTATCGATCCCATCAAAATTAAAGGTGAATTTATTGGGGATGCCCGACATGATCACCACTTTATCAATAATGCTTTGCCCAAACAGGTAATAGTTTCGGTAAAGCTTCAGGATGGACTTTGCTTTACTTAATCCAAGCCTTTTATGGAAATAATAGTAAGTGCCTTTGGATGTTTGCCACGAAAACAGGAAATAATACAGCGCTACAAACCTCAGCATAAAGTAGGCAGGCTTAACGCCTCCAACCTTTAAAACACTAACAAAAATGCGGTAGCCAAGGGGATTTCCTTTTGATTTTCCCTGCCAGGCGGGCATTATGCAAGCTCTTTAGGTTGTACGCGTGACAGTACGTAATCGTAAAAATCCTGGAAGGTAACGATACCCGTAAAATCCTCGGGTTTTACCTTGAAGGCGAAATTGCTTTCAATCACTACTACGAGGTCTATATAATCAAGGCTGTCCAGGTCAAGTGTTTCTTTAAGGTTTGCAGTAGGTACCATCTTATCTGCATCTACCTCAAATTCTTCGGCCAGGAAGCTGTTAATTCTTTCAATAATCTCTTCAATTTGCATAATGGCTGGTTTAAATATATTTTTTAATAATCAGGGACGAGTTAGTACCGCCAAACCCAAATGAGTTTGACAGGAATACATCTATATTTTTTTCGACGGTTTCGGTAGCGATATTGAGCTTCGCCGAATCCTCATCGGGGTTTTCAAAGTTGATGTTGGGAGCCACGAACGAGTTTTGCATCATGAGCATGGAATACACAATTTCGCTTGCACCTGCCATCCAGCATTCGTGCCCGGTCATGGATTTGGTTGAGCTCACCAAAGGTTTGCTGTTGCCGAATACTTCATCAATAGCTTTAGCCTCGCTGGCATCGCCGGCGGGGGTGGAGGTTGCATGAGCGTTGATATAATCAATTTCAGATGCCTGAATCCCGGCATCTTTCAAGGCCATGGTTAATGAACGAACAGGACCGTCAACAGTTGGGTTGGAGATATGTGCCCCGTTTGATGAAAAGCCGTAGCCAACAACCTCGCCCAAAATAGTAGCGCCTCTTTTTAATGCCGATTCCAGACTTTCCAGGATTACGGTAGCTGCCCCACCGCTTGGAACCAGTCCGTCGCGGTCGCGATCAAACGGTTTAGATGCTTTTGCCGGGTCGGCTTCTTTTACTGAAAAGGCCGAAAGTGCATCAAAACTGCCCATGGAGTAATGACTTAGTTCCTGTGCACCGCCGCAAATAATACAATCCTGCAAACCGCTTTTAATAAGGTGGTACCCCATCCCAATTGCATGAGAGCCGCTGGCACAAGCTGCGCTAATGGTAAAATTAACCCCGCGAAGCTTGAATATAGTGGCCAAATTCATGGTAACGGTTGAATTCATGGTTTGGAACACTGCACCCGAACCAATAAGCATGGTATCTTTCTTTTCGCGGATCACATCGGTAGTTTCAATCACGGCCTTGGCTGTACTATCGTTGCCATATAAAATGCCCACATCTGTTTTGGCAATGTAATCGGCATCGATACCCGCTTGCTGTAATGCTTCGGAGGTGGCGATATAAGCATATTCGCCTTGCTCGGGCAGCATGATGCGGGCACGGCGATCAAGCGTACCTTTCAGGTTAGGTTTTTCAACAGCCCCGGTTAGACCTGAACGGTAGCCAAAATCTTTACGGATGGCATCATATATAATGCCCGACCTGCCGGCGTAAAGAGAATCTTTAACCTCGTCGAGATTTTTCCCAATACACGAATAGATACCCATCCCTGTTATCACAACCCTATTCATATCTGAGCAAAAACTGATAGTACATAGTCAACAAAATGCAATAAAAATACAAAAAAATAAAACTTAATATGTTTTTGTATGTGTGTCGCTTCTTTAATGTTTTAAATATGGCTATTAAAATACCTGTATCGTAATAGCTTATAATTAAGTTTATATTAAGAGTTAATTACCCTTGTGTTTGTTACTGTTTCCAATTTTTCTTGCGCTCGTTTGTAACGAGCACAAGGGTTATAAAATCATGTCATTGCGAGGAGGAACGACGAAGCAATCGCATACTATACAGGGCGGATATGCTTCTGTGCGGTTGCCACGCTTCGCTCGCAATGACATAGTTTTGTCTGTTTTTCCAAGGCCTCCTGGCGGTATTTTTATTTTTTACGAATAAAGCCCGCCATTAATCGAAAGCACCTCTGCCGTAATATAAGCCGCCTCCGGTGATGCTAAAAAGCCTACAGCATGTGCCACTTCCTCGGGAGTGCCAAACCTTTTCAGCGGCACCATGGCTTTCAGTTCTTTTTCATCAAGGCCTGCGGTCATGTCGGTAGCTATAAAACCCGGGGCTACTGCATTAACCGTTATCCCGCGCCTGCCAACTTCCTGGGCCAATGCTTTAGTTGCACCAATAACGCCCGCCTTGGCAGCCGAGTAATTTACCTGCCCAGGCAATCCTTTAAGACCAGATAGCGAAACCACGTTTACTATGCGACCGTATTTTTTAACCAGCATGCTGTTCAACACCAAACGGGTAACATAAAAGAAACCGTTGAGACTGGTGTTCAGTACGCCATCCCATTGCTGATCTGTCATCCACATCATCAGGCCATCATCTTTAATGCCGGCGTTGTTTATTAAAACTTCAATGTACTTTTCGGTATTGGTTTCTATCCAGCCTCCTAATTTTTGCTGGATGTCATTTTTGTCGGCCACATCAAATTGCAACAGTTCGCCATCGCCGCCATTGGCTTTGATCCGGGCGAGGGTGTTGTTGGCTTCATCGATGTTACCTTTATAATTAACCAGTACATAATAACCCATAGCGGCCATTTTGTAGCAAATGGCCCTGCCAATTCCTCTTGAGCCGCCGGTTACTAATGCACATTTCATATGATGTTTTTGGTGTTAAAAGGTTTAATAATTCAGGAAATAAGTTCGGCCGTTTCAAAATAAGCTTTCACTTGCTGCAGGTCCTGGTATTTGGGTTTATCCTCAATGAATTTAGGGAATATAGCTCTTAAGTCTGTATAAACTTTGTTGGTTTGGGTAGAGAGCCTGTTGGCACAATCAAGGTAATCGACAGCCTGCAGCAGGGTCATGGCCTGGATGGCCAGCACCTCGAAACTATTGTCGATCACTTTTTTGGTTAACAATGCCGCGTTACATCCCATGCTTACAATGTCCTGGTTATCATTATTGTTCGGGATGCTGTGTACGTACATTGGGTACGAAAGGGTTTGATTTTCAGCAACAGTTGAAGTGGCTGTAAATTGCATGCCCTGCATCCCGAAATTGAAACCCAGCACACCGAGATTCAGAAACGGTGGGAATTTTTGGTTGAGTTTATCATTCAACAGGTAATTCAGCTGTCTTTCTGAAAGCATAGACAGCCGGGTCATGGCTATTTTTAGCTTATCCATTTCCAGCGAAACATAATCGCCATGAAAATTACCACCATGAAAGATGTTATGATTTTCATGGTCGATAACCGGGTTATCGTTAACCGAATTGAGCTCGTCAACAACTACTTGTTCGGCCTGGGCAATGGTATCATAGATGGGGCCGAGGATCTGCGTAACACAACGGAGCGAGTAATATTCCTGCACCTTGTCTTCAAATATTTCCTGATCAAGGTTTTCGGGATTATATAAATGTTCCGAGCGGCTCCGCACCATTTGGCTATCCTTCAGGATCTCGCGGAGTTGTTCGGCAATAGCATTCTGGCCTTTGTGATGTTTTACTTTGTTAAGCTCAAATGAATAATGATCATCAAAAGCCTCAACCACCTCATTGATCATTGCTGAAAGCATGACCGACCAGCCCAGCAGCTTTTTAGCCCGGATGATATTCAGCAAACCGATCCCAGTCATGGCCGAAGTACCGTTGATGATAGCCAAACCTTCACGGATATGGATTTGGAGTGGTTTGATATCCAGTTGCTTAAAAAGCGCAGCTGTAGGTTGTACTTCGTTGTTATAGATCACTTCGCCTTCGCCAATTAAAACCAGGGCAAGGTGGGCTAACTGCACGAGGTCGCCGCTGGCGCCTACGCCGCCGTGTTCAAATATGCAAGGGGTAACGTTTTTGTTAATGAGTTCGGCAAGGAGGTTTGCAAGCTCGGGATGTACACCCGAATAAGCCTGCATAAAGCTGTTTAGGCGGGCAAGCATCAGCGCTTTAACGAGTTTGGGCTGCATTAAATTACCTCCGCCTGATGCATGGCTGCGGATCAGGTTGTACTGTAACTGCAATCGATTTTCATCACTCACCTTATATTGCGCCATAGGGCCGAAGCCTGTGTTGATGCCGTAAATGAGTTTATTGGATGAAAAGCCACCAAGAAAATTAAAATTGGTTTGCACCTTTTGCAGCGCCTGTTCATCAGGAACAACGGAGCTGTTTTTAAAAATCACCTGGTAAAAATCATCCAGCGAAAGAGCCTTTCCTCCAACCTGTAGCATGGGCACAGTAGTTTTATTTAATAAGGTTTGATTATTCTTTTCCACAAAATCAGGGCGAAAATAAGGTAAATGTTCGGATTTAGGAATGGGTATTAAACGGTTTGTGGATGACCAGTATTGTGCCACAGTATACATTGCTTTAGTAGGTTGTTTTCTCGCAAAGGCGCTAAGACGCAAAGTTTTTCTTAGCGCCTCTGCGTCTTTGCGTGCTTATTCAGTCTTCGATGTTTATACTATACTGTTGTTTACCACCGTTCTTAGCGCCCTCCTCTGGCACAAGGTGCAGGGCGGACTTGTGACTCGGCAAGCCCAAGTTATCCAATGCTTGTTACCATCCCACAAAACTTGAGCTAAACGAAATGAGGCATTCTCCGCCACCGCTTGCCTAACAGTGATTCTGTTTTATTTGGTTATATCAGATGCAAAAATTTAACGTTTAATTTATTCTGAAACAATAACTTTGTAAAGCGATAAACGTAAACCCTAAAACCTCTTAATAAAAACCTGGACTGAAGCCGGTACGTGCGATTGAATGATATATGACGGATAACTTACAAATGATACAGGCAAAGTTTAAACAATTACAGGTATGCGTTATTATACCCACTTATAATAACAAGGGCACGCTGGCCGCTGTTATAAACGATGTGCTGGTCTACACAAACCAGGTTATTGTGGTAAACGATGGCTCTACGGATGATACGCAGTCCATTATCCAGTCATTCCCGCAAATTCAATCTGTAAATTATACCCAAAATGTAGGTAAGGGCTGGGCTTTACGCAAGGCTTTTGATTACGCTCACGAACTGGGCTATCAATACGCTATCACCATAGACTCAGACGGGCAGCATTTTGCCAGCGACCTGCCCACTTTTATCGAAAAACTGGAACAGGAGCCAGACTCGCTCATCATCGGTTCGCGCAATATGGAGCAATCATCCGTGCCGGGTAAAAGCAGTTTCGGGCATAAGTTTTCCAATTTTTGGTTTTGGGTTGAGACCGGAATCAAATGTCCCGATACACAATCAGGCTACCGTTTGTATCCCATTCACCTGCTCAAAAACACCAAATTCATCACCCGTAAATACGAGTTTGAAATAGAGGTGATCGTTCGTGCTGCATGGAAAGGTATTAAGATTGATTGGGTGCCGGTTACTGTTTACTATGCGCCAAAAGAAACCCGCATCTCACATTTTCGTCCTTTTCAGGATTTTTCACGCATCAGCGTATTGAACACTATATTGGTGATCATCGCTTTTGCTTACATCAAGCCCCGCGATTTTTTCAGGATGCTTTTTGATAAAAAAAAAGCAAAGCAGATGATGAAGAACCTGTTCTTTAATCCTGAGCATTCGCCGCAGCTCAAAGCTAAATCTGTTGCATTCGGGGTTTTTATGGGGATTGTGCCTATCTGGGGTTTCCAGCTTTTGGTGGCTATTTCGCTGGCTTTCCTATTCAGGCTTAATAAGGCTATCGTGGTTACGGCAGCGCATATCAGCGTTGCGCCCATGATCCCGGTTATCATTTTCCTAAGCTATAAAACCGGCAGCTTATGGATGGGCAGCAGGAATGTGGATATCCCTTTGGATAAAATTTCGCTCCAATCTATCGGTGAACATTTGGAACAATATCTTTATGGCAGCATTTCGCTGGCAATTTTTGCAGGTATTATAGCAGGATTGCTCACTTTTGCGTTATTGAAGCTGTTTAAGCGGAGGCCCGTCCCCGCGCTGTAATTCATGGAAAAAATCCTGGTAGGCATCTATAATTATTTCAATGCCCGCAAGCCGCTGTTTTATACCGTGTTTGCGTTAAGCTTTGTGCTTGTTGGTTTTTTTGCTTCGCGGATCAGGTTTGAGGAGGATATCTCCAAAGTGCTGCCGAAGGATAAGAAGATCGAAAAACTCAATTACATTTTCCAGAACTCCAAGTTTGTTGATAAGCTGGTAGTGATGGTTTCGCTAAAAGATTCCATACAGCAGGAGCCGGATAACCTGATCTCCTTTGCCGATACTTTTACCGGAACAATTCAGCAAAAACTCCCCGCGTACATCAGTAAGATCAATGCTAAAGTTGATGACGGCCTGGTGATGGAGCTGTTTGGCACAATTAATAAAAGCCTGCCCATTTACCTGAATGAGCATGATTACCTGGATATTGATACCCTCATTCGTCCGGACAAGATAAAAGAAACGCTTGCCCGCGATTTGCGTACGCTTACCTCGCCTGCCGGACTTGCTTTAAAAGGCATGATCAGCAGCGACCCGGTGGGCATCTCCTATCTCGGCCTGAAAAAACTGCAGCAGCTGCAATACGACGAGAATTTTGAACTGTACGACAGCTATGTGATGACCAAAGATCACAAAAACCTGCTGCTGTTCATTACACCCAAATACTCGCCCAATAATACCGGGGAGAACGCGGTACTGCTTAAAGGACTGGACAATACCATCGACAGTTTGCAAAACAAAAGCTTTACAACTATCAATTGCAGTTACTTCGGTACAACTGCCGTTTCGGTAGGCAACGCGCTGCAATTACGGCGCGACTCGATGTTTACACAGGGCATTACCGTAGTTTTCCTGATCGTTTTCCTGGGTTTTTATTTCAAAAAGAAACGTGCCCCGGTAGTGATATTGGTGCCGGTGCTGTTTGGGGCGCTGTTTTCATTGGCTGTTATCTATTTTGTAAAGGGGAGTATCTCGATTATTGCATTAGGTACAGGCTCGGTGGTGCTGGGGATTGCAGTTAATTATTCGCTGCATGTGTTTAACCACTACCGCCATACGCGCAGTATTGAACAGGTGATCCGCGATCTGGCTATGCCGTTAACTATTGGCAGTTTTACTACTATCGGCGGGTTTTTCTGTCTGGAGTTTGTGGAGTCGGAAATGCTGAAGGACCTTGGACTGTTTGCCGCCTTTAGTTTGATAGGGGCTTCGTTTTGTTCGCTGGTTTTCCTGCCGCATTTCATCGCCTCAAAAAAAGAGCAGGACGAGCATATTGCCAAACTATCATGGATCGATAAAATAGCAGCCTACAACCCCGAGTATAATAAGTTTATTATTTCGGCCATTGTGGTGCTTACCATTGTGTTTAGCTATACCGCCCGCAGCGTGAGCTTTGAAACGGATATGAGCCGCATGAACTTCATGACCGATAAGCTCAAGGCCTCGGAAGCTAAACTGAACGCTATTAACAAATATGCCCTGCAATCGGTTTATCTTTTGGCCGAAGGTAAAACACTGGATGACGCCCTCCGTACCAACGAAAAACTATCGGCACAGATAGAATTGCTGAAAGAGCAAAACGTCGTAAAAAAATACTCAGGCGTATCATCGCTCATTATATCCGACTCTTTACAAAAAGCCCGCATAGCCCGCTGGAATATTTATTGGACACCTGCTAAGAAGCAGGAGTTAATGGCCATGCTTATTAAAGAAGGTACAGCGCTGGGTTTTAAACCGGCCGCTTTTGATCATTTCCGTGACCTTATCAACAAAGATTTTAAAGTGGTTGGGCAGGATGAAATGGCGGGCATCCGCAAAAATTTGCTTGACGATTATATTACCGAACAGCCGGGCCGCGCCGGGGTGATCACGCTGGTGAAGATATCACCTCAGGATAAAAGCAAGATCTATAACCTGTTTGAAAATACGCCCAATGTTACCGTTGTTGATAAGCAATACCTCACCAACCGCTTTGTAGGCATAATCAACAATGATTTTACCAGTATCGCCATCATGTCGTCGTTACTGGTATTTACGGTGCTGCTGCTTACTTACGGGCGTATTGAACTTACGCTGGTTTCTTTTATCCCGATGTTTATATCCTGGATCTGGATCCTGGGATTGATGGGGCTGCTGGGCATCCAGTTCAATATCGTGAACATCATTATCTCGGCACTAATATTTGGTTTGGGCGATGACTACAGTCTGTTTATTATGGATGGGCTGCTGCAGGAATATAAAACCGGCAAAAAGAATTTATCATCATACAAATCATCCATCTTTCTTTCGGCCATTACAACCGTTGTGGGTTTGGGCGTGCTCATCTTTGCCAAACACCCTGCTTTACGGTCGATAGCGTTGATCTCTATCATTGGTATTGTTTGCGTAGTGGTGATGGCGCAGATATTGATCCCCTTTTTGTTCAATATCCTCATCAAAAACAGGGTGCAGAAAAAACGTTTCCCCTGGACATTGAGCGGCTTTGTGATCTCGGTTTTTGCATTCACTTACTTTGTAAGCGGCTGTTTGTTGTCATCCCTGATCGGTTTGCTACTGATCAAGCTTAATCCTTTTAAAGGCGAAAGAAGCAAATATGTTTATCATGCTATCCTGGCACGCTTTTGCTGGTCGATGATGTACATTATGCCCAACCTGCGTAAACGTGTGGTGAATAAAGATACCTTTGAAAAGCCCGCTGTGGTGATCAGCAACCATCAGTCATTCCTTGATATTTTGGTATTGATCATGCAGCATCCTAAATTGATCCTGTTTACCAATCACTGGGTATGGAACTCGCCGGTGTTTGGGGCGGTGGTACGCATGGCAGGTTATTTCCCGGTAGCCGAGGGAGTGGAGCAGAACATTGATGAACTGGCCGAAAAGGTGAAGCAGGGTTATTCCATGGTGATCTTTCCCGAAGGCAGCCGCTCGCCCGATGGTAAAATGAAACGTTTTCATAAAGGCGCGTTCTTTTTAGCCGAGCAACTGGGGATGGATATCCTGCCCATCATATTGCACGGCACCGGCTACAACATGACCAAAGGCGATTTCCTGCTGAAGAACGGAACTATCACCATCAAATACCTGCCGAGAATCACGGCTAATGATACCTCGTTTGGCAGAGGTTATGCTGAAAAGACCAAAAACATCAGCCGGTATTTTAAAGAAGAATACCAAAAGCTAAGCGCCGAAATTGAGCAGCCTGCGTATTACAAAGAGCAGCTGTTTTATAACTACCTGTACAAAGGCCCGGTGCTGGAATGGTATATGCGCATTAAAATAAGGCTTGAAAAAAATTACCAGGTATTTCATGAACTGCTGCCTAAACAAGGTAAAATGCTTGACCTGGGTTGTGGCTATGGCTTTATGCCCTATATGCTGCATTTTGCTGCACCGGGGCGCGAGTTTACCGGGGTTGATTATGATGAGGAAAAGATAGAGGTAGCTGCCAACTGTTTCAGCAAAACAGCTGATATCAATTTTGTTTATGCTGATGCCCTTGCTTTTGAAATGCAGCGATACGATGCCATTATCATGGCCGATATGCTCCATTATTTACAGCCTGCTGAACAAAAGCAATTGATAGAGCAATGTATTGCCAATTTAAATCCAGGTGGTGCGCTCATCATCAGGGATGGTAATAAGGATATGCAGGAAAGGCACAAGGGTACCGAGCTTACCGAAACGTTTTCAACCAAATTGCTCGGCTTTAATAAAACGGGGGCAAATGGTCTCTCTTTTCTTTCGGGGCAAATGCTGAGGGATATAGCGGCTGCGCATAAGCTTTCAGTCACCGAAATTGACAATACGAAGTACACCTCAAATGTTATTTTTGTGATCAAAAAGGAAGGGCAGGTGCTTTAAATGGACGACAGGTTTGATGTATTGATCATTGGCAGTGGTATGGGGGGCTTAGTTTGTGCCGATATGCTTGGCAGAGAAGGTTACCGGGTTTGTGTTGTTGAAAAAAATAAACAGCTTGGCGGCTCGCTGCAAACCTATGTGCGCGACAGGGTGATCTTTGACTCTGGTGTACATTACCTTGGCGGACTTGATGAAGGGCAGAACCTGTACCAGATTTTTAAGTATATCGATATCATCGGCAAACTTAAACTGCAAAAGCAGGATCCTGATGCCTTTGATAAGATCATGATAGATAATGACCCGGTGGAATATCCGCAGGCGCAGGGTTATGAAAATTTCATCAAACAGTTACTGGTTTATTTTCCGGAAGAGGAGCCTGCTTTACGCGCTTACTGTGCTAAGCTGAAAGAGGTTTGCGATAAGTTTCCGTTGTATAACCTGCGTTCGTCGGATGATTTTTATGAAAAGGCCGATGTATTGGAAGTGGATACCGAAGCGTTCCTGGCATCCATCACCAATAATAAAAAGCTGCAACAGGTTTTGGCCGGCAATAACTCACTATACGCAGGGCAGGCCGATAAAACACCGCTGTATGTGCATGCGCTGATCCTCAATAGTTATATTGAAAGCTCATGGAAATGTGTTGACGGCGGCTCGCAGATTGCCAAACTCATAGCCCGCAATATCCGCGACAGGGGAGGCGTTATCATCCGGAACAAAGCCGTAAAAAAACTGGTGGAGCAGGAGGGGAAAATAGCATATGTTGAACTACAGCATGGTGAAAAACTGTATGCCGATCATTTTATTTCCAACATTCACCCGGTAAAAACATTGGAAATGACGGATTCGTCGGTGATTAAAAACGTGTACCGTAACCGCTTAAGAAGCCTGGAAAATTCGGTGTCGTCGTTCACCATCAATATTGTATTTAAAAAAGAATCATTTAAATATTTCAGCCATAACGTTTACAGTTTTAAAGACGGGCAGGTATGGCACATGGCCGATTACACGGAGCAAAACTGGCCGCTGGGTTATGCCGTGTTCATGACGCCATCGTCAAAAAATACGGAATATGCTGATGGCATGACCATCCTGGCTTATATGCGTTATGAAGAGGTAAAGCCCTGGGAAGATACGTTCAATACTGTGTCTGACGAGGCTTACCGGGGAGAAACCTACGAGCAATTTAAAAAGCGCAAGGCGGAAGTATTACTGGATGATGTGGAGCTGAAGTTTCCGGGTTTGCGGGAGCAGATCTATTCCTATTATACCGCTACACCGCTCTCATACCGCGATTATATTGGTAATGATGATGGCTCGCTTTACGGTATTGCCAAAGATTATAAACATCCGCTTAAAACGTTTATATCGCCGCGTACCAAATTGCCTAATTTGTACTTCACGGGTCAAAACCTTAATTTACATGGCATTTTGGGTGCTGCCATGAGCGGGATAGTAACCTGTTGCGCCTTGCTGGGCAATGATGAATTGATAGATAAAATAAGAAATGCGTAACAGGAAATTCAGTTGGAGAAAGTTCGGGAAAAGATTACTGTACACAGGTATTGTGTTTGTAGGATTGCTGCTGATCGGCTTTATTTACCTGTATTGCGTAGCTATAGATTATCCACCCAAGCCTGCTGATTTAAGTAGTTTGCAATTGCAGCGCAAACAACCTTCGCCGGGCTTTTATACTATCGATAACAACTGGTTCAGGAAAAGTAAGAGTGGTTTATTTGAAATGTATGTGGAGGGCAAGCCTTTTGAACGCGGGGTGATTAACGGTAAGCTGAGTAAAGAATTGGTGGTTAACCAGGAGGTTTATTTTACCGACCAGATCAACAAGATCATCCCTTCAAAATCATATCTGTCGTTTCTGAAATATTTCATAGCCTGGTTTAACCGCGACCTCGCTAAAAATGTAAGTGAAGAATATAAAGAGGAGATCTACGGTATCTCTAGATCGGCGTCGGATAAATACCAATTCATTGGCTCCAATTATCAGCGGATCCTGAATTACCATGCGGCACATGATATCGGTCACGCTTTGCAGAGCATGGCGTTGGTGGGCTGTACCTCGTTTGGTACCTGGAACGATCGCTCGGCCGATGGTACCATGATCGTTGGCCGCAACTTTGATTTTTATGTGGGCGATAATTTTGCACGTGATAAAATGGTGGCATTCTTCAATCCCAGTGAAGGGCATAAATTCATGACCATAACCTGGGGCGGTTTTGTGGGCGCGGTATCGGGCATGAACGAAAAAGGCCTGAGCGTTACCATCAATGCCGATAAAACCAATATTCCATCAGGTTCGGCTACGCCGGTATCCTTAGTGGCCCGCGAGATCCTGCAGTATGCGCAAAATATCAACGAAGCCATCGCGATAGCTAAAAAACGGAAAATGTTTGTGTCCGAATCGTTTTTAATAGCCTCGGCTGAGGATAATAAAGCCGTAGTGATCGAAAAAACGCCGGATACGCTGGATGTGTATGACCCGCACCAAAACTTTATTGTTTGCGCTAACCATTTTCAAAGCAAGGGGCTGGCACATTCAAAAGAAAATCTGGTGCAGCTCAGCAACAGCGCATCGCCATATCGCTACCAGCGTTTAATGGAACTGCTGAGTGCCGAAGGAAAAAACACCGTACAAAAAACGGTCGATATTCTACGCGATCGCCAGGGCCTGCATGGCGAAGATATTGGTATGGGCAACGAAAAGGCGCTTAACCAATTGATAGCCCACCACTCGGTGGTGTTTGAGCCGCAAAAGCTGCTGGTTTGGGTTTCTACCTCGCCCTGGCAGTTGGGTGAGTTTGTAGCTTACGATTTGAAAAAGATCTTCGCGATGAAAGGCATGCAAACCGATCATGAAATTATTGATACGGCGCTTACTATTAAGCCCGATACATTTTTGAACACGCAGGCTTATCATGATTTCATAACTTACCGAACGTTAAAGCAAAAAGCTTTTGACGGCGGCGAGATCAATCCTGATAGTGTAGTAGCCAGCAACCCGCAGTTTTACCACGCCTATGTTATTGCCGGCGATTATTCGTTTAAACATAACGATTATAAAAAAGCCCTCGGTTACTATAAAGCGGCTTTAACCAAAGTGATAGCCACGGTAAATGAGGAAAACTATATCAAAAAACAGGTTGAAAAGTGTACTAAAAAGCTAAACTCATGACAGTTGCAGGTGTAGGGATTGATATGATAGAGGTAGAGCGCGTGCAAAGCAGCATTGCCAAAGAACAGGGCTTCCGTGAGTTGGTTTTTTCGGCAAAGGAGATAGCCTATTGCGAAAGCAAAACCAACAAGTATCAACACTATGCTGCCCGCTTTGCCGCCAAGGAAGCTTTTTTTAAGGCACTGGGCACCGGCTGGCTAAAGGATACTGCCTTTAACGAGATTGAGGTTACTAATGATGAAAGCGGCAGACCCATTTTGGAACCTATCGGCGAAAGCGCGGCGGTGATCAATCGTAACGGTCCGTTAAAAACCTCCGTATCATTAACCCATTTAAAAACAATGGCATCTGCCGTGGTAATTATTGAAAAGTGATCACACATCCACCTAAACCATTAGCATTTCAACCCAAACAGGAAGTTGTAAAGTTCCAGGAGCAAAAACTGCAGGAACTGCTGGCCTATCTCAGTACAAATTCACCATTTTATAAAGACCTGTTCGCGACAAACCATATCGATATCAACCAGATCAAAACACTCGATGACCTGCGGCTGATCCCGACTACCACCAAAGAAGACCTGCAAAAACGCAACGATGATTTTTTATGCGTAGAGCGCGGGAAGATCATTGAATATAGCTCAACCTCGGGCACATTGGGCAGCCCGGTAACCATTGCCCTTACCGAGGGCGACCTGGAGCGGCTGGCCTTTAACGAATACAATTCCTTTACTTGTGCCGATGGCTCAGCAGTCGACCTTTACCAGTTGATGCTTACGCTCGACAGGCAGTTTATGGCTGGGATGGCTTATTATTCGGGCATCCGGAAAATTGGTGCGGGTATTATCCGTTTAGGACCCGGCGTGCCATCGCTGCAATGGGAAACTATTTTAAGGCTGAAACCGACGGCCATTGTAGCCGTGCCATCGTTCATTTTAAAGCTCATTCAGTTTGCCCAGGAGCACAATATCGATATCAATGCATCGTCGGTAAAAAAGGCTGTTTGTATTGGTGAGAATATCCGTAACACCGATTTCAGCCTGAATATCCTCGGTCAAAAGATAACCGAAGCCTGGGATATTAAACTCTATTCAACCTATGCCTCTACCGAAATGCAAACCGCCTTTACCGAATGCGGTGAGGGCAGGGGCGGTCATCATCAACCCGAGCTGTTGATAGTAGAAGTACTGGACGAACATAACAACCCGGTTGCTCCCGGAGAATCAGGTGAGGTTACCATTACCACACTCGGTGTTGAAGGGATGCCGCTGCTGAGGTATAAAACCGGAGATATCTGCCATTATTTTGATGAGCCCTGCGCTTGCGGACGAACCAGTATCAGGCTGTCATCCATAGTAGGCCGTAAAAAGCAGATGATCAAGTTTAAGGGCACTACACTTTATCCCCCGGCATTGTTTGATTTGCTGAATGGTATGGAGGAGATCAAAGATTTTGTGGCCGAAGTTTACCCGAACGAGATAGGGATGGATGAAGTGCTGCTGCACCTGCTGCCTATAAATTACACAGATGAGTGCGACCGGAAGATCCGCGCTAATTTGCAAGCTCGCTTAAGGGTGAGCCCGCATATTACCTATCTTAAAGCGGATGAAATGCAGAAATTACAATTCCCTGAAGCTGTACGCAAACCGGTTAAATTTATCGACAGGAGAAAGTAATTTATTATGTGCTAAATTTGCAGTATGCATAATGCCGATATCCTGGGCCGGTTAACGCAGCAGCTTGAACTGCCGTTTAGTAACCCGGTGCTTGTTTTCTCGCTGATATTATTGATCATTTTACTTGCTCCCATCATTATGGGCAAGTTCAGGTTTCCGGGGATAGTGGGTTTTATTTTAGCAGGGATAGCTATTGGTCCGCATGGGTTAAACCTGCTCAAGAAAAATTCGGCAATCGACCTGTTCTCAACCATAGGCTTGTTGTATATCATGTTCATTGCAGGGGTTGAACTCGACCTGAACGAGTTTAAGCAAAAGAAACACCGCAGCCTGGTATTTGGCTTCCTTACTTTTTGCATCCCGATACTCATAGGCTTCCCGATCTGTTATTACCTGCTAAATTATCCGCTCATCACATCTGCACTAACGGCAAGCATGTTTGCTACCCATACGCTGGTTGCTTATCCTATTGTGAGCCGTTACGGCATCTCCAAAAACGAGGCTGTAGCCATTAGTGTAGGCGGCACCATATTGACCGATACAGCCGTGTTGATATTGCTACCAGTAATAATGGGTGCCAAAAACGGAGGACTGGGTTTCAGCTTCTGGCTGCAATTGGTGATCTCGTTATCAATATTTGCCTTTATCATGTTTGTGCTGATCCCGCCTTTGGCGCGCTGGTTCTTTAACCGCTATCGCGACAGCAAAACATTACCTTATGTGTTTGTACTTTTCATCGTATTCCTGTCGGCCTTTCTTTCGCAGCTGGCCGGGGTTGAGCCTATCATTGGTGCCTTTGTGGCCGGGCTTGCACTGAATAAGGCGGTACAGCAATCATCAACTTTAATGAACAGGATCGATTTTGTGGGCAATGCTATATTTATCCCCTTTTTCCTGATCAGCGTAGGCATGCTGGTTGATCTGCGGGTGCTGGCCCGCGGGCCTCAGGCCACCATTGTAGCGGTTAGCCTTACACTTGGCGCCTTGTTGGGTAAATGGCTGGCAGCATTATCTACCCAAAAAATATTTAAATATTCGTCAACGCAGCGTACTTTGATCTTCGGATTAAGCAGCGCACATGCAGCGGCTACGCTGGCTATCATTTTGGTTGGTTTTAAAGCCCAGATCATCGACGATAATATTTTGAACGGAACCATTATCCTAATATTGGTTACCTGCGTAGTTGCCTCGTTCGCCACCGAGCAGGCAGGTAAAAAACTAATTAAGCATAACCAGAAACAAGAAACTTTAACAGAAGAGGAAGCAGTAGGCTAAGGCCGGGGATGATATGAGAAGAAGGATACACAGGCATATAAGGACAGCAAAATACATCGTTTACAAAGAAACCCTTGTCGATTTCAGGGAGCATTTCTGGACATTTATCAGCTCATTTTCGGGTATAGCACTTATCGGATTGTTGAACAGCAGGTATTTTACCGCAGCAGACAACCTTTTCCTGATCGGCTCGTTCGGTGCTTCATCGGTGTTGATCTATGGGGTAATTAATAGTCCGCTGGCACAACCGCGCAACTTGATAGGCGGGCATGTGATTTGCGCGCTGGTTGGGGTCACTGTTCACAAGCTGGTTCCTCATGAAATATGGCTGGCTGCGGCTTTGTCGGTATCTATATCGATAGTATTAATGCAGATAACCAAAACCCTGCACCCGCCGGGTGGCGCAACAGCATTGATAGCCAATATCGGGTCTGAAAAAATTAAGACACTTGGCTATATGTATGTATTTAGCCCGGTATTTTCAGGGGCCATGATCCTGTTGTTAATAGCTGTTTTGTTTAACAACATGACCAAACACAGGAGCTATCCTAATAATAAAAAATGGCTGCATGTTTGGCGCAGGTATAAGCGGTAGGTTGTTTGCTAAATAAAATGCTCTAACAATGACGCTGTTCGAAGTCTCTGACTTCGAATTAGCTATGGATGTAGTTTGTAACTACATGAATCACGGTAGTCTGAAGACTACAGGCATAATCATCCGAAGTCAGAGACTTCGGATAGCTGTATTTGGGGGAAATACAAAAAATATGTCATTGCGAGCGCAGCGTGGCAATCGCACGCAAGCATGGCCGCCCTGTATAGCATGCGATTGCTTCGTCGTTCCTCCTCGCAATGACATTTTTTGTATTCCCAATATATCGCTGTTGTTCTTTCTATTACTGCTCTTCTTCAGTAAACTTTAACAACACGGCTTCATTCTTTATGCGGATGCTTTTGCCGGATATTTCGATGATCTGCTCATCGATAAAATCATTAAGCGTACGGAACAGCGATTCATAAGCAGCACCTGTAAATGAGGCCAGGTCCTGCCGGGTGAGTTCGATATTGATAAAGCCCTCTTCGCTTAACCCGAATTTATTTTTGAGCGAAATAAAGGCTTGGGCTACGCGTCCTTTAACCGGCATGTGCGCCAGGTTACGCATTCGTTTTTCTGACTCCTGCAATTCGTTAGCAAAAAAACGCATCAGTTTGATCACAAAATTATTGTTAACCTGCAGGGTACTTTCAAAAAAGGGCATTTCGATATAACAAATTATACCCGCCTCAATGGCCGTGGCCGAAACCGGGTAAAACTCGGTACTGCCTAAGCCAAGGTGACCAACAATATCACCTTCGCGGGCAAAGCGGAGGATGAGCTCTTTTTCCTTGTCCCACTTTTTATGAACTTTTACAGTGCCCGAATAAACAAAGTAAATGCCTGTAACGGGATCGCCCTCTTTAAAGATCTGCTGCCCCTTTTTTACAGCAATATTTTGCCTGGCGGCGCTAATGGCCGGGATCCAGTCGGGCAGGCAGTGTGTACATAAAAAGCAAGTTCCCAAATCGCATTTATCTTTGTTTTTCGCCATTTATTGATTTATATCTAATCGGTCGCTTTTATTAAAACGTGCTAATTTATTAAAAGCGCCGGCCTTTTGGCTGTTTCCATGTGGCCATATTAAAAATAACCCCAAGACTTAACAGTACCGAACCGCCAAAAACCGGCCATGGGAACGAGCGGACGCCGTTAATGTAGATGGTCCATGGGTGAGAATCAAAAGGGTTAACGGTATTCAGGTTCCTGAATAACAGTAATCCTGCAAAGATGCTTGCAGCACCTAAAACAGAAAGAATGATACTGGCGATTTTCATAATTATTGTTTATGCAATGTTTTTTGTTAAAAATTAGGCAAAGGTTGAATAATTATATTGCATGTGCAATATAAAAATGAAAATAAAATTTATAAATGGGGCTTGAAGTATTACCTTTGCAATAAAATAAGACAGTCCCCTGGAAATAAAGCGGGACTAATTGCAACATGGAAACAAAACAGAACGCCATCCCGGTTTCGCCCTCATTAAATGATCTTTACAATTTTAAATCTGGCTTAAAAGGCACCAGGCAAATGAAAACAAGACTGATATTTATATCTGCGCTTTGTATTCTCATTGCATGCCTGATCAGCGTAATTGCCAAGGGACTTGTTTATCTTATAAACATTGTTACCAATATTTCATTTTACGGGATGCTGGATGCCGGCTTTCATAGTCCGGCCAACAACCATTTAGGTTTATGGGTAATTGTTATACCGGCTATAGGCGGGATTATAGTAGGCTTCATGGCCCTGTATGGTTCAAAGGCCATCAGGGGGCATGGTATACCCGAGGCCATGGAGCAGATCCTGGTAAATAAAAGTAAGATAAAGCCAATTATAACCTTTTTGAAGCCGGTGTCATCGGCTATAGCAATAGGTACAGGTGGCCCGTTTGGTGCCGAAGGACCTATTATTGCAACCGGTGGTGCGTTGGGTTCAACCTTTGGTCAATTGTTCAAAATTTCGCCGCATGAACGTAAAATTATTTTGGCAGCGGGCGCAACGGCTGGTATGTCGGCCATATTTGGTACGCCCATAGCTGCAGTGTTTTTGGCTATAGAATTGCTGCTATTTGAGTTTTCGCCCAGGGCTATATTACCAGTGGCATTGGCTTGTATTACAGGGGCGGCGGGGCACCATTTATTGTTTGAAGCAGGGCCGGTATTTCCGATGCCTGATGTAGACACACCTTCAAATACTGCCCTGGCTATTTATAGTATCATTGGTTTAGTCATTGGCTTTTTATCATTGGGACTTACCAAAATAGTGTATTTTATTGAAGATAGCTTTGAGAAGCTGCCTATTCATTGGATGTGGTGGCCTGCATTAGGGGGACTTGCAGTGGGCCTTATTGGTTATTTTGCACCGCACACGCTGGGCGTAGGTTATGATAATATCATCAGTATCCTTTCGGGCACATTGTCATTGATGTTGATTGTACGTTTGTGCTTTTTCAAATTCCTTTCATGGGCTATAGCACTGGGCAGTGGTACTTCGGGCGGTACGCTGGCTCCTTTGTTAACCATTGGTGGTGCGGCAGGTGCAGCATTTGGTGCACTGGTACATCTTATATTTCCTGATGCAGGCGTAAGTATTCCGATGGCTGCACTTATTGGTATGGCTGCTATGTTTGCCGGTGCTTCAAGGGCTTATTTAACCAGTATCACCTTTGCGCTGGAGGCTACTATGCAATCGCATGCATTACTGCCCCTGCTTGGTGCCTGTACAGCATCGTACCTGGTGTCATTCTTCCTGATGGAGAATACCATCATGACCGAAAAAATCGCCCGCAGGGGGGTATATACTCCTGATTCATACGAACCCGATCTGCTGCAGGTATTGACCGTGGCTGATGTTAGTAATGAAGTTGGTGAAACTTTAAAAAGCAATAGCACCATTGCCGAAGTAAGGGCTTGGCTTATCGAAAATAGCATCACCCAAAGCTTTTTTATCGTAACCAATAATGATGGCACATATGCAGGTACGGTTGGCCTGACCGATATTTATAACCATAGTATCGCTGCTGAGTTCAATATCGGTAGTATAACCCGGGCAAGCAAGCAAGCAGTAAAAAGTAATGATCCGCTGAAACGTGTTATGGAGATCATGGCTGAAGAATCGGTAGAGGTATTGCCTGTTATTGACGCTGGAAATGCCATCGCCGGAAAAATCTCCTATAAAGAGATCTTAAATACCTATTACCGGCATATTGAGGAAAACAGGCAGGTGAACACCCAGATCTCCCTTAAACGGAGAAGGCTTAAAATGGCTGCACGTGGCCGAAGCAAGGCTAAATCTTAAAATGCCATTGTTTGAATATAAAGAAACCCTGCATGACGTAACATCAGGCGGGGTTTCTGTTTTCTGGGCATCTGCACAATGAAAATTAAAATACGGACGCTGGGTTATTGTTTATTTATTGTATAGCTTTGATTCATAAAGTGTTGCGGTTTGTGTGGTGGCGTTTTTGTTTCTTATTTCTGCCCAATTAAGCTATTTGATTTAACACTGTTGTTGAAAGTAATACTTAACCATTAAATCATATTTTATGAAAAAATTTGTAATTGAAAGGGAACTGCCCGGTGCCGGTAACCTTTCGCCTGAAGAATTACAGGCTATTTCACAGGCATCATGCTCGGTTGTGAATGAATTAGGTAAGCCATATCATTGGATCCAGTCGTTTGTTACTGCCGATAAGATCTACTGTATCCATATTGCCGAAAGTGAAGAAGTTGTACGCGAACATGCTTTGAAAGGAGGTTTCCCGGTAACCAGCATTGCCGAGGTTAAAGCGATCATTGATCCGACGACAAGTACAGTATCGGTATAAAGCAAAACAGGCCCGGATTTAAACCCCGGGCCTGTTTTGTTCATGTATAGATATGCAGTTTACTTACCTACCGAAGCCGAACCGGCTGTTTTAAACAGCGGATCTTCTTTAAAATAATTACCTCCTGTAAAACTGATCACATAATCAGATTTAAAGTGGGTGCTTTTTTTATAATAATCTGTACTGATGATCTGTGCGCCTGATTTTTGTGCTGCTGTAAATGAGCTCATATCATTTGCACGGGCCTCTTCTGTATCCGAATCGGCACGGGTACGGATGATGTAACCTTTCTTAACCAGCTTCTGAATAGCTGCCAGGTCTTTTTTAGCATCGTTCATGATGTGGATGGCTGCTTCAGGTGTGCCGGGTTGAGCGTCGGCAAATAATACACGGCCTTTTAATGACGGGTGACCTGCGATGTAGGCAGCCATTTTTTCGCCTTTTTCATCAAGGATGAAAACAAACTTGCCTTTGGCGGCTTTCAAAGTTGGCCAGTTGTTGTGCAATACCGCAGCTTCAAGGGTTTTGTAGGTGCCACGTACATCATCAGGTGTAATTAAATATTGTTTACCAAGATTGTCCAATATCGCCTTATCAAGGTCGGCAAAAGTTTTAGCTGTGAATTTTTCGGGAACGGTAAAGCCTGGTTTTTTTGACGGCTCATCCTTTGCGTTCATGGTAATGTAAATGGGATTATGATCAGGATGTGCATCGCTCCATTTTTTAAGCTCCTGCAGGCAAAGCTTAAAGGTTGCACAGTTGCTGCGGTAATCAATATCTTCAATATGGAAAACCTTAAAACCTGGTTCTTTCATTACGCCCTGTGTATCAAAAGCCGGTTGTCCCGGTACCCAATCCAACCCTTTCGGATGAGCATATTTGCCGCCTTTGGTATCGGCATAAACATCTATTTCCAAAGCGTTGAGGCCTAAGTTAAGCTGATCGCTAAGGCTGATGTGCTCGTAATCGATCTTGCTCATGCCAACAGAATCTCGCTTTTGCAAAAAACGGAATAGCTTGGGATCAATGGCCTGTTTGTAGCTGTTATGTGATCCGATGACCTGGAAATGGTTAATGGTTTGATTGTCGGTATCGTTTTTAAATGTTGATACGGTGAGAACAATCCCGGCAAGTAATCCGCCTATAAGTTTCATTGTTTAATTGGTTTTATTGTTTAACAAACAAAAGCGCAAAAGATTGTTCTTTTGCGCTTTATAAAAATAGTTTTATTAATAGCCTGGGTTTTGTTTCAGGTTAGGGTTGGTTTTTAATTCGGTTGATGGAATAGGGTATAACCTGCGGGTTGGATCGGTGTTCATTTTGAGGTCATCCGTTTTACCCCCCATTACTGGTAGTGGATATTCCTTCTCGAATAAACCGTAACGGATCAGGTCATTACGACGCCATGCTTCCCATGAAAGCTCACGTGCACGCTCATCCAGTAAGCCATCTAAATCAATAGAAGTAGCAGCCTGTGCGTGGGCGCGGGTACGCAGTTTGTTTACCAGGGTAAGCGGGGTTTGTGCATCGCCATTTATAGTAGTTGGAGCTGCTCCGCGTAATATAGCTTCGGCTTTCATCAGGTAAATATCAGCCAAACGGAACACCGGCACATCATTGCTGTTTAAACGGGTAGCCTGGATAATGTTAACATCAGGGTAGTATTTAATGGAACGCACGCCTTCAGATTGCGCATTAAGCACATCGTTGCCCAAATCCATTGGTTTTAGTCCTGTTAGGGTTAACGTAGGAATGAGGTTAATTTGTGTGTTCGGCGGAACTCCTGCAGTTCCCGCAGGATAGTAAACAGGTTGATTGGTAAAGCCACCATTACCATCAGGATAATATTGCGGACCGGCCAGCCATGTTTTGGTACGGTCGTCGCCCGGAATGTTAAAGCGGTTATAAAACTCGGGCGTAGTGCTCATGGCAATACTCAAGCCCACGTTAAAGCCGTATGCGTTAACCAGGTAGTAAAAGAAACCGAAACGGGTAAACTGGTTGCCCGGTATTTGCTGGTCATAAGGAATGGCAAATATAGTTTCATTAATTGCCGGGCCGTTGGTTGGCAAAAATATGTCCCTGTATTTAGCATCCAGGAAGTAGTTGGTGTTGGCCTGTACGCTATCGCACATGGTAACAGTTTCCTGGTAGCGATTAGTACCTGTGTATACACCCGAGTTAAGGTACATTTTTGCAAGGAGGGCAAACACCATGCCTTTAGTTGGACGGCCGTATTGTGATACGTTTGTTGGTCCGTTATTGCTTTTAGCCGGCAATAACGGTAAAACGGCTTTAAGTTCGCTTTCAATAAAATCGTACACTTTAGCACGTGGCTGATTGGAAGGTTGTACAGTTACCGGGAAATCGGTAATGATAGGCACGTTGCCATACAAATCCATCATGAAATAAAGGTACAGGGCGCGCATTGCTCTAACTTCGGCAGTAGAGGCTGCTTTTTTTGCTGCTGTTGACGAAGAAGCGTTGATAACAGTAATAATACGGTTACAGGTATTGATACCGCCGAAACCCCATTGCCATACGCCTATCACGTTTGGATGGTCAAAAGTCCAGCTGTGGTAGTGTAACTGGCGGTACTGGCCACCGTCGTCAAAGTTACCGTCGCGGGCAGGTAGGATAGCCTCATCTGTTGACATATCCTGCATACGCCAGTAAGGAACCGCGTAGCTTGATGACAGGTTTGAATAAATGGTACCCAGTAATGCAGTATAATCGGCATCGGTAACCGGGAAGTTTGATTTTACGTATTGTGATTCAACAGGTACATCTAATTTTGTACATGAATATGTGCCAATCATGGTAGCGAAAGCGGCACACGCTAAAAATATCTTTTTCATCTTTTGTCTTTCTGGGTTTATTAGAATTGTGCAGTCATACCTAAGCTGAACGTGCGTGTTTTAGGATAAAAATCGCGGTTGTCGATACCCGGGGTTAAGCCGCCGATGTTAACTTCGGGATCAACACCACGGTATTTGGTGATGATGAAAATATTGTTGCCCGAAGCGTAGAAACGTAAGCTCTTGATAGCCTGGATATGCGGTTTAATGGTGTAACCAAAAGTAGCGTTATCCAAACGCAGGTATGACCCACTTTCAAGGAAACGATCAGAGATCAGGTAGGCGTTGACATCCTTAAATGATTCGCCTAAAGTAAACCTTGGGATGTTCTGCAATTTTGAGTCGGCAGGGTTATTCAGTGAAGCAAGGGTAGCGTTCAGGATCTTGTTGCCATAAACACCACGTACCAGGAAGTTTAAATCGAAACCTTTATAGAAGAAACTGTTGCTCCAGCCGTATATCAATTTAGGCTGCGCGTCATATTTAATAAACTGATCGCTGGTAAGCGGCTGGGTAGCGATGGTTGAACCATCGGCTTTTTCATAGGTACTTACACCATTGCCGTTCTTACCCAAGTAGTGCCACAGATCAAAAGTACCGATAGCATAGCCCGGCTGAATGATCTGGCTGTAGTTACCAGATTGGCCTTTACCGCCTAACTGTGCAGTTTGAATAAAGTTAAGACCGAACTGGCTGTTTGATAAGCTTTGAACAACGTTTTTGTTATGTGATACGTTGAATGAAGTACGCCATGTAAATGCCTGTGATTTTACAGGTACAGCGTTCAACACAACCTCGATACCGCTGTTTTTAATTTTACCTACGTTAGCAGTGTAAAACGGATAGAAGTATAAGGTGGTTGATACAGGGTAGGTGTATATCAGATCGGATGTTTTCTTGATATAATAATCTACCGAACCGGTTAAGCGGTTGTTGAACAAACCAAAATCCAAGCCGATGTTGGTAGTAGCAGTGCTTTCCCATTTCAAATCCGGGTTATCATTACGAACAGGGCCAATAGGGTTAACAACGTTACCATTGCTTAAAAATTTGCCACCGCCCGGAGGCACACCGTAAATTAAACGGGCAGTAAAGGCATCAAAACCTAAGCTGTTACCAGATACACCATAACCGGCCCTTAATTTCAAGTCGCTGATTACAGGTATCGATTTAATGAAATCTTCGTTAATAAGCTTCCATCCTGCCGAAACAGCCGGGAAGTAACCATGACGCTGGTTAATACCAAATGCCGATGAACCATCTTCCCTTAATGAAGCCTGTAACAGGTATTTATCAGAAAACTCGTACTGGCCACGTGCGTAGAACGATACAAACCTCAGCGTTGAAATATAGGCTGGGTTAAATGCTATTTGCGCAAGCTGTGTAGGGTTTGATAATGCAAGGTAGTTGTAAGTTAAGGCATCGTTTGAGAAGTTTTGTGTTTGTACACCAAAACCATCATTGTTACGATCCTGCTGATAAGAGTAACCGCCCAATAATTTCAATGAGTGCTTTCCGAAAACACGATCATAGTTAAAATAAGCTTCAACAACGTTGCTGGTATTAGTGTATGCACTACGTACAGCTACACCGTTTTGGTTAACATAGATACCCGACTGACTTGTAGAGTATGTGTTTACGTTGTTCTGCTCTTTTTGGGTTGATCCTGATATGGTGAACTTTAAACCTTTCAAAATGTCGAGTGATGCAAAACCATTGATCAGGGTTTTGTTGTTCTCTGTTTTGGTAAAGTTGTTATTGATCAACGATAATGGGTTTAAAGGGCCACTGCCTGTACGGCTGTAGTTTTCTTTATAAGTACCGTCAGCGTTATAAGGGCTAACTGTTGGCAGGTAGAATAAGATACCTGATAACACCTGGCTTTGAAAGATATCGTTGTTTTTAGTAGCACTGTTGGTAAGCGTGATACCCAATTTTAAACGATCGTTAAAAAAACGCTGGTTGATATAACCTTTGTAAATAGTACGCTCAAGGCTGGTGTTTTTCAAAATACCATTGTTTTTCATGTAGTTTACACTTGCACCATACTCTGAGTTAGTACCTGCGCCACCGTATGAAAGGTTATGGTTTTGAGAATAACCAGTCCTTTCGGCCAGTTTTTGCCAATTGGTATTTGAGCCGTCGTCATCTGCCACACTTAGTTTAGGTACGCCGTTGTCGGTTAAATATTTGCGCAACTCGTCGCCGGTAAGTACGTCTATGTTTTTTGATACGTTTTCAACAGCACCGTAGGCGCTGTAAGTTAAACGGGTTTGGCCGGCTTTAGCCCTGCGCGTAGTAACAATGATTACACCGTTGGCAGCACGTGAACCGTAAATAGCGGTTGAAGATGCATCTTTTAATACGTCGATACTTTCGATATCGGCAGGAGCTAACAGGTCGATAGAAGCTCCGGGAACACCGTCAATTACATAAAATGGCTGTTGAGCCGCACCTTCACGTAATGTAGATGGACCCCTTAAAATGGTGGCCGGTTGTTTGTTAGGGTCGCCGCTTTTGGTGATGTTTAAACCGGCAACCTTACCTTGTAACAACTCGGCAGGGGTGGTTAACACACCCTGGTTAAAATCTTCGGCTTTAATCGAAGTGATTGCGCCCGTTACGTCTTTGCGGCTTGCGGTACCGTAACCAATTACTACAACGTCTTTAAGTTGTTTGGTATCAGTTACCATGGTAACGTTAACTACTTTTTTGTCGCCAACAATAACTTCTTTCGGCAATGAGCCTAAAAAGGTGAATTTGATCACGTCGTCGGAACCGTTAACAACAACCTGGTAAATACCGTTAGCTGAGGTTGAAGTAGCTTTGCCTGTGCTTTTAACCGTTACCACAACGCCTGGTAACGGTAGGTTGGTTTCGTCGGTAACGGTACCTTTAATAGTACGTTGCTGCGCGAAAGCCACTGATGAGGCCGCCAGCATCAGCATAAAAAGACAAATCGTTTTACCCGATCTTTGCCATAGCCAAAAAATAGATCTGTAATGTTTTTCCATAATTTTAATCAATGATAAACCTCTTTTAATAGTTGCCCAAATTGAGAATAGGAGGGCGATAAATTGGTGCAAAGCAACGGTTGTTTTATTATCAGGAAATAAATATAGGGTTAACTTATCTATTAATTAAAAAACGTATATTATTTTATAGTTCTTTATAATTTATTGTTTATTAGATGGTTGCTGGTGTTTCACAACATAGTTACATTACCCTGGAGTTAAGCTTTGATAAAATAATACCCTTAACCCTGATTGGGCTTTTTGTAATGGTGTGGCTTATACACTTATTTTACAGAGAGCAGCGGGTAGGTACACGGTGAAGGGTTTGATGAATTAAGCGGGAACGTAAAATGTTTATCTGTACGCCAGCGATATCATAGTGTAATGTTTATTAGTTTGGATAGTGAACGTAAACTCACTGTTTTGAAAGATCGTGCTGCCTGGTTTAGTATAAACTATGTTTCTGAAGTCGTGGTTTTCAAGATAGTCCTGAAATAAATGCTCATGCAGTACAGGGCACATGTATAGGACTTGTTCCATTCTGATAGCGATGGCTATTTTCCGTTTTTTGTTTTCCCACCTGTCTTTGTCCTGGTTAAAGACCCAGCCTCGGTTGATCTTGTTAAGTTCGGTAGTATAAACGCCGGGACCCCCTTTAATCAGCAGGATCATATCAGCGGCCGTTATTTCTCTTTCCGCTGTCTTTACCTTGTTTTGATGCCAGAAATATAAGCCCGTCAATATCATAGCAACAATCAATAAAGCGGGCCATAAGTAATTTCGACGTTTATCCGGTTCGGTAAACTCAGGGTATTCGTCAGGAAACAGTTCGTGTTTAATTATGGCAAGGGTCCGTTTAGCATCGACGCGGGCAACACCCTGAGCAACCAGTAAAGCCTCGATTTCATGATCGGTATTGCCATCGGCAATCATCCATTTTATCTGATCTGTAATTTGCTGCTTTTCCATTTAGACGAGGTATAGGTTTATTTTGAAAATCAAGATACGTATTTTTTATAAAGACAAAGCCATGCGGAAGTAAAAGCATCAGGGCAATCATTTTTGACCACATGCAAATTGAAAAGCAATAGATGAAGAATTTTCACACTGAATTTTACGTATTAATCGAATTATTTCCCTGAAAAAAGCAGCCATCCTTGTTCAAAAGGCATAGTTTATAATTATTATTGCGCGTTTTTAATTTCAGTTCATCGTTTGGCAAAACCAATGAAACGGATCCTTCCTGTAATTGTACTCTCTCAGTTTTTTTGTACTTCGTTGTGGTTTGCGGGTAATGCCGTTATGGGCGATATTGCTAAACAACTGCAACTTGAACCATCATATCTGGCTTACTTAACGAGCGCAGTTCAGCTGGGCTTTATAACTGGTACCCTGGTTTTTGCCATCCTTAGTATTGCTGATAGGTTTTCGCCGGTAAGGGTATTTTTTACCTGCGCGCTTATTGCCGCTGTTATCAACGCGTTGGCATGTTTACCGGGGATAGATGCTACTGTAATATTGGTACTTAGATATACTACAGGGTTTTTCCTGGCAGGGATTTATCCTGTGGGGATGAAGATAGCCTCCGATCATTATCCGCAGGGATTAGGAAAGGCCCTGGGCTTTTTAGTTGGGGCCTTGGTTTTAGGAACATCGTTCCCGCACCTGCTTAAAAGCCTGATGACCGCGTTGCCCTGGCGCTATGTGATATTGTCAACCTCGATGCTGGCTGCATTGGGTGGATGCGCTATGGTATTGCTTGTGCCCGATGGCCCGGGAAGGAAGCCCGGACAAGCGTTGAACCCGGCTGCATTTTTACAAAGTTTCGGCAACAGGCAATTCAGGGTGGCGGCCTTTGGTTATTTCGGGCACATGTGGGAGCTTTATACTTTTTGGGCTTTTGTGCCGGTAATGTTAAGTGCCTACAACGTCCGGTTTTCAACTGCTTTAAATGTTCCGTTGTTGTCTTTTCTGATTATTGGGATAGGGGCACTGGCTTGCGCGGGCAGCGGTATTATTTCGAAATATTGGGGCATAAAAAATGTGGCCACTATTGCCCTGTCAATTTCGTGTGCCTGCTGTTTGGTATCGCCATTGTTTTTGTTTGCCGGTTCGGCATGGGTAATGACAGGGTTTTTGTTGGTATGGAGTATAGTTGTTATTGCCGATTCGCCATTGTTTTCAACATTGGTTGCACAGAATGCCGATCAGCGATCAAAGGGCACGGCGCTTACTATTGTAAACTGTATAGGCTTTGCTATCACCATTATAAGCATCCAGTTGATCACCGCTTTACGCACAACCGAAAATGCAAGATATATTTATATGATACTGGCGATCGGGCCGGTTTTAGGATTGGTGGCGTTAGTAAGGGGAGGAGGCGTTGACAGTGAATAGCAATAAAAAAAGCTCCGGTTTGTAAACCGAAGCTTTTTTATCGTAGAAGAATAGTTTTACCTGAATTTAATATTAACACTACCGCCCGATGCCTCGGCTTTAACCGGAATGCCGCCGCCGTTGTATTTACCGTTAACACGTTCTTTTTCCCAT
Source organism: Mucilaginibacter sp. P4_A11 (assembly GCF_056402535.1). NCBI lineage: Bacteria > Pseudomonadati > Bacteroidota > Sphingobacteriia > Sphingobacteriales > Sphingobacteriaceae > Mucilaginibacter > Mucilaginibacter sp. P4_A11. The sequence goes on from NZ_JBFUHE010000007.1 coordinate 184,407, forward strand.
TGTCCGTTAAATTTGGCAGCAGATGATGGTGATACCCCTTCGCCCCGCAGATCGAGGTCATAGCCCTGGTTTTGAGGAAGTTCGATATCAACATTACCCGCGCTTGATTGTAGTTTAAGGTATTTACCAACTTTTAGCATTTGCGCATACAGACCGCCACCGCTTGTTTCTGCGCTAACGCTGCCTGCTATACGTTTAAGATCAATGCTGCCTCCTGATGTGCTGGTGATCAGTTCGCCGCTGATATTATTGCCATTAACGCCGCCACCGCTGGTTTCGGCATTGATAGTACCTTTAAGGTTTTCTAAAGTGATACCGCCGCCGCTGGTTTCAAGCCTGATCTTGCCGTTACAGTTTTTAGCTTCGATGCCGCCGCCGCTTGTTTCAAGCGAAATATCCTCACCCGAATTGGAAACGTGGATCCCGCCGCCCGAGGTATTACCGCGGATAGTACCATAAAGCCTGTCGATCTGTAAGCCACCACCGCTGGTGCTGAATTTTTCGTTACCTTTTAAATTATCCAAACCAATACCGCCGCCGCTGGTTTCCAGGTCGGTTGAGCATTGCTGAGGCACATAAATGCGGAACGAGATGCTCAGCGAGCTTCTCCAGTTAAAAAAGCTTTGGCGTTTGCTTTTGGCAATTGCTTTAACTTCATGACCGCTAACCGAAATATCAAGAGTGTAATCCTTATCGAGGCGTTTTTTGATCTCTTCTTTTGAAAGATCGTTGCCGTTATTGCCTTTAATATAAACTTCAACACGCGGCGCCTGCCCCGGTTGCCCGCTAACTACAATACCGCCGGCCGATGTACGTACTACCGCACTGGTAATGGCATCATTAGCTAACGACCGGGTGAGGTATAATGAACGGCTGTCGCCATCCTGCGCTGCCGCCACAGCAGTTTGCCCGGCAAGCAGAAGGAGTAAAATATAACTTTTCATAAAAGGGGTTTTAATGTGATACAGCTATGACCCTCCTTTACCCCTATACGTTACAGGTGTTTTAATATTTATTATTTATGCTGAATGCTAAACGCAGAAAGCTCAAGGCTAAATTGATTATCAGTTACAGAATCCCTCTAATTTAGGAGATTTATTAAGGCCTCCATTTAAACGACATGCTGTCAATAGCACGCATGGTACATAAAATGCCATTTAAATGGTCATGCTCATGCTGCATCAGTTCGGATAAGGCATCGGTCATTACCCATTGCTGTTGCTGCCAGTTTTCATCAAGATAATTTACCGTGATGGTTTTATGCCTTTTAACTTTTACCAGCAGGTTCGGAAAGCTCATGCAATCGTCCCAAAGTTCAAAAAGGTCTTCGCTGGCATCCTGTATTTCGGGGTTAATAAAAACTACGGGCTTATCAATATTCATATAAACAAGGCGTTTCATAATACCCAGCTGAGGGGCAGCTATAGCCCGGCCGAAGTTGTATTTCTGCCTGATTTCCTGCATTACATGATGCATATCCTCAATCCAGCCGCTAACCAGCGGCAACTCGCTTGGTAATACCGGGGGGCAAACCTCGTAAAGGCGCTCATCGCCCAGCAGCAAAATATCGATCAGTTTTTTCATGTAATAGTAAAAGTAAATTTTTTGTGCCTGTGCTAACACTAATGGTTAATAATTGAGTTAATTTTACAGTAACCAATTATGCCTGTTATTTTCTGAAAAGGCGAAACTAAAATAAGGGGAAACCGTATAAACGAGAAAGTTTAAGCGTTGATTTCCTTATCGAAATAAAGTTTTTTGTAGTTATTTTAATATCATGCAGCCAAAAGAAATTTTAAAAGAACACGTAGCCAAAACCATCTCACTGACGGATGATCAGTTTGATTATTTCTTTTCGCATTTTACTTACAAAAAGTTCAAAAAAGGACAAACTATAATAGGCGAAGGCGATAAAGTAGACTGTGAGTATTTTGTGCTTTCGGGCTATCTGAAATCGTTTTTTATTAATGATGACATGAAAATGTTCATACTGCAGTTTGCCATGCCTACCTGGTGGGCTTCAGATTACAACGCACTTTACAGCGGTGACCGTGCTACAGTTAACGTTGATTGCATTACAGATGCCGAAGTACTTTGCCTCACCAGCCAGGATCGTGAAAAACTTTGCAATGAAATTCACGAGGGCGAGCATTTCTTTCGCTGGCGTACCAACAAAGGCTATGTGGCCACTCAAAAAAGACTCTTATCCTTCATGAATAATGACGCCAAGCATCGTTATGAAGAGTTGCTGGCGCAGTACCCAACATTGTATAATATAGTTCCAAAACAGTTAATAGCCTCATATTTAGGTGTTTCAAGGGAAACGCTAAGCCGTTTATACCATTCCTGAGATGTGATGTAAGTCACATAAATAAAGCGGTGTTTCGATTGTGATGTACATCACACAGTTTCCGGGCGGTTAGTATGCAACTTTGTATTGTCATTAAAGACATAACAAAATGGAAACTCAAAAATTTGAAATCATCAGCGCAAAAAGTAATATCGACTGGATTGGCCGTAAAGTTACTGGCGCACATAACGGTACCATCGCTGTAAAAGAAGGTTCTTTAACTTTTGCAGATGGACAGTTAACCGGCGGTCAATTTGATATTGACACAACTTCTATTAAAATACTTGACGTAACTGATCCGGCTACCAATGCCCAGTTTGCAGGTCACCTCGCTTCCGACGACTTCTTTAATTCAGAAAATTATCCCGAAGCTCAATTCGTAACTACATCGGTAAACAAAGGAAGCAATGACACTTATCGTATCAATGGCGACCTTACTATAAAAGGGATCACCCATCCGGTAGGTTTTGACGCACAGGTTAGCACTGCTGCCGATACTGTAAGCGCAATAGGTAAAATTGTGGTCGACCGTACCAAATATGGTATGAGGTTTCGCTCAGGTAATTTCTTTAAAGATCTTGGCGATACGCTGATCTACAATGATTTTGATCTGGATGTAAATATCACTGCAAAAGCTGTTTAATTAACAGCTTTTGCTTAAAAGCCAAAGCCATGCCATACATAAAAATTGAACTGACCCGCGAAGGTGTTACCCGCGAGCAGAAACAAACCCTGATAAAGGGTGTAACCGATTTAATTACCAGTACCCTGAATAAAGATCCTCATTTAACCCATGTAGTGATCAGTGAAGTTGAGTTGGACGATTGGGGATATGCAGGCGAACAGGTATCAGTATTAAGAGAAAAAGGCATCACTGCCGATAAAAAGTAAAACAATGAAAAAGCAAACAGTAATCGTTACCGGAGCATCATCAGGTATCGGTAAAGAAATAGCCCGTCATTTTTTAGAAATGGGCGATAATGTAGTAATCAATTCAACAACTGCCGATAAATTGGAAGCCGTTTACCAGGAGCTTGGTGCCGGTGAAAGCCTGGCCATGGTTGCAGGCAGTGTAAGCGATAAGGAAACCGGTAAAAAACTGGCCCAAACCGCTATTGAAAAATTTGGCAGCGTGGATGTGTTGATCAACAACGCCGGGATCTTTGAAACAAAGCCATTCCTTGAGGTTGACGAAGCATACCTTGACCGTTTTTTAGATACCAACCTAAAAGGCACTTATTTTACCACCCAGGCCGTAATCCCTCAAATGATTAAACAGCACGATGGTGTAGTGATCAATATAGGCACACCTTTGGTTAACCATGCGCTTAGCGGGGTTCCTATTACAGCGCAGATGGCTTCAAAAGGAGCAGTACATGCACTCACCATACAATTGGCCGGCGAGTTTGGTAAAGATAACATCAGGGTAAACACCATTGCACCTGGTACTATCCGCACCCCAATGCACGGCGACAATGCCGATCAAACTGCAGGTTTACACTTGCTAAACCGTGTTGGCGAAGTTGAGGACATAGCACAAATGGCTTACTCCGTTGCAAAAAGCAATTTTATTACCGGTGCCATTATCAATGTTGACGGTGGTACTGCTGCAGGCCGCAACCTTTAATTAAAAATTTTCCTTCTTATAATTAATAGCATTAATGCCCTGCCGGCGGGCGGGGCATTAGTGTTTAAAATCAGAAACAAAATGGAAACTAACAAACAAGATGAAGCTGCCATTGAACAGGCACTTGATAATTACTACTTCAAAGGTATTTATGAAGGTAATTTGGATTTATTGAACCAGGTGATGAACCCTGGGACCTTGCTCTTCGGCGATGTAAAAGGGCAACCTTATGCAAAAACGCTGGACATTTATCTTAATGGTGTCAAAAACAGGGTAAGTCCTAAGGATTCGGGCAAACCATTTGAGGGTAATGTTATTTTTGTTAAAACGGTGAACTCAATTGCTGTTGCCGAAGTAACAGTGAAGATGTACGACTTTAATTACTACGAGTTTTTATCGTTCCATAAAATTGATGGTAGATGGCTCATTGTAAATAAAATGCTCAGCGATACAAGCAAATAATACTAAAACCATGTGGTATAACACAAAAGCATCGGAAATACTGGGTATTGATTATCCCATTTTACAGGGACCATTTGGAGGCAATTTATCGTCGGTTGAATTGGTGGCTGCGGTATCAAACGCTGGTGGGCTGGGCGGTTACGGGGCTTACACCCTCAGCGGCCAGGAAATTGTAGCGGTAGATAAGCAGATCAAAGCGGCAACCAACAAACCTTATAATATTAATTTGTGGGTTTCGGAAACCGACGCACCGGGTGGTGCAGCTACGGACGAGCAGTTTGAGCACACCGCGCAATTGTTTAAACCTTATTTTGATGAAGCAGGGATTCCCTTGCCGCCAAAACCCGCGCCATTTAAATTGAGATTTGAAAACCAATTACAGGCCATCCTTGACCTGCGTCCGAAGGTATTCAGCTTTATGTTTGGTACATTGCCCGCCGATGTGTTGGAACAATGCCGCAGATTAGGCATGGTTACTGTTGGTGCAGCTACTACATTGGATGAAGCCATTGCCTTAGAGGAAAGCGGGGTAGATATGATCATTGCATCGGGTTTTGAAGCCGGTGGCCACAGGCCGTCGTTCCTTGCCCCGGCAGAGGCATCAACTACCGGCACTTTTGTGCTGCTGCAGTTGATAAAAGATAAGGTTAAGGTTCCGGTTATTGCAGCCGGGGGCATTGCCAACGGCAGGGGAGTTGCCGCAGCTTTAACGCTGGGTGCAGATGCCGCTCAGATTGGTACCGCTTTTTTAGCCTGTGACGAATCGGGCGCATTACCTATCCATCGGCAAATGTTGTTTTCGGATGCGGCAAAATATACTACCTTGTCACGTGCGTTTACGGGCAGGCTTGGCAGGGGTATTACCAGCCGGATTGCTAAAGACCTGGTTGGGAAAGAAGCCGGTTTTTTACCTTTTCCCTTGCAAACAACTTTTATGTCGCCATTAAGAAAAGCTGCGCTTGAGCAGCAAAAGTGGGATATGATTTTGTTTTGGGGTGGGCAAATAGCGCCGATATTAAAACATACCAGGGCTGCTGAGTTGATGCAGTCGATAATTGAAGACACTACAAAAATTATGAACCCATGAAAAACGAAGTTAATATAACCTACCTTGGCGGGCCAACCATCATACTGGAAATTGGCGGCTTAAGACTCATGACTGACCCGACGCTTGACCCGGCAGGAGAACAATTCATGATCAATGACAAGCCCGCTTACCACAAAACTGAAGGGCCGGCTACTAAAGAGATCGGTAAAATTGATGTGGTATTGCTAAGTCACGACCAGCACGGAGATAATCTTGACCATGCAGGCCGTGAATTGCTTAAACAGGTTGATAAAACATTAACGACAAAAATTGGTGCAGAAAGATTAGGCGGTAATGCCTATGGCCTGGCACCGTGGGAAAGCGTCACCTTAAATGATGAAGTAGTTATAACCGGTACACCGGCAAGGCATGGCCCTGCTGGCAGCGAAAAACTTACCGGCGATGTAACAGGCTTTATAGTAACAGCAGCCGGGATCCAGATTTATATTACTGGTGATACCGTGTTTTATGATGGTGTGAAAGAGGTTGCAGAAAGATTTAAGCCTCAATATGTGTTCATATTTGCCGGGGCGGCTAAACCACGCGGCCCGTTTAATGTAACCATGGGTACTAACGATGCTATCGATACGGCCTTTGCCTTTCCTGATGCTACAATTATTCCGGTGCACTTTGAGGGCTGGTCGCATTATACCGAAACCGGGGAGATGTTGCAACAATCGTTTAACGCGCTTGGGATCGGCACACAGCTTAAGATCCTTGCGCCGGGTGTAAAAAGAACATTGTAAGGAGCTGTTAATTTGGTTTAACAGGTTCAAGTCCGTGAGTTTTCATAATAGCCAGCACTTTTTGCATGTCTGGCGGGCCGCCTGCATTAATTACTGTGGCAATTTCACGGAAATAGGCCGGCCCGATAGATGCCGGTGAAAGTGTACATAGCACCCTGACAGTTTTATCGTGCAGGTTGTTAAAGCCATGTATGGTACCTCTTTTTATAAAACAATGATCGCCGGGTTGTAACTCCCGTGTTTCTGTGCCGATCAATTGCGTAAGCGTCCCTTCCAGTATATAAAGTGTTTCATCTACTTCAACATGAAAGTGAGGCGCTGGCACTTTTGCTCCGGGCGGAACTACAAGCTCAAACTGAACCAATGAGCCGTCGGTATCATCGCCATCAAGTAAAAAATTGATCTCAAGACTGCCGAAACTAATGCGTTCTTTAAAGTGAGGAAACGTGTGTGGTTGGGTTTACGGTTGGTTTGTAATAAAACTATGCAATTTGTGATACAAATGCAAGTCGCCGTAAATGGTTAATAATTCGGCTGCATGCCCTATATGATTAAAAATGAGATATAACGGACTGAATTTATGGCTGAGTTGGACAAATAGTTCTCAATTTGTTTAAATTCGAACTCAGCGCAGATAAATAAGCGGCCGTGTCGATAGAAAAACTGAAGCAACATTTTGATAATTACTTTCCGCTCAACACCCAGGAGCGTGAAGCATTGAATGCGCTTTTTACCGAAAGAAATATTAAGCGAAGGCAGTTTGTATTACAACAGGGCGATGTTTGCAGGCACTTTACATTTGTTGTGTCCGGCTGTTTGAAAATGTATGCCGTTGATGCAAATGGCAAAGAACATAATATAGAATTTATTGCCGAAAACGATTGGGCTACTGACCTAAGCAGCTTTTATTCGGAAAAGCCGGGTAAGCTTTATATCGAAGCTGTTGAACCCGCCACGTTGTTGCAGATCAAACATGATGACGTCATTTACCTATACACCCATTTTCCCAAATTCGACCATAATTTTAGGGTAATAATCGAACAAAAATATATCGAGCTGCAAAACAGGGTACTGCAAAATATCAGTTCTTCGGCTGAAGAACGTTACGAGTATTTTCTGAAACAATATCCTAATCTGTCAAACCGGCTTCCTAATACCCAGATCGCTTCTTATCTCGGCATTACACCTGAATTTCTCAGCAGCATCCGCAAAACCCGCACGCACAAAGGATAAGTCTTAAACTATCTTAAGGGTATTTCTTAAGATACTTTATAGGTAGCTTCGTTGGATGTCCCCGACATTTGCTGTCGTAAATAAAAAACATGAAAGCAGCAGTTATAAAAACGGCCGGCGGGCCCGAAAATATTGTAATTGAAGAAAGACCGGTCCCAACACCAGCGGAAGGCTGGGTTTTAGTAAAAGTGAAAGCTTTTGGCCTTAACCGTTCAGAGTTGATGACCCGTAAGGGGTTATCACCCAATGTTAGGTTTCCTCGGGTATTGGGTATTGAGTGTGTTGGTGAAGTGGAAAACGACCCTTCCGGTGAATTTAAACGTGGACAAAAAGTTGCCGCCTTTATGGGAGGTATGGGCAGGGAGTTTGATGGCAGTTACGCCGAATATGCGCTGTTGCCAAGATCATTGCTGGGTTCGTTTGAAAGTAACCTCTCCTGGGAAAGATTAGGCGCCATGCCCGAAATGTTTCAAACTGTTTATGGCTCTCTTCATCTTTCTTTAAAAATTAAACAGGGTGAATCTATCCTGATCCGGGGCGGTACATCATCTATTGGTATGCTGGCAATCCAGCTGGCTAAAATCAACGGGCTCACCGTGATTGCAACGACGAGAAACCCGGACAGAAAAGAAATGTTGTTAAGCAATGGCGCGGATCATGTTGTAATTGAAGATGGTTATATCACGCCAAAAATAAAAGCTATCATTCCAAACGGTGTAAATAAAGTATTGGAACTGGTTGGAGCTTCTACCCTGAAAGATTCGTTGGCATGCGCTGCTCCCGGTGGTGTCGTTTGCATGACGGGGATGTTAGCAGAGCAATGGGCCTTCCAGGATTTTGCACCTATGGAATACATACCAGCAACTGTTAACCTGACTGTGTATGATAGTGGGCAGTTCAGGGTTGATCAGCAAAGCTTTCAACAATTCATAAATGAAGTAGAAGCAGGAAAAGTTAAATTCAGCATCGGCCGGATATTCAACCTGGATGACATAGCTGCTGCCCACCGTTTAATGGACAGCAATAATGCCGGTGGTAAAATTGTTGTATTGACCTGATCAAGTTGTTGATAGGACATACTTATCCATGACAAGTTGTAGGATCCAGACTTACGAAGTTTTAAAAACCTCGTAAGTGTTCTCCGCTTTCTCATTTCACTTTCAGAGTTCGCCGGATTTAAACACTCAGCATAACAAAGATCTACAGAATTTCCACATACCCATCTGTTCCATTCACCCGAATTCGCTGCCCGTCTTTGATCAGTTGGGTAGCATGCTCCACGCCAACAACTGCCGGTAAGCCATATTCACGTGCTATAACTGCGCCATGAGTCATTAGTCCGCCTACTTCGGTGATCAGGCCTTTTACGGATATAAACAATGGTGTCCAGCTGGGGTCGGTAAATGAGGTCACTAATATACCTCCTTCGTTCAGGTCGGCATCTTCCATATTTAAGATCACACGTGCCCTTCCCTCTATGACTCCGGCAGAAACAGGGAGGCCTACTATAGCACCGGCCGGGAGGTTTTCCCGTTTATATCTACCTGCGATAATTTCACCATCGGATGTGATAACACGCGGCGGGTTTAGTTTTTCATATAATTTGTGCTCTTCTTTTCGCTCGCTAATGATTCGGTGATCCAGTTTTCCGGTGTGTACTACTTTGCGCAGCTCATCAAAATAGAGATAATAGATCTCTTCTTTTTCATTGATAACGCCCGCCTGTACAAGCTTTTCGGCTTCGCGGAGTAAAGCTTGCTTATAAACAAAACTGCGGCTAACTATGCCATATTTGGGGTATTCGCGATATCCGGCAAAATTCCGGATCAGGCTGATCTTTTGTTTGGTTTCTTCGGCTTTTTGTTCGCCATCCGGCAATTGTCTTAACTTGCGCAGCAATTCCTTTTCTTTTTTTAAAGCTTCCTGTAGCCCCCGTTCAAATTTTCGGGCACTTTCACCGGGCTCAAAGTTTTTGATATTATTGAGGATCATAGGAACCAGTACAATAGGCTTTTCGCTCCAGCGAGCTTTCGTAATGTCTATCTCGCCGGCACAGCGCATGCCGTATTTGTTAAGGTAGGCATTGATTGCATTCCTGGTTTCCTTACCACCATTCAACTTTGCCAGTTTATACAAAAAGTTATCATTTTTTGTATGTTGTAAATACTCAATTACTTCCGGGTATGGGCGGATCACGTCTGCAACATCCAAAAGTTCCATGCCCATTTGGGATGTGATGTTGTTTGGTACAGATTGGGCAAGCGCGTCTGCAGGATTTTTTTCTCCTAACCATTCCTGCATTTTTTCATTGATCCATGATGAAGCGTTCATAGCCGCCATTATCACAGCCATGCTTTGCGGGGTAAATAAGTTTTTTCTCAAATTCTGCTGGTCTTCCAGGATAAAATCAAATAGCTCAGTCCCTGATTTGGTTTGGATAATTTGTTTTAATGTTTCTACAGATGTCTGGCTCCGTTCAATCAGGTCAGCAGCAATTTTTGGATCGTTTTCGATTGGTGCCGGCGAAGCCCAGGGCGGCAAAGTTTTATTGCTTTTAGCGGGATCTTGTTCTTCGGTTGGTGACAGCCTGATAAAATCCTCCCGCTCAATAATGGTTGTGAGCGCATCTTTGATAAGCGGATCATGTTGCGACATACTATTTAGCAAAGCTTCCCTGCCGGCAGAAGAGGTCAGGCTATCCATAACGTCAACAAATAACCTTCCGCCAGCTTTAAACATGGGTCGGGCAGCGGTTAACTGCCATAAGGATAACCCCAATGGTTTAATGGCATCAGTCATCATTTGCTGATGACCGACAGAGATATAAACATGATTTTCCTGGTCGTTGGTTTCAGGAACGGGATATAAAGTGGTAATGGGCCTGCTCTGAACAATGTAAAACGTATCATCAGCCAAACACCATTCAATATCCTGGGGGCTGCCGAAATGGTTTTCTATCTTTCTGCCAATGTGCTCAAGCTGTAAGATCTGTTCATCTGTGAGCACCTGGTTGCTCTGTTGCTCCGGCTCAATTTCCTGTTCCTGCGTGCCGCCATCTTTTAGAGCATGAATAGCCAGTTTTTTGGTGGAGATCTTTTTATCGATGACCCTGCCGTTAAATACTTTATAGTTATCGGCATTCACCAGGCCGGAAACCATGGCCTCCCCAATTCCGAAGCCTGCATCGATGGATAAGACTTTCCTGTTGGATGTAACAGGATCGGCAGTAAACAAAATTCCTGCCGCATGCGGAAATACCATTTTTTGAACAACTACCGAGAGGTAAACTTTGTGGTGATCGAAACCGTTTTGAAGGCGATAGATCACCGCCCTGTCGGTAAACAACGAAGCCCAGCATTTGCTGATATGCTTCAGGATAGCATCTTTCCCGATAATGTTCAGATAGGTATCCTGCTGGCCTGCAAAGGATGCTGTAGGCAGGTCTTCAGCCGTAGCACTTGACCGTACAGCGAAGGCCTCTTGCTGGTCAAATTGTGCAAGATGATCTGCAATGTCATCTGCTATATCATTAGAAATAGACAGGTTTTCGATGACGCTCCGGATTTTTGCACATGCTTCGCCGATGTTTTTCCGATCTTCTGCCTTAAGTGTTGTTAATTCATTCAGCAGGTTGTTAAGCTCCGGGTTATTTCCGGTTATTTTTTTATAAGCTTCGGTGGTTACACAAAAGCCCTCCGGCACCTGGATACCTTTGATCCCGGATAGCTCGCCGAGATTTGCACCCTTGCCGCCTGCAAGCATAAGCGTTGACCTGTCGAGATCCTGAAAACCGAGTACATAAGTATGTGCTTCTATTGGTGTGTTGGGCTTGTTTTTCGTAGTCATATTGGTGGCTTTTTTGAGATTTACAACCAAAAATATAAGGTAAAAAGGATCAAAATGCTGTTTACCAAGTATATTTTTTTGAGCGCAATAATGACAGAAACAAGGCGTTGTCCTTACAAACAGCGGGGGCGGGGAGAGGGATTTATTGCAGGTGTTTGGTGTCTGTTTTACTGACTTTTAACGTCCCATCAGGATCTCTCGCAGAGGATCCTGATGTATACACCATGCTGATTCGGTTGTTCTGAATGTTCGGTTAGATGTTTAGCATGCGGTGAACCTCAGGGTCTTCTGCGAGAGACCCTGAGGGAACATGAATTTGTTTTTTATAGGTATTAATGAGCTCCCTCCGGTCGGTTGTCTTCATACCTCGCAATAACGCCTTTTTACAATAGCATTTTTATAAAATTGCCTCTAAACATCTTCTTGACCATCACTCAAATATGAAACTGCACCTTGAGCAGTATAATCCTTCCCGGCAGGGTATACGAACTTGCTGTTAATGTATTGGCTGATAGGTAAAGCGTATTGTAAGTTTTTACATTCAGGAAGTTGATGGCGCTCAGATCCAGGTCTATTTTCCATTTTTCTATCCTGAACTTTATATCTGCATCGGCAAAAAAGTACTTCAGGTCGGGGTTGCCTTGCTGGCGGGTGAAGTAATGTTCGCCCGATAGTTTGAATTGTAAATAAGTTGTTGGATCATAATTGAACGATGCCTGCTGAAGCAACTGGTTTATATGATAAGCCGATGCCTCTGCTACCGAATGACTGTGTATTTGGGTAAAGGTTGCCTTATAACTAAAGTTTACCTGCTCGTTCACTTTGGTATTGGTGCCTGCATTGAGCGTTTGGGAAATAGTACTGAAAGGCAGCAGTACATTGTTCTGGATCTGCACCGATTTATTGCTTTGCCATTGGAGCCCGCCGCTAAAAGTGGTTTTTAATGCAAAGGAATATTTGCTGACGGTGCCGTTCACCGTCCACGAATCGGTACTGTTTGGGTATGGCAGCACCACGCGTTGCCGCAGGCTATTGGTTATCACATCCGAAGCAATATTATTGGAAGTGATATGGTTATAAAGAACGTTCAGACTGGCAAAAAATAGTGTTAGTGCCTTCCGGTAATTGAACCCAAGGGCGGCCAGTTGGTTTTGCCTTTCGGTAAGGCTGGTATTGTTGGCATAAAGTGTTCGGTAATCTTTAAGGATATAGCCCTGGTACATATCTTCTATAGTGCCAGTCTCGTTGCGGTAACTGTAAAGAAAGGTAAGGTAGTTCTCGAGCCCGGTTTGGTATTTTACTCTCATCTGCGGGTTGAAATACAACCTTGTCAAGCTTTTTTTCAAGGAATACAAACTGTCCGAATAGTCGATCCGCTGTAGGCTTAGCGGCAAGGTCAGGTTCACTTTGAGGATGCTGCCCGGCAGATCGTAAGCAGCTTCGGCATACAGTTTTTTCCTTATCCAGTTTAAGTGGTTGACGGAGCTGTCCGATTCGAGGTTGACATTGTTATCAGCCTGCACAACGTTCAGGTCAGATGTTAACGTTTGTGATTGAACGCTGAACCCCGTTTTGAAACTCTGGGTGATGAGGGTTGATGGTATTTTGAAAGAGAGATAGTTATTGGTGAACCAGGTTGGCACATTTACATTTTGTACCAATTGAGCATAGGGGATACCGTTATTAAATATGGCATTGTTGTAATCCGGTTCTATTGTTCTGCTCTCCGGTTCGGCTGAGTGACTGATGTAAGAATAGGCCTGGATAATATTGTTCGATCTTAACGATTTGATCAGGTTAAATTCGTTGGAAAAACTTAACGCATTATCCTTGAATACCTGGTTCACCATGGTGCCATTGGTATTCAGGCTGGAGTAATTGGTCGACCGGTTATTATCCATCAACAGTACGTCATTCAGGTAATATTTATCCTGATTAACGTTTAGCGTAAATTGGGTGTGCAATATATCCGGGCGGAAGCGGTTACGCTGCGTTTCGATATAGCGTACCGTATCGCCGGGTAAAAAAATGGTGGTGTTTTGGCTATAGTCTTGCCGACGGGTGTCGCGCAGATAATAGGCATTGATCTTCATCTGTACGTTCTTTTTAAAGTTGACCAGGTTGTTGAGGTTGAGGATGCCCGAGCGGTTGAATAAATAGCGGTCGCGCGATAAGGCCGGATCGTTCACGGAGCCCAATGACAGCATAGTGGCCGGCACATCGTTATCCACTCGCTGCATATAATCAGCAAAATTGTGAGATACCAGGTCTTCCTGTAAATCATTACCCGTGTTATTGCCTTTGAGATAATTAATAGCCTTGTACTTATCCTTAAACATCATGGCGTTCAAATCCACATCATAATTGCCTGGCAAACCCGCGCCAATACTCTCCTGCCCAACCATCTGTAATTTAGCCCCTTTTTTGAAGCTGAGGTTGAGGGCCACATCATCGCTCATCACTTTATTTTGGAGTACCTTAACAGGCTGATGGTTTTCGATCACCTGCACCTGGTCGACCACGCCCTGCGGAATAGTGCTGGTAGCGATATTATATTTATCATCCAGCAGGTTATCACCACCGATGTACAGGTTGGAGATCGGTTTATTGTTATAGCTGATCCTCCCATCGGAGGTAACGGTTATACCCGGCAGCTTCTTAATCACATCGCCGATCACCCTGTCCTGTACGCTGCTGAAATCCGATACTTTATAACTCAATGTATCGCCATTGGTCCGCAGTACCGGCCTGCTGCTTTTGATCACTACCGCCTGTAACTGGTTGATGGAAACCGATAAAATAAAATCGACAGGGGCCTGTAAATCGGTAATGCTTTTGCTTTGGTTTTTATAGCCAATACAACGTACCTCTATCATCAGGCCGCTCACCGGCGTGTTGGCCGGGAGCGGCAAAGTATAAGTGCCCTTGATATCTGCAACCGTATAGCTAACGATGCCATTGGTGGCAGTGTTTTTCAGGTTAATGCTGACGTAAGGCACGGCTTTGCCGGTGCTGTCCTTTACGGTACCCTTGATGCTTTGACCAAAGCACAGGGCCGAAAACAGCAAGGCTATAGCCAGCAGCCAGGCAGATTTTATAAACCGGCTCATTTCTTTTCTGGTAATTCTATCGGGTTGTTGATCACAGGCGGCGGACCTATCCTGATATCAATTTTCGGGGCCGGCCGGCCCTGGCTCGCGGCTTGTGCAGCAGCCATCGACTGGGCAAAAGCGTTAGGGTCTTTCCGCATAGCTTCCTGCAGTTTGGCAAACTCCTTTTCGTTAGTTTTGATGGCATTGGTGGGTACCTGGATGATATTGGGATCGCCGGCCTGATCGTCCATACCTATCATGACGGTCATTCGTCCCTGGTTATCCGGGGCCGGGCCGGCTACCTGATCTTCCTTTTTTGTAGAGAAGACCGCCTTTTCAACCCCGTCGAATTTAAAATCAACTTCTTTTTTGGTATCGTAAGCCTCCACAATCACTCCCGGCAAGCCATTGAGTTTCCAGGGGCCAATATGTAGCGGCAAATCAGGACTGAACCATGCTGTATAATCCCTTCCCTTGAAATGAGCTGTTGCTTTCTGGCAATGCAAACCGCCAAACGTTGCTGTATCGCCGCTTATTTTCCAGTCGATAGCGGGTAAGGCATCTGTTATGAGATAACTATTGAACAGCAGTGGTTCTTTTCGCGCCAATTTTTTCCCGTTCGGGAACTGGTAATATTCTGTTCCCGAGCCCGACGATCTCCGCTGGATATTCACCCGCCCATCGGCCGAGTTAGCCATCTGTTCCTGCACCTGTTTTTTGAACAGCGCATCCTGTAACCGCTTATCATAACTTTTGTAAGCACCGGCGGTTTTACCTACAATCAAAACCATGTTTTCGGTGTAAGGGTGCTCGCGATTGGTAGTATCCCTGATATGGGAAAACTTGTAGTGTACCAGTAATTGCGCGGTATCGGGGTTTTGCGCCCGGGCAATTACAGTGCATGATAAAAGGGCTGCACACAATAAAAATTGCTTTTTCATAATTTCGGATATTTTTAAGCAATAGTACTTTGCGCTTTAAACCCGCCGAAAACTTTGTTACGAACACCGCATTCGTTTCGGTATAAAACGGATATTTGTTATTTGAGCTTCCGCCAAAAACAAATCGACGACAGTCTTAAGCCCGGATTTCAAAAAAAGCCCTTTTACCTGCCAAATCATTATATTAACATCAATTATTTATGAATGAACCGGGCTTAATATACCTTTGACAAATGCGCCGTATCAAAGCCAAACATATCATTGAGATACTGATCCACCTGGCATTTTGGATAGGGGTGTATTATACCCTGACCTCGTTGACAGGCTCAAACGTACGGGTACGGATAACTCAAAACGGGAGGGTAATGGAAAAGAGCCAGATCGATACCATTTTCCCTTATTCCCGTATTACACTCGCTTTTCTGGCCCTGCTTTTTTACGGCAACATATTCTGGATCTTTAAAAGAGTGCTCCGTTATAAAAACTTAGTTGCGGGCATAGCTATGGCGGCAGGGTGGTTTATACTGGTTTTCATGGCCAATTATATTTTCGTTGTTTCTAAATTAAGCAATAACCTTCCTGCCGTGCCTCCGCTTCCTGGTTTCGCTACAAGCGGGGGTGGTAATATTCATCTTATAGATGGCCGTAATGTAATTTTCGCGATGGGGAACTGGATGCATATGCAGCTCACCATGCTGCTCATCTTTTTAACCGCAGCGGGGCTTTCGGTAGCTTATTTCTTTTTGAAAGAGTGGGCGCGAAATGAGCTGGTGCGTAATCAATTGGAAGCATATCAATTGAGTACCGAGATCAAGTTCCTTAAATCGCAGATCAATCCACATTTCCTGTTTAATACACTTAATAACCTGTTTTCGATGGCCCAGGAAAAGGGGAATGATGAACTTGCCGACGGGATCTCCAAGCTCTCGGGCATGATGCGGTATATGATCTATGACAGTAATGCCAATGGCGTACCGCTTAACAAAGAGATAGCATACCTGGAAGACTGTATCACGCTGAATAAACTACGTTATGCGGATGATGAGGTAAAAGTGATATTTGAATACCCTGCACAAACCGGAAATGCAGCCATCGCCCCGATGTTGTTTATCCCTTTTGTCGAAAATGCCTTTAAGCACGGCGTTTCTATCGGCCAAACATCTGAAATCGACATAGCCATTGTAATTTCAGATCGCAGGTTGATCTTTACCTGCATCAACCCGAAATACGGCGCTATCAAAAAAATGGAGGACGAGAAAAGCGGCATCGGGCTCGAAAACGTAAAGCGGCGGCTTGACCTGTTATACCCGGGCAAGCATAACCTGCAGATAAGTGAAGATGAAGGGAAATATATTGTTAAACTTGAAATTGACCTGGAATGATAAGCTGTATTGCCATTGATGATGAGCCGAAGGCGCTTGAAGTGATAGAGCGCTATTGCCACAAAACCAGCCTGGTCGACCTGAAAGCCACTTTCCGCGAACCGGTGAAGGCAATTGAGTTCCTGAACCGTGAAAAGGTTGACCTTATTTTCCTGGATATTAATATGCCCGAGATCAGCGGGATGCAGCTGGTGCAAACCCTGTCGCCAAGGCCGATGATCATTTTTACCACGGCCTATAGCCATTACGCTGTGGAAAGCTATGACCTGAACGCCCTTGATTATTTACTGAAACCCATCACTTTCGAGCGCTTTCTTGCGGCGATAAATAAAGCTACAGGTGTACAGCCTTCAAAAAATGGCGTAAGCAAAGAAGATGATCCTATTGTTTTCATTAAAAGCGGACCGCAAACTTACCCGGTTAAAGTGAGTGAGATCCTGTACCTGGAAAAAGATGGTAATTACATTACTGTTCACCTGAAAGACAGGAAGATCCTGATCCGCGAAAATATGGGAGATATTTTTGACCTCGTGCCGGCGGCGGATTTTTTACGTGTGCACAAATCATACGTGGTGGCCATTAAGCATATTACCATGATAGAAATACATCAGCTGGTTATTAACGGCGAAAAGATCCCGATAGGCAGCACTTACCGGGATCTTTTGCGCAACAGACTGGGGTTGAAATGATATGGCCGGTTTTTCATCCTGCCGCGCGGGTTCATCTAAAACCGAACAGCTAAATGTTCGGTTTTGTTACAATGTCTATATGGATGGGTGGGTAATGTTTTATATATCAGTAAGTTGCAAACTTGGAACGAGGATTGAACCATGTAAACTAATTGAAAACCTACACATTTCATATTAGCTTATACGCCCCGGTATTTTTAGGAGCTATTTTCCTCGGGATGGGCTTTGCCGTGCTTTTGTGGTTCGCCAAAAAAACAAACAGGCCGGCAAACCGGTTTTTGGCTATGGCATTAGGCATTGTCGCTTTGTGGTTGGTCTGGATATTGGCCATTGATATCCGGCTGGAAACTTACATTCCCTATTGGAGCCGGCTGCCGATGCGGTTTTCGCTTGCGTTTGGCCCTCTGATTTTCTTTTATGTACTTAAACTGACCCTTCCTCAATATAAATTTCGGATTAAGAACTTGCTGCATTTCGTTCCGGTATTGCTTGAATTGGGCATCCAGTTATTGGAGGTAAAAGAAAGTATCAGAACGGGTGCAACAACCTATGAAACGCTGATGTTTCGGCAGTTAAACCCGGTATTGCATTTGCTGGCTTTCATTTCCACCATCACCTACCTGTATTTGTCTCACCGGCTGATAGAAAACTTTTATCAGGGTATTAAATTTAATCAGGGCGACCGGTATAGGTATGAGATGAGGTGGCTACATCATTTGTTAGCTGGTTTCGGCCTGTTATGGCTATTCTGGGTGTTGTTTACAGCTGCAGATTATTTTTATTATCACCATGAGTTGGGGGTTGATGCCTATTATCCATTGTATCTTCTTTCAATGATCCTCGCTATCCGGATGGCAGCCATCGCCTTTTTAAGGCCGCAAACCAGCTTGCCGGCAGTTGCACCAGCGGTTTTAAAAACGGCCCCTCCACAGGAGTTAAAGGATAAAGGTAGTTGGCTGAAGAAAACTTTGAAAGCTAACCTGTATTACCTGGATCCGGAGCTTAATTTGCGCTCATTGGCTGAAAAACTCACTCTGCATCCTAATGAATTATCCAGGATCATTAATACAGTACTTAAAAAAAGCTTTAATGATTTCATTAACGAATATCGCGTAGTGGAGGTAAGCCGAAAAATGCAGGACCCCGCTTATGACCACATAACCCTGCTTGGCATAGCATTTGAATCAGGGTTTAATTCGAAAACCACGTTTAACCGTACTTTTAAACAAATAACCGGTAAAAGCCCGGTAGCATATAAATCTGAACTGAAAAAAGAGCGACCATATTATAACTTGGAGCGTCACATCCATTTTGCGACAGTAATTTCGAACAAGGAAGCGGCTCCAAAGTGGGCCGTTGAGAAATCAAATCGCAAATTTATGTTCAAGAATTACTTCAAAATTGCCTGGCGCAACCTGATGCGCAATAAAAGCTATGCCGGTATCAATGTTACCGGCCTGGCAATAGGTATTGCAGCCTGCCTGCTCATATTCCTGGTTATCCAGTTTGAAACGAGTTTCGATAACTACCATGCTCATAAAGACCGCATCTACCGTATCGTGACGGTAAACAGTGGCCCGGATGGAACACATGCCGGTGCCGGAACGCCATTACCATTAGTTGAAGGAATGAAGCTTGATTTTCCGCAAATAAAGCAGTTGGCCAATATCATGAAGAACGATGGTTCGCATTATGCTGTGGTAGATGGACGCGGTGGCGCAGCGAAAAAGTTTAAAGAAGATCTGGCATACTATGCCGATCCCGGATTTTTCCGGATTTTTAATTTTAAATGGTTGGCAGGAGATAAAAATACCGCCTTAGCAGAGCCCAATACTATTGTGCTGTCTCGTGATGAAGCTGATAAATTTTTTGGCGATTGGCACACGGCGATGGGGAAAATTGTACGGTACGAAAATAAACGCGATCTGAAAGTGACTGGCATCCTGGAGAATACCCCGGCCAATACTGATTTCCCCATGAAACTGGCTGTCTCCTGGGTTACCCTTATCGGAAAAGGAGGCGATCTTAGTAACAACGCGCAGGATTGGATAAGTACTTTCGGCGATAGGAATTGCTATATGATTTTACCCCCGGAGATGAGCGAAAGGCAGCTTAATATTGAGCTTGCAGCATTCGCGAAAAAGCATGTACCGGCGCCTTACAATAAGAATGAGATCTTCCAATTGCAGCCATTGAAAGATATGCATTATAACACCGATGTAGGTGTGTACAGCGGGCACCCGTTCAGTAAACAATTGATCAATGTTATCAGTTTGATCGGTTTATTTCTACTAATCATTGCCTGTGTTAATTTTATTAATCTGGCTACAGCGCAGGCTGTAAACCGTTCAAAAGAGGTAGGCATACGGAAGGTTTTAGGCAGCAACCGGTACCAACTGGTGCTGCAATTCATTAGCGAAACTTTGATCATTACTTTATTTGCTGTCATACTGGCTTCAATAATCTCGCTTGTGGCCTTGCCAATGTTGAATAACCTGCTTGAGATCCAGCTGAGCGGGGCTTTTCTGGCAGATCCTATGGTGATCTTATTTTTAGCAAGTGTGGTTATCGGGGTTACTTTTTTGGCAGGATTTTACCCGGCACTTGTGTTATCAGGATTTAACCCGATGGAGGCATTGAGAAACAAGATCAACGCCGGACGCGCAAGCGGGATCTCGTTGCGCAGGGTGTTGGTGGTAACTCAGTTTTGCATAGCCCAGTTCCTGGTGATCGGGACGCTGGTATTGATTTACCAGATGAATTATTTTAGAAACAAGTCGCTTGGGTTTAATAAAGATGCTGTAATTACTGTTCCTTTCCCGGGAGACAGCATCAGCAGAATAAGAGCAGGTGCATTGAAAGACCAGCTTTTACAGCAACCGGGTATTAAAGATGTAAGTATCAGTTTGTACAGTCCATCTGACAACGGCGGTTGGTTTAGCGACTTTAAATTTAATAAAGCACCCAAACAGGTTGACTTTGCTGCTTGCCTGAAATGGGCCGA
The DNA here is from genome assembly GCF_056402535.1 of Mucilaginibacter sp. P4_A11. Taxonomy (NCBI): domain Bacteria; kingdom Pseudomonadati; phylum Bacteroidota; class Sphingobacteriia; order Sphingobacteriales; family Sphingobacteriaceae; genus Mucilaginibacter; species Mucilaginibacter sp. P4_A11. Next base: position 204,866 of record NZ_JBFUHE010000007.1, read on the forward strand.
TGTTGACTATTTTAAATTATACGATATTCAATTTGTAGCCGGCGGGCCATATAAAAAATCAGATACCGTAGCAGGTTACGTGGTCAATGAAGCTTTGATCCATAAACTGGGCATAACTGATCCCAAACAAGCCATAGGCAAATACATTATGTTATGGGACGATAAGAAATTGAATGCACAAATTACAGGTGTAGTGAAGGATTTCAATATCTCCTCGCTGCGTAACGCTATCCCTCCTGTATTGATGGGGACATGGAAGGCACAGTATTCAAAGCTGAATATCAAAGTCCGACCCCAGAATTTGCACCAGACTCTCGCAAATGTTGACGTTTTGTGGAACAAAACTTTTCCGGAGGGGGTATTTGAATATCAATTTCTTGACAAAAAGATAGCTAATTTTTATAGAAATGAGGATGAATTGTCCACGCTTTTTAAAATATTTGCCGGTATAGCTATATTCATTTCGTGCCTTGGCTTGTATGGCCTTGTATCGTTTATGGCCTTGCAGCGCACTAAAGAAGTTGGGATACGTAAAACGTTGGGAGCCTCTGTTGGGCATATTATATACCTGTTTTCTAAAGAATTTACGGTGCTTATTGTTATTGCATTTGTTATATCGGCTCCGATAGGCTACTACTTCATGTATAAATGGCTGCAGAATTTTACTTACAGGATCACTATCGGCCCGGATATATTTATCGTGGCGATATTGACATCAGTTGCCATAGCCTGGACAAGCGTAGGTTACAAGGCCGTAAAAGCGGCATTGGCTAATCCTGTAAGGAGTTTGAGGAGCGAATAGTAGCCGGCATCAACCCTGAGATAGGGGCTATTTCCAATAAATGTGGAGGCGGGTACCTATAATCAAAAAAAGATTTGCTTGCGTCTTACTCGCCCTTGACATCAAATAATTTATTAACTCTTCAGTTTATGGTTGTTGCTATTGTTGTGCCATTTTTATGAAGATACAAATATAAAAGCCGCTTTACAAAAGTAGAGCGGCTTCGCAGACTATAGGGAAACCTTAATTTTTAGATAATTTGAGTGTTTGACAGATCAATTATGCCTGATTAAAACTTTTGTTGCCAGTTGCTTAGTGCCGTCAATTTTTTCGGTGTATTTGAGGCCCAGCAGCTCGGTTACCAGCGGGTAAATATCCACATTGGGAAATGGCCCTATTTGGAGATGTTGCTTAAAGGCAGGCCCCCAGGCAAAAAATATGGCGTGAACATCTTTTACCACCGCCGGGTCATATCCATGTTGACCGATATCGAGTTTCCGGTTATAGATGTTGAACAATTTAGGCCAATGCGGCAGTAATATGATGTCGCCTATGCGGTTATACTTATCGTCGCTTGTTGAGCGGTGTAAATGTGCCGGCATATTGTCGCGGAGGTAAACATCGTAATCGCCACCTTCTTTTTTCAGTGCCTGGTAGGTTTTTTGTATGTCGGCCGGATCTTTGGCAATCAGTTCAACAACCATTCTATCGCCGGAGATAATAAACTTAGAGGTATCCAGTGCCGAGGGAGTGGGCAGTGGGTGTTGAGTGTCCGGCTGGCCCATGCCATGGTCAGATACGAAGATAAAATTAACTTTAAGCTTCGTTTTTTTAACAGCTTTAACCAATTCGTAAACGGTAGAATCAACGTTATGTACAGCATCAATCACCTGCTGCGAATTAGGGCCAAAGTCGTGCCCTGCATCGTCAACGGGTGGCAGATAAAAAGTAATGAGGTGCGGTCGTTTATCGGCGGGTAATTTCAGCCAGTTCACTACATCCTGGATGCGGTTATGGATCGAGATATTTTCGTTATGCGGATAATAATAGGTAGAATAAATGCCCCTGATAGGTGTGTTGGAACCCACCCAGTAAAAATTGGCGGCAAGCATTTGTTGCTGTTCGGCCAATACCCAAAGTGGTGTGCCGCCATACCAAACGGGGTTTTGAGTTTCCACCTTTTTGCCAGAGTCATAGTATCGCTTCAGCTTGCGATCATAAAAAATGTTTTGCACGATACCGTTGTGCGCAGGATATAAACCTGTTGCCATAGCATAATGGTTTGGGTAAGTAGAAGAAGGAAGTACGGGGATCATTGAAGATGATCTGACACCTTCCTGAGCGAAGGCCAGCAAATGCTCCGCTTTATATTTGTCGGCATAATCATACCGAAAGCCATCGGCCGAGATCAGGATCACATAAGGCTTTTGCTGTTGGGCGGCGCTGTTTTTTCTGCCAGGTACAATACGCTGCGTGGTATCCTGGGCAAAGCTCAATGCTGTGCAGGCAATAAAAAATGAGAATAAGGTTAGTTTTTTCATGAGTTGTAATGTGCAATTGGCTAAAGCTAATGGCATTACGTTAGGTGAGTGTTAGTGTTTGGTGAAATTTGTGTTGGGGGCTAACTATCTTGTTAACCGGGTTGGAATACATTTTAATCTTGACGAAAGTCTTGTTTACATACTTAAATATCTCCGCCGGGCTAAATCTTCTATTGCTTTTTTCTATTTTATTATTACTTTTAAATAGCTGATTTCCATTTTAATACCATGAGAAGATCCCTACTTACATTATCCGGGCTTTTTGCGATTATTTGCGTTGCCTCATGTCGTAAAAATGATAAAATTGCTCTTTCAACGCCAGTTGTTGATTCCCCGAAAAAGCCAGTTGTTGTCGCGCCGCAAATAACATTGGTAGGCCGGTGGGATTTAAGTGCAGAAAAATATGTGAAATACCGGGATGGTGCAGAAATATTGAATACCTCGGGCGTTGCCGCTGCTTATAATTTAGCTTACGTGATTTTTAATAGTGACAGCACCTATACATGTTTAGCTATGGACTGGTACCCGGCACTGTCAACCTATGGAGTTATGAAAGATGAAGTTGCCGGGACTTATCATACTGCCGATAGCACTTTATCCGTATCCACCTACCTGGCAGGTTTAAATACAATTTATTATGGTGGCTCTCCGGATGCGCCTCCGGCTCTAACGCCCGTTTCGGACAAAATGGTGTTGCGGGAGTTTACAGACTCCACCGTAACTGTTCATCACGAATATGTATTTAATTGTAGCGATCCTTCTGCCGGCCCGGTTGGTAATTATAAATACATCTGGGAGTTGTATTATAGGAAACATAGTTAGTAGCCGGTTGCGGATACATGGTTATAGTGCACACTGAATAATAACGACCATATCTTGTCGCGATACACCCCTCAGATTGTCGTTTTTACACATGCCAGAATTTTGATATGCGTTCGATCTTTGTATTGTCAATCAAATCAAACAATTAAATAATGTGTTATGAAAAGAGCATTTAAAGGATCTAATGTCCTGCAGTTTGTATTAACGATTTTTATACTTTCTTTTACCGTATTTCAGTCTATGGGACAGCAGATTAAACCTACAGCCAGCGGATACGCGCCTGTTAACGGCATTAAAGTTTATTACGAAGTATATGGCGAGGGCAGGCCCCTGATTTTACTTCATGGCGCGTTTATGACCATTGAGATGAACTGGGGGCAATTAATACCTGAATTGTCAAAAACAAGAAAGGTAATTGCTCTTGAATTGCAGGGACATGGGCACACTCCGTTTTCAGACAGGAAATTAGACATGGCTACCCTGGCAAATGATGTGGAAGGGGTGATGAACTTTTTGAAAGTTGATAGTGCCGATGTTGCAGGATATAGCATGGGGGGTTCCATAGCTTACCAGTTTGCAGTGAAAAGCCCTAAACGGGTAAGAAAACTGGTGATCATTTCTTCCACCTACAAAACAAGTGGCTGGCTGGCCGTTGTAAATAATGGGTTTAAAGGGTTTAAGCCTGAATTTTTTGACAACACCCCTTTAAAAACGGGATATGATGCAGTTGCACCCGACAAAACAAAGTGGAGAAAATTCGTTGAACAGATGATCGTTTTTGCCGGGGAGCCCTTTGACGTGGGTGACGCCAATATCGCGAAAATTACTTCGCCGGTATTACTTATATCAGGCGACAATGATGGCCTGGATAAAGTGGAGCTGATGAAAACGTACCAACTATTGGGAGGCGGTGTTGCTGCCGATCTGGGCGCAATGCCCAAATCGCAATTGGCCATAGTTCCTTCGCAAAGTCATGTAGGTGTGATGATGCAGACGAACACGATATTGGGATATTTGAATGGGTTTTTAAAATAAACATAGTTATGCTGTAACAGCGCTGTGTTTTATATTGCAGATTAGCCTATGGCCGGTGTTGTCACCGCGCCATTTTTGGTTGTTGATGGTGCTGTTTATTGCCAGTCGAAGTTTTTTTATTTCGTAAACTTGTAGTCCCAATAGTAGCCTGCAAGCACTACAGCCCACAACTTAACCATCGAAAGATATCACATCAATGAAACAAAAAGAATTAGCAGAATTAACAAACGAAGAATTGGTACAAGAAGCAAAAAAAATCAAATCCACCAATATCTTAGATGCAGCGATTTTTGGTTTTTTGATTGGAGTTGCTGTTTATAGTGCTGTTAGAAATGGTTTTGGCTTATTAACTTTTCTTCCCCTGATCTATATACCCATAGCGGCTAAAAATAAGATCAGGAATAAAGAGGTAGAAAAACAGGTAAAAGAGCGGGACTTGAAATAGGGGATGACTCTCGATAGTATGCCCATACCGCTTTGTCTTGTCTGGCGCGAGTGCAGCGTAAAGGCCAGGGTGTGGGCGAACTCGTGACAAATTAAAAAATTCACGAGTTCGCTGCCCTGCATCCCAACGCCGGTGGAAAAGTGTTGAGTACTCCCGGTTGACTTTTCTTTTTAGCCAAGTTTTTTTCGGAGCAATTTACGAACAGGCTCATCGTACCATTTCAGGGTGATATACGCCAGGATAATTGCACCGATCAAAATAGCTAATGCGTAAGGCCAGGCTTGTACAATGGTTACGCCTTTGTGATTGCTGATCCACGCAACATAAAAATAAACCAGCGGATAATGCACCAGGTAAAGGGGATAGGAGATATCGCCGAGAAATTTGCAGATCCTGTTCTCCGTTTGGGTATTGACCTCACCGCCGGCGCCAAGGTAAACGATAAGCGGGAAAACGATAATGATGCAAACAGACTCGTAGATCCCGTTCATCCAAAGATGGTTGGCACCGCCGATGCGCGGCATATATAGTACAATAGCCACTAAAAGGCTACACCACAAAAAGGCATTTTTAATTTGTGTTGGCTTTGCTACACGTGAAAGTAACAGGCCGGCAAAGAAAGGGTATATGGTGCGGGTAATGCCCACACGCACCTGTTCCACATTCAGCGTCCAGCCACCGCTAACATCTCCATTGGTGATAGCCAGGTGAGCAAGTGCTACAGCTGCAATGCAAACTAATACTGCGAGTGTAGTTTTTGAAAATTTCCTTATCCAAACCGCATAAAGAATGTTGGCGATGTATTCAAAGAATAACGACCACCCTACGCTGTTCATGGGGTGCATCTCTTGCCAACCACGTATATCAAGCGATAAGGGCACGGGCAGGATGGTATAACCGATCAGCATCACCAGCAGCATCTTCCATACGGGGACGGTATGGATGAGTGGCCATATCGTAGAATCCGTAAAATAGAAGCCGATAGCACCGAGAGTCATCCCTAAGATCACCATTGGCTGAAGACGCTCGATACGCCGTTTAAAGAAAGTGCCGATCGTCATTTTATGCCAGCGGTCGTCATAAGCATAGCCGATAACAAAACCCGACAGCAGGAAAAAGAAATCTACCGCCAGGTATCCATGATTAACGATGATATCCAGGTGTCCGGTACCCAGTGGTTCGGTTAGATGAAAGGTAACTACAATGATGGCTGCCACTCCGCGTAAACCATCCAGTATCGGGTAATGCGGCTTGGTAGTCAGTTTATTATTGTTCATTATATTAAGATAGGAGAATCAGGCTTTTATGTAATATGAGCCGTGCAGCTCCCACACTCAAAGTGGAAACAGTACGGCTCATAATTACATGTTCAGAAATTATTTTGCGTTCAATTTATCAGCCAGTATTTTCATATAAAAACCACCTATTACACTCCTTGCTTTGAAGTTTTCCCTGATTCCTGTTTTGGAATCGTAAAAGTCATTCAAGGGCACGCGTGATGGGGTTTCCAGGGCGTGTACGTAAAGCGGGTTGATCAGTGCCTCGAACTGATCTTTTTGGGGAGCAAAAGTTGCTGTCCAGGCTATCCAGTCATTTTTAGTGTATGATTTACGGCTATCCAGCGGAATCCCGAACTTGTTTATTTTAGTAAGATAGTACCGGGTTTCGGTATCATACACTTTTTGCGGGAATAAATTTAAATTCAACACCTTATCCCAAACCAGGTTATATTTCTGGCTCCAGGTATCTTTGTTATCAAAAGTGAGTGCGTAATGATCACCGGCATCGGCCATTTTTATCCACTCAGGCACCATGCCTTCGGCTATGGCCCGGTATTTTTTAGCGGTTTCCGTTTCACCTAATGTTTCAGCCATTTGCGCGTAACAAGCTATCGCTACGATGGCTTTTACCGATAAATTGGCGTTGCGGGCCAGGTGACCGGCAAAGTCATCAGTACACAACTGGGATTTTGGATCCAAACCTTCTTTGGCAAGGTAATCAACCCAGGTGGTGAGCGTTTGCCAGTGTTTTTTTGCATAGCCGGCATTGCCTTCGGCTTTAGCAATAGCGGCGCAAAGGATGATCATATTACCGGATTCCTCCACCGGCATAGGCTCACCATAGGTTTGCCCGTTGGCTTTTGGATAAGTGCCCAAATCATGCGCAGCCCATGGGTGCGGATATTTGCCGGATTCACTGAAGTAGAAAATGCCGTTCAACATCCCCTGCATCAATTCAGGGTTGTAAAGCAGGTAAAGCGGCGCTGATGGATAAGTTACGTCTACCGTATTGATGAAGCCACCGCTATTGTTTTCTTTAGATAACCATAAGGTTTCACCTGCAGGGCTTTTAACCAGCGTATGAGCCGCAATGCTTTGACGATAGGCTAATACACACAAGTATGCATATTCTTTTCCTCCCGAACGTAAGGCATCCGCATAAACCGCCTTATCGAAAGCGTTGCATTTTTGTATAACAGACGAATAATCATTAAGCGCATTTGTCAGTTCATTTTCAATGGTAGCTTTGCCCGAGTTATTCCACCAGGGCCTCAAATCAGTATTGAAATATTGTACGGAAAGCCGTTCGTCATAACCTAATTCAATAAAGCGCTCAACAGCGTTTTTACCAACTGTTCCGAAAGGAATGACCGTATTTAGTGAAAGTGAATGACCCTTTGATGCAGTTGATAAAATAGTTCCCTTTTTGAATGCATCAGCAGCGTCGATGCCTTTGGTAATAAATTGAACCGCTCCGGAAGTCTTTGGCGCAGCTACATAAAAATACCCCCAGTCAATACGCATATCGTCGGCCCCTTTTTGAAGAACAGGCTGCTCAAGAGTGCCGGTTTTTAAAACGGAAAGTTTCGCAGTAGCATATTTTTGTGCGCTAACCTCCTGTGAAGGCTGATAGACCGCGATGTCAGATGATGCGCCGAGGAAAACTTTTACGGCGTGGTTTTTTCCGTCATTTGCGTTCACTTTATAAGTAACGTAAGAAACCGGACGAGATAACAACTTCAGGTCACTCAACAGCAATGGTGAAGTGAATGTCAGTTGAAGGTTCACTTTGCCGGCGGCGAAATTGTAAACAGTTTGCGTTGCATTTACTTCGACATTTTTTTGTTCGGCCAGTAAGATTTGGGCGGCATTGTCTTTTAATTTATCTGCAAGGCCAAAATCCAAAAAGCGACCACCTGCCGTATTAGCCAGGTGAATAGCTATCACATTCTGACCCGCTTTAAGGGCACTTTTATTGATCGGGAAATATTGGAAACTGCTTGTCCAGCCTTTCTTCCCGTAAACACTAATTCCGTTGAGGAAAACCTCAACGTTGTCATCATGGTTAAGTTTTAGTAAAAGCTCATTAATGCCGGCAATAGCACTCAAATTAAACGTCCGCCTTACCCAAATGTCATCCGATTTCCACAACGTTTTTACGCTCTTCTCATCGTCACCAATCGGCGCCTGTCCGGGTTTCCAGCCGGCGGTATTGTATTTTAGCGAAGTCCAGTCGCCCGCTGGCTTATTTTCCGTGTAATTAACGTTATAAGATGCTTCGTCAGAAGCGCTCAATAAGGTTTTGTAGCTGGTTTGCTCTTTTCCAAGGAAACGATAGATCTTTCCATCTACATTGATCAGCCCGAGTAGTGAATGATCTGCACCTGTCCAATGCGTTGTGGTAGATTTGTTTAATTGATCTGTATTTGACCAGATGCTAAAGTAGGTATTGTGGGTGATCAGCGGATAGGCGGGCGCTTTTCTTTCCTGTGCATGCACAGTCCCGGTTAGACATGCATAGGCCAGCAAGACCAATGACTTAAGTGGGTTAGATTGGTTCATGGATATAATTGATGTTTTATTCAAATCGTAAAAGTAAGTAAAAGCATTGCCGGGATATCTTCATATTGTATCAAAGTCCACGCATATCGTCTCATTTTCGCACGCGTGCGCATATAAAGGCGATTACACGGTATTCGTTTCAACGTTTGAGAGGAGTGATAGTATTTACTTATGGTAAAAAGAAATTTAATGGCTTCGGTGTACTACGAAAAGTTAGCCGGCTGCGGTACGCCGTGCCACGTGTCTCTTTAAGCGGCGGCTCCCAATAAAAGCGCGTTACTTTCGTAAAATGGCTTCGTACGCTTTTAAGGAATATTTCTTAATCGATATAAGCTCATAGCTTAATAAAAAGGTTAGCCTTTCAACTTATTTAGATATGAAAAAAAAAGACCGGCTAAACGAATTTTACCCCAAACCAAAACAGAATTTTCTGATACAGAAGGATGTTTTAAGATAGGTAGCTCAGATAATCGCTAAATAAATACTTAATTCAAATGAAAAAGCGAGTTTCTCTAAAAAAATCGAGCAAAGCCCGAATAGATTGAAGGTGCTTAAAAGAAGAAACGCTAAACCTCGAAAGCAAAAAAATAGCACTTTTAAAGGAATGGAATAGCTGTGGGGAATTGAATACTGCTGTGGCTATAACTGCCTGACAATAAGGATATTAAGATATTTATTTTTCGCTTAATTTCATTTATAAGAAGCTTAAAAGTAAAGCAACTCGCTAATAATGAAGATATTAGCGAGTTGCTTTTATTGATGGTAGCCCGTAGGGGAATCGAACCCCTGTTTGAAGAATGAAAATCTCCTGTCCTAACCCCTAGACGAACGGGCCATTTTTATTTTGTTTCCCATGGCTGGGATCGTATTGTTGCTTAACCGGGTGATTGTTAATGGACCGAACGGTTAAGATATTAAAAAAACCCCAGATCTTTCGACTTGAGGTTTTGTGTCTTGGTAGCCCGTAGGGGAATCGAACCCCTGTTTGAAGAATGAAAATCTCCTGTCCTAACCCCTAGACGAACGGGCCTTGTTTTATTTTGTTTCCCTTGATTTGGGATTGCAAAGATAGAGTTTAAGTGATAAAATTAAAATAATTTTCAAAAAAAAATTAAATGGCTTGTAAAAATGGCTGGCTATCAATTAAATAAAATAAAATTACGCCTGCGGGCTTGCAATCTTTGCTGGGTTAAGGCTATCTTTATTCCATAAATCAATCATCTTTTTATGAAAGCTATCTGGAATAACCAGGTCATTGCCGAAAGCAATGACACTATTGTTGTTGAAAATAATCATTATTTCCCTAAAGAAAGTGTTAAGGCCGAGTATCTTAAACCATCTGACGTACATACTACCTGCCCGTGGAAGGGGCTGGCATCATACTATTCGCTTGAAGTTGATGGTAAGGAAAACCAGGATGCTGCCTGGTATTATCCCGAGCCAAAAGAGGCTGCGACAAACATTACTAACTATGTAGCGTTTTGGAAGGGAGTGAAAATTACTGAATAAACTATGAAAACTTACGATGCCATTGTTATAGGTGCCGGGCAGGCCGGCGGTCCCTTAGCCAAAAGATTGGCTAAAGCCGGGAAAAAGACTGTCTTGATTGAGAAACGGTTTTATGGCGGCACCTGCGTTAATGATGGCTGCACGCCCACTAAAACCATGGTTGCTTCGGCAAAGGCGGCTTACATGGCAGGTAAAAGCCATGAGTTGGGCGTGCCCGTAAAAAAGTTTTCGGTTGATCTGGCTGCTATTAAAAAACGTAAGGACGATATTGTATTACGCTCACGCAATGGCGGATTGAAAGCTGCCGAAAAAACGCAAAACCTTGACGTAGTATTTGGAGAGGCTGTGTTCACCGGAGAGAAAACTATCGAGGTTAGGCTCAACAGCGGTAAAAAGCAAAGCTTTTCGGCTGATCTTGTCTTTTTAAACCCGGGTGCTTCGCCTTTGGTACCCGAAATAGAGGGGTTGAATGAGATCCAGTATTTTAACTCAACCACCATCCTTGACCTCGATAAAGTGCCGGAACATTTGCTGGTACTTGGCGGAAATTATATCGGCCTGGAATTTGGGCAGATGTTCAGACGCTTTGGCAGCAAGGTTACTATCCTGGAAAAATCGGAACGGATAGTATCACATGAGGACGAGGATATTTCGGTAGAGATGCAAAAGATCCTCGAGATGGAATCCATCATAATTCACAATAACACGCAGGCCATTAAGTTTAAACAAAAAACGGGTGGCAAAATAACGGTAACCATATCCCAAAAAGGGGAGGAGCGGAAAATTAAATGCACCCATGTGCTGGTAGCCATTGGCCGTAAACCGCAAACGGAAGCATTGAACCTGCCGGTTGCCGGGATCGAAACAGATGAGCATGGCAATATCAAAGTGAACGATAAAATGGAAACCAGCGCCGCCGGCATCTATGCGCTTGGCGATGCCAAGGGCGGGCCTGCTTTTACGCATATTTCCTATAACGATTATACTATTGTTTATCGTAATCTTTTTGAAAAAACGGATTATAACATCAAAGACCGCCCGGTACCTTACTGTATGTTTACCGACCCACAACTGGGCCGGATTGGCATTGATGAAACCGAGGCCAAAAAACAGGGGATCAAATATAAAGTGGCCAAACTGCCAATGGCACATGTGGCGCGTGCCATTGAAACCGGCGACACACGGGGCTTTATGAAAGCTATTGTTGATCCGGATACAAAAAAGATCTTAGGCGCTACCGTACTTGGCCCGGAAGGCGGCGAGATCATGACCGTGCTGCAAATGGCTATGGAAGGCGGCATTACTTATGATAGGATCCGCTATTGCGTTTTTGCCCATCCGTTATATTCCGAATCGCTGAACAACCTGTTCATGACCCTTGGTGATTAAATCTGGCGCGCATGATAAAAGTTGACAAGGTAAGCAAACATTTTGGCGGGGTTAAAGCGGTTGATGGTGTATCATTTGAGGTAGAGGATCAGGAAAACCTTATCCTGTTAGGCACCAGTGGCTGCGGTAAAACCACTACGCTAAAAATGATCAACCGGCTTATTGAGCCAACAAGCGGCAGCATTTACATAGATGATAAAAACATATTGGAACAGCAGCCTGAATCCCTGCGCCGCGGAATTGGCTATGTGCTGCAAAATAATGGCCTGTTTCCGCATTATACCGTTGCTCAAAATATTGCTGTTGTGCCCAATCTGCTGAAACGGGATAAGCAGAAAACCGAAAAGCGTACCGCCGAGCTAATGGAAAAACTCCACCTCGATGCCTCCTATTTAAATGTTTACCCGAACGAATTGAGCGGCGGCCAGCAGCAGCGCATTGGCCTGGCCAGGGCATTGGTATCCGATCCGCCGGTGTTATTGATGGATGAGCCTTTCGGGGCGCTGGATAATGTTACCCGCTCAAAAATTCATGCCGAATTTAAAGCACTTGATGAGCTTAAGCGCAAAACCATCATCATGGTAACCCATGATGTGCAGGAAGCTTTTGAACTGGGCGATAGGATCTGCCTGATGGATCAAGGCAAAATTGTCCAATCGGGCACACCTGCTCAGTTACTTTTTAATCCGGTTAATGATTTTGTAAAAGACTTTCTGAAACACCAGCGCCTGCAACTGGAGTTTAAAGCCATTAAGTTGGCCGACCTTTGGGAGCTGCTACCCGAGCTGCATAAAGAGGCAAATGCATCGTCATTTACTGTCGGCACTAACCTGTGGGAGGCATTGGAGAGTTTTAAATTTAATGATGGCGAAACTGTCAATATCAGCAGAGATCAAAACCAGGTTAAAACTGTAAGCTTTGAGCAGTTGATGACGGCCTTTTATCAATATAAAAACCATCAGGCCCATGAATGAGCAGCAGCAAACTTTATTTCAGTTTATGCAGCAGCAGGCCGGCAAATTGCAGGAACAAACCTTGCAGCATATTGGGCTTACCTTTATTTCGCTGTGTATTGCTGTGTTGATTGGCTTGCCGTTGGGGATCCTTATCGTTCGTAAAAAACAACTGGCGGGTGCGGTTTTAGGGATTGCAGGTGTATTGCAAACTATCCCCAGTATTGCATTGCTTGGGTTTATGATCCCTGTTTTGGGGATTGGCCCTAAACCTGCTATTGTTGCCCTGTTGTTATATGCCCTGTTACCTATTATCCGTAATACATACACCGGTATTTTAGGGGTTGATGCGGCAGTTAAGGAAGCGGCTGTTGCCATGGGCATGAGTAAATGGCAGATCTTGTTTAAGGTAGAATTACCCCTGGCTATGCCGGTGATTTTTGCAGGCATCCGTACTGCTACCGTGATTAACGTTGGGGTTGCAACGCTGGCTTCGCTGATTGCGGCGGGTGGTTTGGGTGAGTTTATTTTTGGTGGAATCTCACTTAATAATACCAACATGATCCTGGCCGGGGCAATTCCTTCAGCGCTGTTGGCGATTATTTTCGATCTGTTGCTGTCAATAGTGCAAAAGATCAGCTTTAAAAAACTGAAAAAGTTTTTGTATGTATTTCCAGCATTGCTGATACTGTTGTGCCTGTTCTATATTATCCCGGCAAAATCAAAAGGAAAGCTAACAGCTGGGTTTACGCCCGAATTTATGGGAAGGCAGGATGGCGACCTTGGTCTTAGGAGCAAGTATGGCTTAAAGATTCATACTATCGTGATCAGCGATGCTGTGATGTATAAGGCCGCGTTTGAAAAGCAGCTCGACGTGATCAGCGGTTACTCAACCGATGGCAGGCTAAAAGCATACGATTTGGTTGTGCTGGATGACGACAAACATATTTTCCCGCCGTATTACGCCGCTCCCATTATACGCGACGATGCGCTTCAAAAATTTCCTGACCTCGAGCAGACACTAAATTTGCTTGCCGGTAAAATAAATGATTCAGTAATGACTGTTTTAAATTACCGTACCGACTATCTTCACCAAAGCCCCGAAAGGGTTGCTAAGGATTTTTTGGTTGCCAATAAGTTGTGGCGACCGGAGCGTGGCGGAAGCGATGGCATGGTGCGGATAGGTTCGAAGATTTTTGGCGAGCAATATATCCTGGCTAATATGTACAGCATGCTGATAAAAGGTTATACAGATCACGATGTGTCAACCAAAACAGGCCTTGGCGGCACTAAAATTTGTTTTGATGCGCTAACCAATAACCAGATAGATTTTTACCCCGAATACACGGGTACTGGTTTGCTGGCTATATTACAGGCATCGCTTAAAACAGTTAATGAAGTAACAATAAACAGGGATAGCACCTACAATTACGTACAGCGGCAGTTTGAAATTAAGTATCAAATTAAATGGCTTAAACCCATTGGCTTTAATAATGCTTACGCTTTAATGATGAGGCAGCAGCAGGCAAAGCAATTGGGCATTAAAACAATTTCAAACTTAAAGCAGTTTTTGGATAAGAAGTAATATCAATGGATTTAATAGCCAGGTACAAAGAAGTACGGCAGCGTACAGAAAAAATTTGCTCGTATTTGCAAACGGAAGACTACGTGGTACAGCCCGTGGTGGATGTTAGTCCGCCTAAATGGCATATCGGACATGTTACCTGGTTTTTTGAAACTTTTATCCTGAAACCCTATTTTATGGGCTACCAGGAATATAATCCCGATTACAACTACGTTTTTAACAGTTACTACGAAACTGTTGGCACACGCGTGATCCGTACCGACAGGGGCAATCTGAGCAGGCCTACGGTTATTGAAATTTACAGCTACCGCAAGTATGTTGATGAGGCCATGGAAGGCTTTTTATGTGGTGATATAAATGACGATGTTAAAGAATTGCTTATCCTTGGCTTTAACCACGAAGAGCAGCACCAGGAGCTTTTAATGACGGATATTAAATTCATATTAGGCCACAATCCGCTGTTCCCAGCCTATAATAAAAACTACGCCGCTCCGCATATTGACGAAGGGGTAGATGATGCTTTTATTAACATGGATGAAGGCATTTATGAAATAGGCTTTACCGGTGATGGCTTTTGTTTTGATAATGAGCTTAACCGCCATAAAGTGTACCTGAACGCTTACGGGGTAAGCCCTAAGCTGGTTACCAACGCCGGATACCTTGAGTTTATTAATAGCGGTGGTTATCATGATTTCAGGCATTGGCATGCTGAAGGTTGGGATTGGGTGAAAACCAATAAGGTTGAAGCGCCGCTGTATTGGCATTTAATAGATAATGAATGGCATAACTACACCTATCATGGCTTGGAGCTATTGCATTTAAAAGAGCCGGTTACTCACATCAGCTATTTTGAAGCCTATGCTTACGCCTCATGGAAGGGTTTAAGGCTACCAACTGAATTTGAATGGGAGGCTGCTGCATCAAAATTTAATTGGGGCCGCTGTTGGGAGTGGACAGAAAGCTCATACCTGCCTTATCCGGGTTTTGCCAAAGCGCCGGGTGCTATTGGCGAATATAATGGTAAATTTATGGTTAACCAGAAAGTGCTGCGCGGCGCGTCAGAAGTTACGCCTCCGGGTCATAGTCGTGCAACTTATCGCAATTTTTTTCAAACAAATTTACGCTGGCAGTTTACTGGCATAAGACTTGCGAAGTAAATTGACACAAAAACACCACCATCTCTATGAACCAAGCCTTTACATCAACAGCCGTAAATTGTGACATAAGTGCCGAAAACAGGCAGTTTTATGCCGACGTTATTGCAGGGTTGCAATCGGAACCAAAGCACCTGAACTCAAAATATTTTTATGATGCCAATGGCGACAAGCTATTCCAGGAGCTCATGAACTGCCCTGAATATTATCCAACCAATTGCGAACTGGAGATTTTTTCGGAGAAAACCGCCGAGATCTGCGATGCATTGATTGCCGATGGCGATGCCTTTGACCTGATTGAGCTTGGTGCCGGTGATGCCACTAAATCAAGCTATCTGCTTAAATACCTGTTAGATAAAAATGCCGATTTTACCTATCTGCCCATAGATATCTCAGACAACGTAATATCATATCTTAACATAACCCTGCCGGTAACCTTGCCGGGTATAAAAATTACCGGGCTTAACGGCGAATATTTTGAGATGTTGAATAAAGCGGCAGCTATTTCACCGAGACGTAAAGTGGTGCTGTTTTTAGGTTCAAACATTGGCAATATGCCGCTTGATGCAGCCATTGAGTTTTGCCGTGAGCTAAGAAACAACCTGTCGGAGGGTGATATGGTATTGATTGGCATGGACCTGAAAAAAGATCCGAGGGTTATTCTTGCAGCTTATAATGATAAAGATGGTATTACCCGTGAGTTTAACCTCAACCTGCTTCGCCGCATTAACCGCGAGTTGCATGCCGATTTTGATGTAAGCAAATTTGAACATTATCCAACCTACGATCCAGAAACCGGCGCCTGCAAAAGCTACCTCATCAGTTTGCAGGATCAGCAGGTAACTATCGGCAACGAAAAAATAGATTTCAAAAAAGATGAATACATCTATATGGAGATCTCCCAAAAGTTTACCCTGATGCAAACCGATCAGATTGCCATAAACACAGGCTTTCAGCCGGTAGGGCAATTTTTCGATACAAAAAAATGGTTTATTGATGCGGTCTGGGTGGCAGCATAAACAAACCATGATTTTTCTTAGCGCGTCATTGCGAGGTACGAAGCAATCTCCGATTAGCAGAGCGGCTATGCAAATTCACCCTGTATAGTTGGGGATTGCTTCGTACCCCGCAATGACGGTAAAAAAAAACTACAGCACCTTCGGGTTCAATTCCGAATCTATCAGTCCGCCGATAGGTTTACCCATCAGCCATTTATGGTGATCATTTTTTTGCCATTCATTTTTGTAGGGGGTGATGCGGGCGCCATCGGCCACGTAAATTATGGTCATCACCTCACGCATCTTATTTGAGTTATTGCCCGGTGCGTTATGGATGGTAAAACCCCTGTGCCAGGTAGCATCGCCGGCTTTCATGGTTTTGGCGCGGGTTATCTCAAATCCCTTCTCTTTAACATAATCATCAAAAGCCGATTCCGATTCGTCAGAAATTTCGGTGTTAAATACGGCGCCGTTAACATATGAGCCTGAGGCAAAGGTTAGCATTCCCATATTTACATCAATATCAATCAACGGCATCCAAAGGGTTACGGTGTTATTGGTATCGATGGGCCAGTAGTACTGGTCCTGGTGCCATGGTGTAGGGCCGCCGCCGGGTTCTTTAAACAGGGCCTGATCATGATAAATGCGTACGTTTTCAACCCCCATCAGATCGGCGGCAATTTTTGCCAGGCGTTTGGCCATTACAAAAGTTTTAACATCTTCATCAACCTGCCACAGGTTCATGATCTGTAAAAACGCCTTGCCGTAGGTGTCCCGTTCCTCCAGTTTGCGCTTTTCGGTGTTGTACCTGTCGGCCGCGCCAACAATTACGGGGCGATAAGCAGCAATTTCATCTTTTGTAAGCACTTCGTGTACAAGGGTATGGCCTTTTTCACGAAATTCATTAATATTGTGGTTGGATAGTTTTATAAAATTATCAAGTACCGGTAAATGAGCGATCTGTGTATTCATAGTTTTTAGGTTTATATTTCAAAGTAAGGTTAACTTTAGTTGAAAAAAAATGAAATGAATGGTACATTTATGGGTGATTTTATCCGTAATTTGAATCGGGGTTTTATTTACGTTAAAATATGCAATGATAAAAGCGTCGTACGAAGTTCTTCAGCCTACAAATACGCAGTCATTTCTTATCCGGAAATTTGACAAGCTGGCATTTGATGCCCCTTATCATTTCCACGAGGAATATGAATTGACGTGTATTATCAGCGGTTCCGGCAAGCGCTATGTTGGCAGCCATATGGAGGATTTTGCGTCCGGCGATTTGGTTTTGCTTGGTCCTAACCTGCCGCATTGCTGGAAACTGGAGCCCAATGAAACAGTGCTTCGCGAAGCAAGCGCCGTAGTTATACAGTTTAATGATGCTTTTTTAGGCGAAGAGTTTTTCAATAAATTTGAGCTTCAGCTCATCAAAAAACTTTTTCAGCAAAGCGGATGCGGCGTTTCGTTTTATGGTGAAACCTGCGCGGAGGTTAAAAAGTTGTTACTTGGCCTGGTTGAAGAAAAAAGTAATTTCAGGATGCTGATCGGTTTGCTGGAGATCTTACACCGCATGGCTTCGTCAGAAGAGTATACCCTGCTCGATCAGCACCGCATTATAGGCGAGCGCTCCAATACTGAGCGCGAACGGATTAACCCTGTATTTGCCTACCTGGTTGATAACTTCAGGAAACACGTATCATTAGATAAAGCGGCCAGTATTGCTAATATGACCCCGAATGCTTTTTGCAAATACTTTAAAAAAGTTACCCGCAAAACATTCATGGAAACTATAATTGAATACCGGCTTAATTATGCCATTCAGCAACTGGTGCAAACGGATAAGCCTATTTCAGAGATCTCGTATGAGAGTGGTTTTGGCGATGTATCGCATTTTTATAAAATGTTTAAAGCCAAAATGAACCTGAGTCCGCTTAACTACCGCAAAAGGTTTATGCGTAACCTGGCTGGTGATAAAAAGCTATCGGCGTAATTATTAAGTACTAAGTCGAAAGTCTTGCTCCTCTTTTTTAGACTTAGAGCTTGTGACTCACAACTATAGACTAAGTGACATTGATAATGCCTCGTTTAATGGCATAAATAACCAACCCCACTAAATTTTTCGATCCGGTTTTTTCAAATAGTCTTGCGCGGTAGCCTTCAACAGTGCGCACGCTCAGGAAAATTTTATCTGCTATCTCCTGGTTGGAGCATTCCTGGCAAACCAGTTTAAGCACTTCAATTTCGCGCTCGTTAAGGTCGGTTCTGTTATTAGGGATATTATCGGCCTGGTCATTGCCTACCAGTTGTTTGATGAGGGTTATGGACAGATGTTCATTAAAATAAAAGCCTTTGTTGTAAACGGTGGATACGGCTTCGATGATCTCTTCCGGTTCGGCGTTTTTAAGTAGGTAGCCCGATGCGCCGGCCTTCATCATGTCTACAATATATTTGTCTTCATTAAACATGGATAACGCCAGGATCTTAATATCCTTAAAATGCTGATGAACATGAGTGGCGGTTTGGATGCCATCCATCTCGGGCATTTTAATATCCATTAATATAACATCAGGGGTTTTGTCGGTTAATAAGCCTATCAGCTCTTTTCCGTTTGAAGCTTCGAGTACCAGCTCAAAATCCCCGCAATCTTCAAGGGTAGCTTTTAAACCATTTCTGAAAATTTTATGGTCGTCTACTATACCTAATTTAATTGGGCCCATTGGTTGCTTTCAAAATTCAAATAATTAATAAATATAGGCTATTGATTTTAACTATGCTACTTTTAATTTAATGATTGTGATTGCCCCGCTAAGCGGTTTGCTGTATGTATTTATTTCACCGTTAATGAGTTGCACGCGACTTTGTAAATTTTTAAGTCCGAAGCCCTGCTTAACATCGCCCATATTAAAACCCTTGCCGTTATCTTTAAATTCCATAACAAGGTAGCCGGAATCTAAGGCTATATTGAGGTTAATAATGGTGGCTTCCGAGTGTTTTATAGCATTGCCGAAAAGTTCCTGGGCTATGCGGTACATGGCCAGTTCAATATCATTGGGGAAGCGTTTATCAGCAAAGTTTTTAGAGAACTTAACTTTAATGTGAGTATTGTTTTCAACCTTGGTACACAATGCTTCAACCGCAACGAGCAAACCATAATCGGTAAGTATGGGGGGCAGTACATTTTGTATAATATTCCTGATCTCCTGGATACATTCATCGGCCAGTTTGCGGGTATCCATTAGCAAGGGCTGTGTTACCTCATTCACGCAGTTTTTATCCAGCCGGTGCAGGTTAAGTTTAATAGCCGAAAGCACCTGGCCAACACTGTCATGCAGGTCTTCGGCCAGGCGCCTGCGCTCACTTTCCTGGGTTTCAAAAACGGCATTCATCAAATCTGTTTGGCGGGCATCGTGCAGTGCACGCAAATCCGCCTGGTTTTTTAACATTCTCCGCTGGTATATGATCACGAAGAAGAATAAAAAAATAATCAATACAACAACCACTAGTGTCCCGATGATCAGAATTGGAACCAGTCCGTTTTGGGTTATTTCTAAAATAGGGCTGTCGTACATAGTTATAGTGCAAACCTTTATCAGTCCGTTTTCTGTGGTTTGCAAAGCAAGGCTACGGCGTATATTAAGTTAGTAATAATATTTGTTATGCTAAATATAACGTAATAATCTGCTTTATCCTTATCTGGTATCCTGCTAAAAAGCATAAATAAAAAAATATTCACTGCTGAATAAAATAGCACACCTGAGTTAAACCAAAATAAACCCTGTTTTTCAATATGAATAAAGGTTTGAGGATTTAAAAGCTGATAGAAATATATAAGCGATAGTATTATTAGCAAAAGGCTCGAAGTTGTATTTGACACAGATGGGTAATCAAACAAATTCTTTGCATTATATAATACTATCGCCATTGTTATAGCGGCGAGTAGTATAACTATCTTTTTTAAAAAAGGCTTTAAGAACAGCTTATAGTACATCAGGCTAAAAAATCCTATTGTTATAATAACATATACGTGAAGTAATGGATTCGTATTTAATGGGTGCCCTGTGTGTGGCTTGAACTGATATGACAACCACATTGACCAGTCGAATAATCCTGATATCAATAAAAACAAGGCTAATAACTTCATTAAGCTATCTAAATGCTTGTAGTTATGCGCTGCTGCCGCTAACGGGAATAGACCGGAGATGACCGATATATTCATTAATAAAACGCTTACAAGCATGTGGTTAGAGTAGTTTAATATTAGTCTTGAGTCAAAATGTTTTGTGGGCAACCAGCAGTACCTGGACATGGCACAGCCTGTTCGCCAACAACATTTTGTTTTTCGGCTTTCATCAGTTTGAAAGTTTGAGCACCTGCCGGAGGAGTTGTCTCGGCCACTTTATTACTATCAGGAAGCTGATCCTGGCCATCGGCTGTTACGCCCGTGATTATAAAATGCTGCTGCCCGCCAACATTGGCAATAACAGATAACAGGAAATTACTTACAGAAACCCAGAATTTTTGCCAGTCATTAAGTTTTTGATCATTTGCATAATAAATACGAATACCCAAGCAGCCATTCTGGCTCAGTATGGTATTTAATATTTCTTGTCCAAAAAACTGTGATATAATATCTTTCGGATTGCGATGCCTGTGATTCTTTGTCCATTGTGCGGCTAAATCAAGTTCAATTGGTGCGCCTTCCTGGCCTGTGATGGGTGATGATGGTCTTTTTTCTTGTGTTTCCATAAAAAATAATAGCGTGTAGGGATTTAGTTTGTATAAAACTAATACTAATAAGCATCTGTTTCAATGATATTCCCGGTCATATAAGTTGCAATAGGTTTTTGATTGTGTTTTATATGGCTGATTATTAGTTGATTGTAAATTACTTGCGTTTTATTACCCGCGTATTATGCGTATTTTTACGTATCAAAAACTGTAATCTTACGTGGCTTAAAACAGGTGTCTTTTTGTGAGTTTTCTGTATAAAACATACTGTTTTAAATAGCAGAAGTTTTTATATTAAATTATAAATATTATTTATTAAATTGCTTTAAGTAGTATTAATATTACTATTCCTGGTTTTGCGGAATGTTAAGATGAGTTAGTTAAACATTAAACAAGATCACACAGTCCTTTACTGAACCATTAATAAACCAAAATTTATGAGCCTGCGCCTTTCCCTCTAATCAGGAAGGCGCTTTTTTTATACAGTAATCCCGCCTAAACGTAATTCTACGTTTGGTTCATGTTGATGATACGTTTTTATATCGCGTACCACTACAGGCTATAATAGCGTAGTGGCAACGTTGATTGCGTACCGGTTTTGCCCAAACTTTGATCCAGCAAATGAGCTGTGCATCAGCCTGCTTGCGGTGGAGTATGCTGAAAATCCAGTTTAAAGAGTAAGCCGGTACAAATACTAATCAAAAACTTATGAACTACATTATTAAAGGGAACCTTCGCGGTTTATTATGTTCGGACTGCGAACTGCCTGTTGCGGGCACATCGGTAAAAGTTTATCGCCCCGCTGATCAGCAAAACGAAACCCGGCTTGCCGTGGCCGATCCCAAACAAACCTTTCACCAGGTGAACGATGAAGAACTGAAAGCAAAAGAAAGACTGTTTATTACCCAGGCCGACGTGCAGGAGAACGGCGATTTTACCATTGAAATTGACGGTGGCAAATCCGGTTACGAGGGCGGCAGTATTGATGTGGACTGGTATTGCGGCAACGTGCCTTTCAAAATCCCGCTGCCTAAAAAAGGCCCGGCATTGCAGTTTCATATTACTACGCTGCAACTCCTGTATAAAAGCACCAAGGAAAATGCCCAATACGCAAGATTTGATTATAAAATAGATTCCAAATGGTTTTGCCGGATCCTTACCCTGTTGGATATCTGGGTAGTTTGCGGTTATGTAAACGATTGTGAAACCCAAAAGCCAATACCCGGCGTTAAGGTTTTTGCCTATGATGTCGACCTACTGCAAGACGACTATTTGGGCAACGCCTATACCGATAATAACGGTAAATTCACTATTGTATATCCCGGCGACAATTTCAGGAAAACCTTATTACCATGGCTTAATGTTGAATGGCCTGCCGGTCCTGATTATTATTTCAGGGTTGAAAGCTCATCTGGCACAGTATTGCTTGCCGAAGACCGTACCCGCGGTCGCCAGAACGACAGGCACAATGCTAACAACTGCTTCTGCGTAAAACTCTGCATTAAAGGCGGCGGCATCATTACCAGCGATACGCCATGGTTTACTTCTGTAGGGAACTTCAGTATTACATCTGATATTGACGGCAGCGGTAAAACTCTCATCAGCAAATTTGGAGCGGGTGGCACCGGTTATGGTTTCTTTGGCTCGGTGAAGCTGGGAGGCTATGCCACCAAGAAAGTGCCAACGGCGCCGGCCAGTCCGCTTTATTACCGCTTTTTATTCTCGACCGATAATGTGAACTTCAGCCCGGTAACTACTGCCCAGATGGAGGCAACAGCCTTAAAAGTTGCCACCCGGCAGATCACCTGGAACGGTACCACCGGTTTCCAGAATGTAGTGATCGATATTAATCAACCTGCTTCGGTACCCGATAGTATCCCGGCTGATAATTATCCTAATCCAATCCCCGATCATGTGCTGCATCCTGATGCCAATGGTTGGGTACGCGTTGATCAGCCCGCGCTTGATAACGGCTTTTATGGTTCCCTGTTTTATTTAAATACCGCTACTATTATTGGTGGAGGTGACGCCAGTGCCGGGTTAACCCCTGGTTTAGCTGTGCCTGTAGCCGATCAAAAAAACGGCCGAATGTTATATATCCAATTTCAAACTACCG
The DNA here is from genome assembly GCF_056402535.1 of Mucilaginibacter sp. P4_A11. Classification (NCBI taxonomy): domain Bacteria; kingdom Pseudomonadati; phylum Bacteroidota; class Sphingobacteriia; order Sphingobacteriales; family Sphingobacteriaceae; genus Mucilaginibacter; species Mucilaginibacter sp. P4_A11. The sequence continues at coordinate 227,764 of NZ_JBFUHE010000007.1, forward strand.
ATGATCCGGCTAATCCAGGCTCTCCAAACCTTAACACACAATCGCTTATCGGCAAGATCTATGTAAACAACTGGAACGAAGTAAACCTGTTGATGCTGGAAGAACTTTTTGCCGGCGGAGGCAGCGGTTGTACCCCGGTAAGCGGAACTGCGCACGCCGATTACACTGTCGATCATGAGCTGATTGCGAGCTGGTCGCTGGGCGTATGGTCAAACGCTACCGGCACAATAAGCGGCTTACCAAGCGGAACAACTCCGCGCGGCGACGCTAAAAAGTTTAACCTGGCCGCACCGGCCCCATTTGTTTTAACTCCTCCTTTTAGCGCATGGCCCTCATGCGCATATAGCCTAACCCTGACTACCTATCGCAAATTAACCACCGGCGAAAGTAACGACTGGGCAAAAACGAACCAGGTTATCTTTTGCAAGTAACCTGCATGTGAATGGGGATGAGGGTGCCGTTGCATGTCGGCGCCCTCTTTATTTAAACCGTTAAAATAATCGCAGAATGTACGAAGCCTCATACAGGATAAATAGGATCACCAAAGCTGCATGAAACTTCTGGTTCTCTACCTTAATGGCTATCATGCATAATATGAAGTGACTGATGTTACGGATAGGGTACTCGATATTGTAATGGTGTACATAGGTAGGGCCTTTTATTTCTGTATCGACAATATCGAGCAGATAACTGGCACCTAAAATGCCAAAGATCCATTTACGACGGGAGTAGAAATAATCTTTATAGCCTTGATAATCCTTCAGATCGTCGGGGTATAGCAGAGCGCAAACGCTGTAATAAGTTACAATGTAGATGATGATAAAAAAGTACTCGGCAAAAAGCCAGTGCTTAATTTCGTGCAGGCTGATTTCCCACCACCAAAAGTGCAGTAGCAATATAAACACGTAAAGCGTCCACAGGTTATGCACCCAGTAAGGTTTATCACGGCCGGGATGTTGGATCTGTTTGGCCGCGCCTTTAAGCAGGTGGGTAATACTAAGGCCTAATGTAATGCTGATAACAGCCTTGATGTGACTAAAGGTATCCATAGGCAGGTTTATTACTAAAATAAAAGTAGTATTTTATTTTAGTAATAAGTGCTACTATAAATGTCTGTTGGTCAATTACTCCCTCATTGCGAGGTACGAAGCAATCCCCAAGATACAGAGTAGTTATGCAAATTCGCCCTGTGCAGTCGGGGATTGCTTCGTATCTCGCAATGACGATTTGAGAGGGTTTTGCACAGTTTTGGTGTGCACCCTAAAATATCGCCTCAGCAATCCGCTTAGTTGGCCCGGCGTTGCTCATGGTATAAAAATGCAGTACAGGAGCGCCAAAGGCAATCAGCTCCTTGCACTGGTTGATCATCCATTCAATGCCCACCTCTTTCACCGCTTTTTCGTTTTCGCAAGCATGGATAGCATCGCTCAAATCTTCCGGAATATCGATGTGGAAGGTTTTTGACAGCGTAACCAGTTGTTTTGATGAGGTGATCGGTTTTAATCCCGGAATAATAGGCACATTGATGCCATTGGCACGACAGGCCTTCACAAACTCTTTATATCTGTCAATATCAAAAAACATCTGGGTTACAATGAACTGTGCACCCATCTCTACCTTTTGTTTCAGATATTTGAAATCTGTTTTTAGGTTAGGTGCTTCAAAGTGTTTTTCGGGATAACCGGCCACACCAATGCAGAAGTTTGTTTTTGCGGAGTTGCCATGATCTTCATGCAGGTAAACCCCGTTGTTCATATTGACCACCTGCTCTAACAGATCGGTAGCAAAGCAGTGACCGTTTGGCGTAGGTACAAATGATGAATCACCGATGCGGGCATCGCCGCGTAATACCAGCACGTTTTCAATACCTAAAAACTCCAGCTCAATAAGCGCGTTCTCGGTTTCATCTTTTGTAAAGCCACCGCAAAGCAAATGCGGAACGGTATCCACCTTATACTTGTTCATGATAGCCGCGCAAATAGCGATGGTGCCCGGGCGCTTGCGATAAGCCAGTTTCTCCAGTAAGCCGTTAGGGTGCTGTTTATAAATGAAATCTTCGCGAAGCGAGGTAACATCAATAAACGGAGGTTTAAACTCCATCAGCGGATCAATGGCATTATAAATGCCCTGGATACTCTGTCCCTTTAAAGGAGGGATCAATTCAAAAGAAAAAAGTGTTTTGCCGTTGGCGTTTGCTATGTGTTCAGGTATTTTCATTGGCCGTTTTAGGTACGTATCTTATCTTGTATCCGTCATTGCGAGGTACGAAGCAATCCCCGATTGGCAGGTTCGCCCTGTACTGTTTGGGATTATTAATAATTATAATTTGATTTTTATAGGTATTAATGAGCTCCCTACGGTCGGTTGTCTTCGTGCCTCGCGATGACATGGTTTATATCATTTTAGTTTAATAATTAATATTCGGCCCCAGCCATCTCTCCACATCTTCCAATGGCATTTGTTTCCTCACGGCATAATCCTCAACCTGATCCTTGCTGATCTTCCCTAAACCGAAATACCTTGCCTGCGGATGTGCGAAGTAGAAACCACTTACCGATGCGGCCGGCATCATGGCCAGGCTTTCGGTAAGGTGCATGTGTGCGTTATCTTCTGCTTTCAGCAACTCAAATAACGTGGTTTTTTCGGTATGATCCGGACAGGCGGGATAACCTGGTGCCGGACGAATGCCCTGGTATTCTTCCTTGATCAGGTCAACATTGCTTAGCTGTTCGCCTTTGGCATAACCCCAGTGTTCTTTACGTACCAGTTCGTGCATTTTTTCAGCGAAGGCTTCGGCAAGGCGGTCGGCAAGGGCTTTAGCCATGATGCTGTTATAATCATCATGATCAGCCTCAAACTCGGCTACCAGTTCATCGCAACCTAAACCTGTGGTTACGGCAAAACCTCCAAAGTAATCAGGTACGCCGCTTTCTTTTGGTGCGATAAAATCCGACAGGGCATAATACGGATCGTTCTTCACCTTTTCGGCCTGCTGGCGTAGGGTGTGGATACGGGTTAGCACCTCCGCGCGGGTTTCATCAGTATACAGCTCAATATCATCCCCCACGCTGTTTGCCGGCCAAAAACCGATAACACCGCTGGCTGTTAATAATTTGTCTTTTACAATGCGTTTCATGAGCACTTGTGCATCATCAAATAGCTTTTTGGCTTCAATGCCTACAAACTTATCATCAAAGATCTTTGGATAGCTGCCGCGAAGTTCCCAGGTATGGAAAAATGGTGTCCAGTCGATATAAGGCAATAATTCTTCCAGCGGATAGGCTTCAAATACTTTAGTGCCGGTGAATGCCGGTTTCGGTGCCACATCGCCATCCAGACTGATCTGGAATTTGCCTGCGCGGGCTTCGTCGATAGTTACGAAGCGCTTGTCGGATTTTTTATTGGCATGTGCCTCGCGGGCTTTGGCATATTCGTCCTTAATGCCCTGGATGTAGCCATCGCGGTTATCCTTGCTCATGAGGTTGCTGCACACGGTAACACTGCGGGATGCATCCAGCACGTGAATAGCTGCGCCCGAGTATTGAGGGGCAATTTTTACCGCAGCGTGGATGCGTGAAGTGGTAGCGCCGCCAACAATAAGCGGAATAGTAAACCCTTCGCGTTCCATCTCTTTGGCGAAATGTACCATCTCATCAAGCGAAGGGGTAATTAAACCACTCAGGCCAATGATATCAACGTTTTGTTTTTTAGCTTCTTCAATAATACGTTGTGCAGGTACCATCACGCCGAGATCGATCACCTCGAAGTTGTTACAGGCCAGCACCACGCCAACTATGTTTTTACCGATGTCATGCACGTCGCCTTTTACGGTAGCCATTAAAACCTTACCGGCGTTGGAGCGCTGATCGGCATTGGCGTTGTTTCTTTTCTCTTCTTCAATAAAAGGCAGCAGGTAAGCCACAGCCTTTTTCATAACACGGGCCGATTTTACCACTTGTGGCAAAAACATTTTCCCTGCGCCAAATAAGTCACCTACGATGTTCATGCCATCCATCAGCGGACCTTCAATTACTTCAAGCGGTTTGCTGTAGGCCTGTCGGGCTTCTTCCACATCATCGTCAAGGTATTCAACAATCCCTTTTACCAGCGAGTGGGAGAGGCGCTCCTGAACGGTACCTTTGCGCCATTCTTCATCGCGTACAATTTCTTTTCCTTTACTTTTGATGGTATCAGCAAATTCGACCAGGCGTTCGGTAGCATCCTGGCGGCGGTTAAGCAGCACGTCTTCTACCAGTTCAAGCAGATTTTTAGGGATCTGTTCGTAAACTTCCAGCATCCCGGCGTTTACGATACCCATATCCATACCGGCTTTAATAGCGTGGTACAGGAATGCCGAGTGCATAGCCTCGCGCACCGTATTATTACCCCTGAACGAGAAGGAAATATTACTCACCCCGCCGCTTACTTTAGCATGGGGAAGGTTTTGTTTGATCCAGCGGGTGGCTTCAATAAAATCAACCGCGTAGTTGTTATGTTCTTCCAAACCGGTAGCAACGGTAAGGATGTTAGGGTCAAAAATGATATCCTGCGGCGGGAACCCCACTTCATTCACCAAGATATCGTATGATCGTTTACAGATCTCGATCCGGCGTTCCAATGAATCGGCCTGGCCTGTTTCATCAAAAGCCATCACTACAGTTGCTGCACCATAGCTCAGGATCTTGGCAGCTTGTTCTTTAAACTTTTCCTCTCCCTCTTTAAGGGAAATGGAGTTCACGATGCCTTTACCCTGCACGCATTTCAAACCGGCCTCGATCACCGTCCATTTTGAGGAGTCGATCATGATAGGCAACTTGGCGATATCGGGTTCGGAGGCTACAAGGTTCAGGAATTTCACCATCACCGCTTCCGAATCGATCATGCCCTCATCCATGTTAATATCGATAACCTGCGCACCGCCCTCTACCTGCTGCAAGGCAACAGATAAGGCTGCTTCATAATCTTCGGCAAGAATAAGTTTAGAGAACTTTGGCGAGCCTGTAATATTGGTACGCTCACCCACGTTCACAAAAATACTTTTGGGTTTTATGGTAACGGATTCCAGGCCGCTCAGGCGCATATCCGGTTCAATTTCCGGGATAAGCCTGGGTGGATATTTGGCAGCTTTATCAGCAATGCATTTAATGTGTTCGGGTGTGGTACCGCAGCAACCACCAACAATGTTAACCAGCCCGGCTTTGATAAAATCATCAACCTGGTGAGCGGTTTCATGCGGGGTTTCATCGTACTGACCAAACTCGTTGGGTAAACCGGCGTTTGGATAGGCGGATATAAATACGCCTGCTTTTTCGGAAAGCTCGGCAAGGTGAGGGCGCATTTCCCTGGCACCCAAAGCACAGTTTAAACCTACCGAAAGCAGGTTAGCGTGGCTTATCGAATTCCAGAAAGCTTCAACCGTTTGCCCCGAAAGGGTACGGCCCGAAGCATCGGTAATAGTACCAGAGATCATGATGCCACCGCTATCGCGAAAAGCAGGAAAATCCTTACCTGCAGCTTTACATTCCAGCTCATAGCGTTTTATGGCGAAAAGTGCAGCCTTGGCATTCAGGGTATCAAAAATGGTTTCAACCAATAATAAATGTGAACCGCCATCAACCAAACCACGCACTTGGTCGTAATAAGCATCGGCCAGGTCATCAAAAGTAACGGCACGGTATCCCGGATCGTTTACATCCGGCGATAGGGAAGCCGTTCGGTTTGTTGGGCCTACGGCACCGGCTACAAAGCGCGGCTTGGCAGGATTGCGTAGAGTATACTCATCAGCTACTTCACGGGCAATGCGAGCGCCCTCGTAGCTTAGTTCATAAGCCAGCTCTTCCAGGTGATAATCGGCGAGGGAGATTACCTGCGTACTGAACGTGTTGGTTTCAATGATATCTGCCCCGGCTTCTAGGTATTCGGCGTGGATAGCCTTGATAATATCAGGACGTGTGATATTGAGCAGGTCATTATTGCCCTGCAGGTCGCTATGATGATCGCGAAAACGCTCTCCCCGAAAATCCTTTTCGGTAAGCTGGTACCGTTGTATCATGGTACCCATTGCCCCATCAATCACCAGGATGCGTTTCTGTAATTCTTTTCTAATGTCCATTTTTTGATTTCACCGATTTTTTATTTGATGATTTCACTGATTGGTTTGATTTTAAAGATTATTATGATCTACTGACGTATTAAGCAAATAGCTGGTCAGTCGTATCAAATCAGTGCAATCACAAATAAATAAAAAGCTTATCTCGAAAAGTCGGGTGTTATCATGACTTTCGCTTATCTGTCCCAGTGCCGTTTGGCTGCTGAGTAGAATGTAGCACCTTGTGAAGCACAGGTTGCTAAGACATCGCAGGGTCTAATCCCTCCGTCTTTCTCCATAAGCACTGCAAAGTTGCGCAATAAAGTTATCATTTGCAAGTGTATAACGTTTACGATATATCATAGCTAAGCCACATTGTTAAACAAAAAAAGCCGCCCTTTTTGAAGGCAGCTTTTTGATCGAATTTCTTAATGAGATTATCTTCTTCTGCCGAATAAACGGAGGATCATCAGGAAAAGATTGATAAAATCAAGATACAATGTTAAACCGCCTAAAAGGGCCATTTTGCTTGTTGATGATGTGCCGTATTCAAGACCTGCGCCTATGCGCTTAAGTTTCTGAACATCATAAGCAGTTAAACCTACAAATACTGCAATGCCAACATAGCTAATGATATATTCTAACTGGGTGCTATGCATAAACATGTTAAACAGTGAGGCAACGATTATACCAATAAGGCCCATCATCATGATTGATCCAAACTTGGTCAAATCTGTATTGGTGGTATAACCAGCTACAGCCATTATGCCAAAAACAACAGAAGTTGTAATAAATACGCCAAGTACCGAGCTTTCTGTATATACTCTTAGTATATAGCTTAAGCTGATGCCCATAACTGCTGAAAATGCGATGAACAACAATGCTGCTACACCATATGATAAGCGGTTAAAGCCAAATGATATAATAAGTACAAAAGCAAGCGGCGCAAACATAACAATAGTGCCTAAGCCTGTATTGCCGCCTGTAATTGGGTCCCTAAGCATTTCATATAATGCCTGGTTGCCTGAAAATATGAACGCGCATAAGGCTGAAAGCCCCAGGGCAACAAACATCCACACAAATACATTAGCTATGAATTTGCGCGATGCATCTTGTTCATTTAATTGTATTACGTTTTTATAAACGTATTCGGGATCTTTAATTTCCATTTTTTGTTATTAAATAATATACGAATTTATGAATAAAAAGTGAATGTAAGGTGAAGAGATAATACGGCTATCTACATCACGTCATTGCGAGGTACGAAGCAATCCCCAAGAAGCAGAGCGGCTATGCAGATTTCTCTGTACTGTCGGAGATTGCTTCGTACCTCGCAATGACGCGGTGGTTTAACGTTAATTCAGCCTCCTCATTAACTGCTCTTCTACCTTTTTGAAAACCTGTACGGGTTTCAACGCCCGCCAGCCAAGGTTATCGAGCTCGCCGCCGAAGTTGATGTAATAGTCGATGTTGTTGCGTTTAAATTCGTCAATCACGTGGTCGCGGAAGTTGATGCCTGCTATCCAGCCATCTTCTACATCCTGGAACCACTCTTCATAATAACAATCATCGCTTGAGTGAAAGTTGAGTACGTTTTCACCTATCAGGATAAAATGCGTGATGCCATTATCGATCATCAGGTCGAGTAGCTCACGCTTCAACAGCATGATGTCGTTATTAATGGCATCATTCCATTCACCTATCAATTCAATAATAGTGTAGCCTTTGTCATAATCGGCAAAAAGCACTTTAAGATAAAGTGTATTAGAGCCGAATGAATCCCACTGGGGATGCAGCAGGTAATTGTAAACCTGTTTGTCAAATTCAAATTCGCTGTATTCGGTAGCATAGAAAGGCGAAAACTCATCTTCAGATGCTACATAGTCATCTCGCCAGCGGTAATATGGTTCAATTTCGTGCATTGTGTTAGTTTCAATTTTCTGAACCTGAATTTTTTGAATTTAAAAATTTATCGAATGCGGCCTGGCATCTTCAAATTTTCAAATCAACACATCTTCAAATTCAGTTTATTTTTTAAAATGATCAACAGCGTTCCGTACGCTGCCGTATTGTTTCAATAACCCGGCTGCTTCTTCTTCGCTCAGCCCGGTTTCGTCCATTACCATGTGTGTGCCCCTGTTCACCAATTTATGGTTGCTTAACTGCATATCAACCATCCTGTTCCCTTTTACGCGGCCAAGCTGGATCATTACGCTTGTGCTCAGCATATTTAAAACTAATTTTTGCGCGGTACCGGCTTTCATACGGGTTGAACCCGTTAAAAACTCAGGCCCGGTCACCACTTCAACCGGGTATTGCGCCACGGCCGCTACCGGGCTGCCGCTGTTACAAACAATGCAACCTGTAACGATATTATGTTCATTAGCAGTTTTTAGGCCGCCAATTACATAAGGCGTAGTGCCCGAAGCTGCAATGCCAACCACCACGTCTTTTTCATTTATATCAAATTCCTGCAGATCTATCCATGCTTGTACTGCATCATCTTCGGCAAATTCAACTGCTTTACGGATAGCACCATCACCTCCCGCTATCAAACCCACCACCATATCAAACGGAACGCCGAATGTTGGCGGGCATTCTGAAGCGTCAACCACACCTAACCTGCCGCTGGTGCCGGCACCTATATAAAACAACCTGCCGCCGTTTTTCATCCTTTCGGCGGTGATGGTTGCAAGGGTTTCTATCTGCGGTAGGGCCTTTTCAACAGCAAGGGGAACCGTTTTGTCCTCGTTATTAATGTTTTCTAAAATTTCCCTAACGGTCTGTTTTTCGAGGTCTTTATAGTGCGATTCCCTTTCGGTGGTGGTTTCCATAGCCTATTTTCAAATAATTTATAACAAAATTCGGTAAAAATCATCAAATGCAAGGGTGCAGGTAAAAATTATTGACCTTGCATTTGTTAACTTTGTGTTATAAGTTATGAAGAGGACCGCGGGTGTAATTTTCCGGACAATGATCCTGCTATTTTTGGGGATAATGATAGGCTTGTTGCTTAACAGGGATTTTGCGACCCATAACCTCGGTCTTTCATTTACTTCCAATAGTAAAATTGCCAAGGTGCTGCAGTTAGTTGACCGCAACTATGTTGACAGCGTTAACATTGACAGCATTGAAGGAGTATCAGTAAATAACCTGCTTCAAAACCTCGACCCGCATTCGCTTTATTTACCGCAGCAGCAGGCTCAATCTATAAATGAACGGTTAGATGGTGGTTTTAACGGCATCGGTATCGAATACCAGTTGCTTCGCGATACCCTGATCATTACGCAGGTTTATGCCGGTGGCCCGGCCGAAAAGGCAGGATTGCTGGTAGGGAGTAAGGTGATCAATGTTGATGATAAAAAGTTTTCGGGCAGTAAACTTACGGCTGCCCGGATAAATGGTGTTTTCAGGGGCGAGAAGGATGCCGAAATAAAGTTGACCGTATTGCCTCCTTTAAGCAAAAACCTGGAAATGCTTAAGGTTAAACGCGGTCATGTGGATTTGAGCAGTGTTGACGCCGCTTATATGGCCGATGCCCAAACAGGCTATATCAAGATCAGTAAGTTTTCGGCTACCACAGATATTGATTTCAGGAAGGCGTTAACCACGCTGAAAAATGACGGGATGGACAAATTACTGCTTGATTTGAGGGGCAATGGCGGCGGTTACCTAAACGCGGCTACCTCAATGGCCGATGAATTTTTAACCGGCGGAAAGCTGATAGTTTATACCAAAGGCATCCACGAGCCACGTACTGATTATTTTGCCACAGATTCGGGCATGTTTCAGAAAGGAAAAGTCACCGTACTTATTGACGAATATTCGGCATCGGCAAGTGAAATTTTAGCTGGCGCTTTGCAGGACCTGGACAGAGCGACTATCGTTGGCCGCCGGTCGTTTGGGAAAGGCCTGGTGCAACAGCAGTTTGCTTTTGACGACGGATCGGCAGTGAATTTAACGGTGGCAAGGTATTATACCCCGTCGGGTCGTTCTATCCAAAAATCATACAAAAACGGTGTGGATAGCTATCGCAATGAACTGGCCCAGCGCATGCAAAAGGGCGAGCTTTTTTCGGAGCAAAGCAACCTGAACGATAGTGTTTTTAAAGGAACGCCGTCATACCACACTTCCATCGGGCGTAAAGTTTTTAGCGGCGGCGGTATCATGCCCGATGTTTTTGTACCGGCCGATACCAGCAGGTTTACGCCACTCATCCAAGACTTAAGCCAGCAGCAACTATTTACCGCATACGTTATTGACCGGCAGCAGCAACTGTTTGAAAAATACTCTACCGAGCGCGAATTTTTAACACAGTACGCGGTTAGCAATGATGAGGTAGATAAATTTATACTGTATGCTTCACAAACTATTAAAGAAATGGATTCGCACGAAGTGCAGATATCCAGAGAGCCTATAAAAATTATCCTTAAAGCCCAGACCGCGCGCTTTAAATGGGGGGATAATGCTTACTTCAAGGTGATAAACACCGATGACGTAGCATTTAAAAAAGGGTTGGAGCAGTAGGAATCCTGATTTTCTTGATTTGAGGATTTCCTGATAGAGCTATAAAAAACATGAGTTAAAGCAGGATGCTTCTACTGTAGAAGGGCATCCTGTTTTAACTCATGGTAATCCTCAAATCCTAAAAATCAAGGTTCATATCTTAAAGCAGGTTCAGATTACTTTTGCCTGAACCAAACTTGTATCGGCGCACCCGAAAACTCAAAGTTTTCCCTTAGCTTATTTTCGATAAAGCGGTAGTAAGGTTCTTTAACGTATTGCGGCAAGTTGCAGAAAAACGCAAACATTGGCGAAGTACCTGCAATTTGGGTAATGTATTTTATTTTAACGTATTTACCTTTTATTGACGGCGGAGGATAGTTTTCGATGATAGGCAGCATTACCTCATTCAGTTTTGAAGTAGGTATTTTGCGCGCACGGTTTTTGTAAACCTGGTTAGCTACATCTAAAACCTTTAATACCCTTTGCTTTTCGGTAACCGAGGTAAATACAATAGGCACATCACTAAAAGGAGCTAACTTTTCACGGATCTGCTCTTCAAATACTTTTGAAGTTTTATTGTTTTTCTCAATTAAGTCCCATTTATTAACCACAACCATCACGCCTTTTTTGTTCTTTTCGGCCAGGTGGAAGATGCTGATATCCTGCGATTCAAAGCCTTCAACAGCGTCAATCATCAGTATCACTACATCGGCTTCTTCCAGCGCTTTGATTGTACGCATTACTGAGTAAAACTCAATGTTTTCCTTAACCTTGGTTTTTTTACGCATCCCGGCAGTATCTATCAGCATAAAATCATGACCGTATTGGTTATAATGGATATGGATAGAATCGCGGGTGGTGCCGGCTATAGGGGTAACGATATTACGGTCCTTACCGATAAGGGCATTAATAATAGATGATTTGCCTACGTTTGGCCTACCGACAATAGCGTATTTAGGACGGGTGTTTTCTTCCAGTGCTTCATCTTCAAAGTGTTTTACCACTTCATCCAGCAATTCGCCGGTACCTGAGCCGGTCATTGACGAAATGCTGTAGATCTCACCAAGGCCGAGGCTGTAAAATACCATGGCATCGGCAACCTGGTTGTTGTTATCCAGCTTGTTCACCACTACAAAAACAGGTTTTTTGCTTTTGCGCAGACGGTTGGCGATCTCGTCGTCCAAGTCGGTGATACCGGTGGTAACATCAACAACAAATAAGATCACGGTAGCTTCTTCAATAGCAATATCAACCTGCTCACGGATGGCGGCTTCAAAAACATCGTCGGAATTGGCTACATAGCCGCCTGTATCAATAATAGTAAAGTTGTGGTTAAGCCATTCGGCAACACCGTAGTGCCTGTCGCGCGTGACACCGCTAAAGTCATCAACGATAGCCTTGCGGCTTTCGGTTAAGCGGTTATATAATGTTGATTTGCCTACGTTGGGCCTGCCCACTATGGCTACTATGTTACTCATTGTGTTATATTAAGAGTCAGGATGTAAGTGATCGAGATTCAAGAATTATGCAAATCTATCTAACTTAACAATCCGGTTCTATGAAAATTAAATTTTTATTGAATGAAACAGGATAGGAAGTGTGGATATCTTGCATCCTGCTTCTCAATGTCCTGTATCTTCTCCCTATTCGTACCCGAATTGTTTGAGGTAATTCTTTTTGGTACGCCAATCGGGAATCACCTTTACAAACGTTTCAAGGAAGATTTTTTTCTGGAAAAACTCCTCCATGGATCGACGGGCGTAGGTGCCTACTATTTTCAGCATTTCACCGTTTTTACCGATGATGATATTTTTTTGCGATTCGCGCTCAACAATGATCTCTGCACTGATGCGGTAAAGTTTCTCGCCTTCAATAAACGCCGTTACAATAACCTCGGTGCTGTAAGGAATTTCTTTTTTGTATTGTTTAAACACCTGCTCGCGGATCATTTCTGAAGCGAAGAAGCGGTCGTTACGATCGGTCAATGCATCTTTTTCGTAATAAGCCGCATGCTCGGGCAGGTTCCCGATCACAAAATCCATAATGGCCTTGATGTTGTGCCCATGCAATGCTGATATGGCGAAAATGGCTTTAGGGTTTAGTTTTTCCTGCCAAAACTCAACTTTCTTTTTTACGGTTTCCTCATCGCTCTGGTCAATTTTATTGATCAGAATAGCAAGAGGGGCCTCAGAGCGTTCCAGTTTTTTAAGAACGTCTGCTTCGTCATATTCCTCATAGATGTCGGTAACCAGCAAAATAAGGTCGGCATCAACAATAGAGCCATCAACCTGGTGCATCATGCTTTCGTGCAGGGCATAGTGCGGTTTGATAACACCGGGCGTGTCCGAAAACACGATCTGGTAGTTTTCATCATTTACAATACCCAAAATACGGTGGCGTGTAGTTTGCGCTTTAGGGGTAATGATGGACATTTTTTCGCCCACCAGCGCGTTCATAAGGGTTGATTTCCCTGCGTTGGGTTTACCTATTATACTTACAAAACCTGCCTGATGAGCCATAAAAAAATAATTAAAAATATATTTGGACTGCAAAGAAACGAATTATATCTTTGCAGTCCAATTAAAACGGAGTGCAAATTTGCATTTTGATAATTGGAAGGACCTTTCCGGGGTTATGACCGGATCTTAATTATATAGCACAATACAGTGCGGGATGGAGCAGTTGGTAGCTCGTCGGGCTCATAACCCGAAGGTCGTAGGTTCGAGTCCTGCTCCCGCTACAAGTTAAAAGCCTCAAGTCGAAAGATTTGAGGCTTTTTGTTTTTGCTGAAGGCATAGTTTGCCACTTAATTAAACTTAAAAACGGCCATTAACACCACAATAAAGAAGATGCAAAGCTGAATAAAATGAAACCTGATCATGGTACGGATTGCATCTTCTACCTGCTGGGTTTTCGCAATGTTGCCTGTCATCAAGCTTTGTTTGAGCCGGTTCCCGCTCTTTCGCCCCATTAGGATGCCGTTAAGTACAAGCCCAAGTACAAATATCATCTTAATTTTAAACCATAGCTGACTTCCAAAGGCATTATGCGTAATAATCAGAAAACCTGTTCCTGAAAGCACTAATAGTATACCTCCGATGAGTAGTAAAACGGAAAGTTTTGATAGTATACCAATTTGGTGCACTGCGGCATCTTTACTAGTTTGATAATTTTTTAAAATATTCCTGAAAGCGACGAACTCAACAATATCGGTTCCTGCCATTAGCGTGAGACCGGCAAGGTGCATAAGGAGGCATATTTGGAAAAGAGTGTACGAATTCATAAAAATTAATTAAGATTTAAACAATAAAAAACTGGTGATAGCTATGTAGGCCACAGTTAACCCATGGATCATTAAATGAGAAATATCTGAAGATCCGTTTGCTGAAAGCACAATCACGAAGTCGGCTGCCGGAACGATGATTGCCGATGTAAGTACCCAGGCTGTTGCCTTACGCATACGCAATAATAAAAGGGGCAGCAGCGCCACTCCCGAAAAAATGTCGCGGATGCCTTTTATTCTTCCAAATGGTAAATCATCGTTACTAATGAGGGGGACACCATAGCCTATAGCGCCGGTGCCGGGGCTTATTATAAAGCGGACACCGATAAAAATGATGCCCACTGCGATGAAGAGGGTCATCCAAAAGGATGCCGACCGGATGCCCCATTGTTGTGTTTCGTGTATTGTTTTCATGTACTGTTATTTTTAACAGTACAAAACTGGGCAATGGAAATCTTCCATTCATTCACCCAGGTTAATTAATGCTTGCCCGAGATCCGTTTACGGATACGGCTTAGCGATTGTGGTTTAATACCGACATAGGAGGCTATATAGTACTGAGGAATACGTTGTGCAACATCGGCATAATCACTTAAAAATTTCGTATACCTGGTTTCAGGCAGATCCGTATATAAAGAACCTATCTGGTTGATTACACTTACAAACACCTGTTCTATTGCCAGGCGGCCAAATCTTTCGCCTGCTGTTACCTCTTTATAAAATTGCTGTATACCAACGTAACTGATCACCCAGATAGTGGTATCCTCTAAGGTTTGTATATTAACGTATGAGGGACTTTGGGGCAGGAAACTCATGTAGTCACATACAAACTCGTTTTCTTTGTTAAAATAATTGGTTTGTTCTACTCCATCATTGTTGATATAATATCTCACAAGCCCGGTTTCGATAAAAAAAATGTAACGGCAAACATCGCCCGCTTTTAGTAGATGTTCGCCCTTTTTTAGCGCTTTCTTGTGAAATAAAGTGCGCACTATGCCTTCATCATCAAAAGAGAGCGGCACATAACTCTTGATCTTTTCTATTAACGACTCCATTACGCTAAATTAAATTACCGTATCGTTAAACCCAAACTTGTATTATCCTGATATCGTCATTCTGATGGTCAAGCCCAAGCCATCCTGCTAAACAGCGTTCTCCCAACAGCAACAAGAGCAACGTTCCAATAGGGGCGGAGGTTTTATGTAAAAGAGAGAAGCGTTTTGTTACCAAATGGAAAAACTCTCGGAAGTTATAAAGGAAGTACCTGCATGGAGTCCAGCCAGGGATGCATCAAATAATGTCATAGATGGAATGGTATTATTTGATGTAGAGAAAGCATCCTATTACATTTTAACTAAATCCTTAATGCCATGTAATGCTCTCGCAAGCTTCATTATTCATTTCTTAAACTTTTCACCGGGTTAGCCATTGCTGCCTTTATTGCCTGGAAACTTATGGTTGCCATTGCAATAATTATTGCAGCCATCCCACCTGCGGCAAACAGCCACCAGCTGATGTTGATGCGGTAAACATAGGCTTGCAGCCATTGGTGCATGTAATACCATGCAATGGGCGTAGCAATTACAAAGGCAATTGCAATAAGTATGACAAACTCTTTTGAAAACAAAAAAACGATGTTGGCCGCTGTGGCGCCAAGTACTTTCCGGATACCGACTTCTTTTATGCGCTGTACGGCCATAAATGAAGCTAAGCCATACAGCCCCAGGCAGCTAAGGAATATCGCGATTGCCGCGAAAATTTTATATAGCTGCGATAGCTGATTTTCCTGCTTGTAAAAGCTTTCGATCTTTTCATCAAGAAACTTGTACTCATAAACAAAATCAGGAAATGTTTGCTCAAACACTTCTTTAACAGATTTTATGGCCGAAGCAATGTTCGTAGTGGCCAGTTTTATTCCCGCCTGGTTATACATGGTGTTGTTTGTGCTGATAAGCAATGGTGCAAGATCATTGCGAAAAGATCTGTTATTAAAATCTTTCAAAACACCAACAACCGGGCATTTTATCTGACCGTTCCAGATACTTATTTCTTTATTCAATATTTCGTCAGGGCTTTTTATTCCCAGACTTTTCATCAGCGACTCATTTATCAAAAACTCCCTCGTATAATTTGAAGATTGTAAATCTCTTCCGGCTATTAAAGACAGCTTGTAGGCAGATACATAGTCCTTATCGGCGAATTTGGTAATCACTTTAAAGCCTGCATCTTTTTGAGCATGGTCAAATTTGAGGGTACTCCAGGTATCATTACCATTTTCAACCGGCGTGTTGGAGCTGTAGCTTACGGTTTGCACGCCGTTTACCGATAACAGCTGTTTCTTTAAATAATCCAGCTTGCTAATGCGAAGGCTATCAACACGGAAAGGAACATTTACAATTGCATCTTTATCAAAACCCAATGGTTGATTCATAAAGTAATTCATTTGCTTTACAATGATGAGTGTCCCGATAATGAGTGCCTGCGCTATGATAAATTGAAACACAACCAGTCCTCGTCTTAATGAAATCCCGTTTGTAGTATTTACGGTGAGTTTGCTCTTTAAAGCATTGACAGGATTAAAACGCGATAAAACAATAGACGGATAAAAACCGGCAAGCGCGGTTACAGCGATGGTTACCGCCAAAAGAAATAAAATAATGGATGGATTGCCGAGTACGTTGAAGGAAAGTGAAAGTTCCAAAAGCCGGCTTACGGAAGGCAATGCAAAAATGGTGAGCACAACGGCAAGCATTACCGCACCGGTAACTATCAAAAATGTTTCAACAATGAATTGGATCTGCAATTGAGATTTACTGCTCCCCAAAACTTTTCTTACGCCAATTTCCTTGGCTCGGTTAACAGCCTGCGCTGTGGAGAGGTTGATGAAATTTACGCAGGCAATTAGCAGAATGAATGCCGCGATGAGCCATAATACATTGAGCAGTTCACGACTGATGGTTTTGTTACTGTAATCGCCTGTTTGCACATCATAGTGTACAGCACTTAATGCCTGTATAATATGAGTATCTTTATTATCGGGAGATTTTGCCTTTTGTGAGTATGCCTTTAATTGCTGATTAAAATTGTAGGCGGAAGTATTTGGAGGCAGTAAAACATAGCAACCAAAATCAGTTACTGTGCTATTCCAATCGGTATTTTTAGCTAAGAAATCGCCGGTAAACCCTGTCCCAAAGCTAACGACCAGTTTTAATTGAAAATCTGAATTTGCAGGAATACTTGCCAGGATGCCTGAAACTTTCAGCACATCGGTACCGTGCTCAAACATGTAGCCGCCCATTTGCAGTTTGATGGTTTTGCCCATTGCTGCTTTCCAGTCACCAAAATATTTTTCGGCAATCTCTTTGGTAAGGAATACATTATCCGGATCTTTTAAGGAGGTGTATGAGCCTGCGAGCAACGGAAAGTAAAATATTTTAAAGAATGAAGGGCCTGTATAGAATACTCCTCTCTGCTCTTTGAATACTTTTTTCGGGGTCCCATTATCGTCAGGTATGAGCAGCTGATCATTTTGGCTTGCAAAAATTGGCGCTACCTGTTCTATTTCAGGGAAAGCCGTTTTCAAGCTTGCGGGCATTGGAAAGGGAACATCTTTTCCATATGCAATATTTGCGGCCTCTGTATGATGATATTCGGTTAACACACGGTAGATGCGATCTTTCTTTGAGTGAAAATTATCGAAGCTTGTTTGATATTGTATAATGATAAAGATCACCATACAAACGGCTATGCCAACAGCCAGGCCGGTAATATTAATAGCAGCATAACTTTTATTGCGTACCAGGTTACGCCGGGCTATTTTGAAATAATTTTTAAACATATAATTGCGGTTTAATTTGTCATGAGCTCCCATGGAAGGGGCTTCACGATTCAAAATTACCGGCGCAAATCGGGGCTGGCTTCCCAAGTTATAAGATGGCTGCTCTTTTTTTAGCTCATTTTTATATTCCAAGGGGCTTTTTCCGGTCATTTGTTTGAAAATGCGGTTAAAGGTGCTTTGGGAGTTGAATCCCGATTCATATCCAATCCCGAGCAGAGTAAGATGGTCATAAACAGGATCCTGCATTTTTTGGCTCGCTGCCTTAACACGATATTCGTTAATGAAATCATTGAAACTTTTTTTGAGCACCGTGTTGAGGATCCGGGATAATTCATGGGTATGAAGACCAAGTTTTTCGGCAAGTGAACTTAAGCTGAGTTCCGGGTCCTGGTAATAGTGGTTTGCTTTAACAACTCCCTTTAGCCAGGTACCTTTTTGCTTCAGATCAGCCGGTAGAGATGGTTTTAAAACCGGCACAATATCAGCTGATGAACCAATTTCCGGCCTTAAAAATGCCCTTGCTGCCATCCAGGTGATCATCGATATTAAAAGGAGGTACAAGGGGTAATAAAACTGGGTGCCCGATTGGTGCTTGTAATAAAAGTAATCTGTGGCTATAAAAGGGACCCATAATAGCCATAACAGCCCAAGGCATGTCAATAGATTATGCAGCCACTGCAGCTCATGCCGATAGCGGTCGCTTTCGGTGAATTTTATTTGCCGGTAAAAGTTTTCAATTAGCTTGTGGCACCGATATAGGTAGATAGCCACAGAAATGAACGCCAGTAGCTGCAATACAGGATTTAACCGGTGAAACATCAACGTATCATAAGTTGTCGCCCCTGTTTGTATGCTTTCGATGGTCTCTAATCCATGCACGCTTAATTCCAGCAGTAAGGGGCTGAAATGCAGCAGGTACCTGACCTGGAATTTATGATCCGGCCGGGTTATTTTAAGCACATAAAAGAAAATAAGGGGGCCAAGTGCCAGGGAAAATTGCAAGGGCAACCGGCTCCAAAAAGGGAGGTAGGCAGCGAGGTCAATGTCAATTGCCAAGATCCGGGCTATCCACAATGTAGCGATAGCCAGCGCTGCGGCCAGAAAGCGATTTGCAGATCGATTTGATTTCCTGGTGAACCACAAAAGCAGGAAAAAAGTGAAGCTGATAAACAGCATTCCAAAGAGCGCAGCATCACAAAGGGTAATATGGAATGTGTAGTATTTCAAGCAGGTTAATTGGCTCAATCATCTCAAATCTATAAAACAATAACAGATAAAACGTTAATATTGAGGGGAAAATAGATGGCATGCCTAAGCCAAACGAAACTTTTTATCGATTTCAGCGGTCTTGATACCTTATTACGCCCTCACTACCTTAAAATGCTAACCTCCCCGCTGCGCAAAGGGCTGCCATCTTTTAAATTAATAACATAGTAATATGCGCCTGTTGGCAATGGCCGGCCATTGAAAGTGCCGTTCCATGCTTTAGGATAGCCCTTACTTTGAAATACGATTCCTCCATTGCGATTGTAAACGGTTACGGTGCCGGTTGTATAGCCATCTAAATATTCGATGCTCCATAAATCATTAATCCCGTCGCCGTTAGGTGTAAAGGTATTGGGTATTTCGATATGAGGAATCACTTTTACTGTTACTTCAACTTTGGCATCGCAGCCACCAATCGAAGTTACAGTTAGCGTATAAGTGGTAGTAACCTCGGGGCTCGCTACCGGAAATTCTGAAGCTGCATCACTAAGCCCGGTTGAGGGTGTCCATGTATAGGTTGCTATATCGCCGGTTACTGACGGACTTAGGGTTACACTATTGCCTGAAAGGATTTCCTCCTTCGGTTTAAGTGTAATCACCGGCTCCGGGTTTACATTGATTTGGAGGTCAAGGCCAAGATTGGGGATGCCGCAGCCATTCCCGGTGGCAACGGCACAGTTTACGAGGTCACCATCCTTCAGGTTGTTTGTTGTAAATTTAAACGAATTGGGGCCAACGGGCTGGTCATTCACAAGCCATTGGAAAGATGTACCCGGATCGCCATTAATTACATCGGCGGTAAAGGTTACGGGATTGCCCGCACAAACTTTTAACGAAGGCGTGGACACTGCTACTGATCTGCCCGGCGGTGCTGCTGCATACTTGGCAGTGGCCATGAACGAGGTTGTAGCGACGCCCCCGGTTTTGTCAATCGCGGTTAACGTTACCTGTACGGGCACATTATTGTAGATGGTGGAGTTTGGCGCAGGTGTTTGCGTGATTTTGATTCGGCTATCAGGGCAGTTATCAGTTACGGATGCTTTTACGGCATAATTGGCCAGGTTGGCACAATCCTGAAGCGTAACATCGGTATATGCAGAAGTAAACGCAGGCGTACTCTGAACATCAACAGGTATAATGGCGGCGGATTGCCAGCAGGTGCTTGATCCTATATTGCCGGTGAGATGGTTAGGATCGCCGCCGGCTGTGGTTGAAACAAAAGCCCCAAGAGTAACTTTCCTGATGCGGTTGTATACTTCGTCGGCTACGTAAATGTTTCCGCACAGGTCCATGTCAATTGCACATACCTGTCCAAACAGGGCCTGGGTGCCGGGGCCGTCTACATAGCCAAAGCCTGCATAGCCGGCAAATGTTCGGGCTTTACCATATTTATCAAGAATTTTTATCATGCCTCCGTCGCCAATAAATAAATTTCCGGCCCTATCAAACTTTAGCGCGGTTGGGCCTACAACAAAAGCGTTTGCGGGGTCGGTAATATCATCCCCATACATTTTGCCAGGATTAAAATAAGTAGATACAGTACCGTCGGGCGCTATTCTTTTTACCTTTACTTTGTCGCCTACCTTAAACTCCAAAATACCCACAAAAACGTAACCGGCATCGTCAACAGCTATACTATAGATACAGTGGAACCTGGCTAATTTACCGGGGCCATCTACATCTCCATCGATTGTCCCGGCAAGTGTTTGAAGTACTCCGGCTGGCGTAATTTTATAAACTACGTATTCGGTATTTGATGCAACGTACAAGTTATGTTGCTTATCAAGCGCTATGGCACCAGGCTTCGTTATCATAACAAAGTCCGTTACCGTACCATCGGGGCTTAACTTCTTTACTTTGTTATTATCGATGTCTGAAAAAAAGACGTTACCCACATCATCACAAACCATCCCGCCTTGTGGTATACGTCCAACTGTGCCCGCTGAGCCTGTAAATATATTGCCGCCTGTGCCTGGTGGCCCGCCCGCAAAAATGCTCACTGTGCCATCAGGCGCTATTTTCCGTATCATTTGTATGCTTGCCCCTCCAAAATACAAGTTGCCTGCCGGATCAAAGCAAAGAGCAGTTAGGTCGGTTATACGAATGGCATCGGGGTGAGGCGCTGTTGATACCCCATTGGTTGCAGCAGCTACGGTAACTGTTTGGGGACCTGTTGTACTGCAATCAAAGGTTTCAGGCGCGAACCTGAATTTAGTAGTTGAATCCGTAGTATTGGTAACCGTTGCAAGGTCGGTAACAAAAGCAGGATGATCGCCGGAGGATGTGACTGTGTACTTACCCCCGGCATCGAGCTTCAATACAATTGATTGGTTTTTGGGCGTAATTACAGGAACCTGGGCAAAAACAGATACCCGCATGCAAAAGCATAGCATTGTAAATGCAGATCCAACTATTTTATAACTGATCAATTTTGGCCTTTGGGTTAATTGGTTTTGGCTCAGGTAAATATAGGTGAAAATAAAGGCCGTTTAGATAATCTGTTTGCCGCGATACATTTAAGCCGCCAAAAGGGCAACCATCTTTTTTACAATTCGATTACTATCCGTGGAAATTTTTACCTATCATTACAACATGCATTTTGTAATTGGTTCCAAACTCTTCCTTGTAGCTTGTTTATCACTTATGAAGCCGGCAAAGCCTGCTGTACTTCACGCATCAAAAAAACATAAGGCAAATAAAACGGTAAAGTTGCATAGCCACTCAAGGTTGAGGCATCATTATGCCGAAGTGGAGGCCAATTACGAAACCGGCGATGTTACACCTGCCGAACTCGTTGAGTTTGCGCAAACGCTTAAAGGCATCAGGTACCGATATGGCTCAAGCAATCCCGAAAATGGGTTTGATTGTTCGGGTTTTGTTAATTACGTTTTTACACACTTTGGTATTTCTATTCCGCGTAGCTCATCGGATTTTGCGCCGGTTAAGGGTATCGATATTAAAGATGCCAAATTTGGCGATCTGATATTATTTACCGGTACCCGCAGCCATAACTACCGCAGTGCAGGCCATATAGGTATCATTATATCTCAACCCGGCAAACCATTGGTATTTATCCACTCTACATCGGGCGATGAAAATGGTGTTACAGAAACTGCCATGAATGACCGTTATCAGCGCAGGTATATCAAAACCATTCGTGTGTTTAAGGAAGAAACAGAGACCCCGGAAGAGGAAATGGCTCCTGATGCAATAGAAGAAGCCCGTTAATATTTTTATGTAGAGACGCATAATTGCGTCTCCCGTTTGCAGATCATCAAACATGTGAGTCCGCCCCGTATTTTCAAAGACGCTATTATGCTAACTATCTAATAACTCCTCTTCACCAACCGCTGATCGATAAAAAGAAAGGCAAAGAAGCCAATACCCAAAGTTGCCAAAACCCATTTAAAGCTGATCACGGCATTTAAAAACATATCGCCGCTTTCGGGGCTGATCACCGAGAGCATGCCATAAGCAAGCGTTAACCCCAATACAAATATCGATAGGGCGATCAAATTAAAACGCAGGTCGCTTTTGCGGTTAGCCTGTTCCTGCAATTTTCGTCTTAGGTTTGTTGCGAAGCTCATAGGCAACCCTTGTTCCGGCTCGCTGCTCAGCGCGGTAAATAAGTTTTGATAAGCATGCAGGTCGTCCTTGTCTTCTTCCGAAAGTGTTTTGCTATCCGGAACCAAACCATTGTTTAATAGTTCCTGTAGTTCGTCGTCATCCAGCTCTTTCATCTGTTTTCTTTCTTAAGGTCTTTTTCAATTTTTTCTTTCAATAATTTGCGCGCCCTGAAAAGGTAGCTTTTCACCGTTCCTTCGGGAATACCGGTGATCTCCTCAATTTCCGCACAGGAAAACTCATTAAGGTGGTATAGTGTTAGTACTGTTTTATACTGATGCGGCATTTGTTCAATAAGCAGGTTAACATAAGCCGCTGTATTCTTTTTTATCAGTTCCTGTTCAGGTGTTTCATCGGTAAAGTGATAATTGTCAATATTTTCAGGATATTCGGAAGAAGAATTGTTCTTATTCTTTTTTAAATAATTTACAGCGGTTAAATAAGCTATGCGGGCTATCCAGGTTGATAACTTCGACTGAAATTCAAAGCGGTGCAGGTTTTGGTGGATCTTAATGAAAACTTCTTGGCATATATCCTCTTTGTTTTGCCGGTCTTGCACCAGGCGGTTTATCACAAAGAAAACCAGCTTTTCGTACTGCTTTACCAGCAGCTCAAAAGCCCGGAGATCTTTATTTAATACCCTGGATACAACCTCGTGTTCATTAAACATATTACAGTAGTCAAGATATGTGGTTTGGCGGTTGCAAAAAAGAAATAAAAAAATATTTAAAAATAATTGCAACCGGGTCAACAAGTATGTTGACTACTGTAGCAAATACTTAAACAAACAATATCATGAAACAGTTAATGCCATTCATCATAATCATCGTATTTTTTATACTGATAGCCATATTCATACTTGCCCTATATAATTACAGGTTAAAGAAACGCATTATCAACGCAGGTCCGCTGGATGAAAACAGCGTTAAATTTTTAGCCCAGTTAGGTTCGGGGAACGAGGCCTTAAAATGGGGGCTCATCCTGCTTTGCGCAGGTGTAGGTTTTATAGTAATGGAATTTATCCCTTACAGTGCCGAAGATTCGCCCGTGCCTTATGGGGTTGAAATGATCTTTATCTCGGCCGGCTTTCTGCTCTATTACCTGTTGCTTCGCCGTCGCAAGGATTAAATAATCAGCCTGAATTTATTGTACTAAGCGGGCGGTTTAGCCGCCCGCTCCATCAAATTTTAACGGGAGAAATTTCTCTCCGGGAACTCCTTTGCCTAAAAATTAACACTAAATCTAATACCCTCACACATATGAAAACTAAACAAACAATAATACGGCTCATCATGATGATAGCTGTATTTATCGCCCACAATATAAATAGCTATGGCCAAACACCTGTACAGGTAAAAGGGATCATTGCCGATTCGGTAAGTAAAGCACCATTGCCATTAATAACTGTGCGGTTAAAAAATGCCGGCAACGAAACCCTAATGATTACCGTTACTAAAGACGATGGCTCTTTCAGCTTTGTTTCTGTACAACCATCAAGCTATTCATTGGTGATCAACGCTATCGGCTACAGCCCCAAAACTATACATATCGATCTTACACATCAACAGCAAACACTGGTGCTAAAGCCGGTTTATTTGAGCGATGTAATGACCAACCTGAAGGAGGTTACCATAACAGCCGAAAAGCCGATCATCAGGCAAAAGGCCGATCGTATCATTTACGACCTGAAGGCTGATCCTGAAAGCAAGGGAAACAATGTGTTAAGCATGATGAGGAAAATTCCTTACCTGTCGTTAGATGGTGATGATAACCTGTTGCTCAAAGGAAATTCAAGTTTTAAGGTGCTTATTAACGGCAAGCCGTCAGGAAGTTTGGAAAGCAACCTTAAAGCTGTTTTAAAAAGCATCCCGGCATCAACCATTGAGCGGATTGAAGTGATCACCACCCCGCCATCAAAATATGATGCCGAAGGTTTGGCCGGCATTATCAATATCATCACCAGCAAAAAGATCAATGATGGCATCAGCGGGTCTGTAAACATTAATGAAAGCCTGCCCACAGGTGGTCCTGGTGTTGGAGGCTCCTTTGCCGCGAAAAAAGGAAAATTCGGTATCTCGGCTTTTGGCGGTGGCAGTATCAATAATTCACCACAAACCTATAATACCAACAAACGTGTGGATACCAGTTTGACCACGCTTGATCAGCACGGCTACCAGCGCTCAAATAATAAAACTGCTTATTTCGGTACAGAGTTAAGTTTGCAGATAGATTCGCTACAGTTATTAACCGCCCAATTAAACTATAATGGTAGCCGCGGAGACGATCATAGCGGGCAAACATCCTTTTTAACCGGTGCTAATCAACTTGAACAATACACGTTTCAAAATAACAACAAGGCAACCAGCCACGGTATTGATGCGGGCATTAATTATGAGTTGGGCTTCAAGGGCGTTAAAAACAGGCTGCTTACTTTTTCATACCTGTACAGTACCAATACTAACCACAAAAACGGTGGTATTAAATTTCTTGACCGTGTAAATTTCCCAACCCCTGATTTTCAGCAAAACGACAAGCAAAAATTTAAGGAACACACAGCACAGGTTGATTTTGTTACTCCTGTGAATAAGGTAACTGTTGAGGCCGGTGTTAAAGCTATATTCAGAAATAATAGCAGCGATTTCAGCTACAATACGTTAAATGATACCACCGGTTTATATGAGCATGACGCAGTGCAGTCAAACGGGTTTACCAATACCCAAAATGTGTTTAGTGCTTACAACTCATATCAATTGGCTTTAAACAGCTGGAATATTAACGCCGGTGTACGGGTTGAAGAAACAGTGATCCGAGCCAATTTCACGAGTACAGCATCTGTAGCCGATCAAAATTACTTTAACGTTGTTCCCTCCGTTTCGGTAAGTAAAAGGTTTAAAGACGAGAGCAGCATTAACTTTGGCTTTTCACAAAGGATCAGGAGACCGGGGATCAACAGGCTTAACCCTTATGTTGATCGTTCAAACCCTAACTACGAAATCACTGGTAACCCCAACCTGCGACCAGTTTTACTGAACGATATCCAGTTTGGGTACAGCAGTAATAAAAAGCTTTCAGTAAACATCGGGCTCGATTATTCGTTCATGAACAACCTCGATTTGCAGGTAGTGAATTTTGACAAGGCCACACAGGTTACACAAATAACTTATGCTAACACAGGCAAGGCCAGCAGCGCCGGTATCAATTTCAACTTAAGTTACCCCGTAACTAAAATATATAATGCAAGCCTTAACGGTAATGCAATGTACTTATGGCTGCAAGGTCAGTCTGATGGAAAAATAGTGAACAATAACCTGCTGATGTACAGTGCTACGCTATCAAACGTAGTACACCTTACTCATGGCTGGGCCCTAAATGCCGACCTTGGCATAAACAGCCGCAACCCAACAGGTTTACAGGGATATACCAATGGCTTTTTTTACAGCGCGTTCAACTTCAACAAGGATATCGTAAAAAACAAGTTCAGTATCTCTGGCGGCATAAAAAATCCCTTTACCAAATACCGTAACAGCATAAGCAAAACTTTTGGTCCGCAGTTTAATCAAACCTACCAAAGCATGAACTATTACCGGTCATTCAGCATCAGCCTTAATTATAACTTTGGTGGCTTGAAAGACAGGATCAACAAAAACAGGGTGGGGATTGAAAATAATGATGTGGCTAATTGATAGCGTGTCAAGACCTAATATTTAAGAGTCGTCATTGCGAGGTACGAAGCAATCCCCGATTTGCAGAGAAGCTATTCAAGCGTCCTGTATAGTTTGGGATTGCTTCGTACCTCGCAGTGACGTCGTGTTTTAAACCCCGGATAATCTACCGGCGTTTTACTTACGGCAGCAATTTAACATCAGCTAAATCATGTTCCAGTTTCCATTTTTCAATAATAGGTTGCTCCAGCTGGATCTGGCGGTATTCGTCAGGGGCCATAATGGGCACGCCATAAACAATAGGGTAGTTGCGCTGGCAAACAGTGCAGCTCAGGATGCCCTCTATAATATTTTGTGTCGTATCTTTTACTAATACCTGCAGGTTGAGGTCGCTTTTATCAAAGGGGCAACATAGTTTTTCAATTGTTTTGAGTTGCATGTTGGGTAGGGTTCGTGTTTAATGCGTTTTTAAATTCTTTAACTTTTTGCTCAGGATCATCGGCGCTTAATATGCCCGATATCACAGCCACTCCATCAAAGGGTGTGAGTTTTTTTAAACCGACAATATTTTGAGGTGTAATGCCTCCGGCAACAAAAATGGGCATACGGGTGAGTAGCTTTGCACGCTTTACCGTTGCGGGCATGACGATATCACAACGGTCTGCAGATGATGACGGAAACATAGAACAGAAGGAAACATAATCCAGCTGATTATCCTGGGCCCAAGCCACTGTTTGAAGATTTCCCGAACAGGTTATACCCGTTAGGAATAGCCGGTTTACCGCATTCCGGATAACGGATAAAGAAGCCGGAACTTCATCAAAATGGATCCCATCCAATACAGGGATATCTCGCAATAATGTCCAATCGGCATTGATAAGCAATGGGACAGAATATGGCTTGCAAATGTCAGCTATCTTCGCAATCAGCGCTTGTTTATCTGCGCCGGGTTGCCAGTTGTTCCATATTTGTACTACTTGTATTCCGCCCTGCAAGGCCGATTGTAGTTTAGTGAGCAAGATGTCTTCATCCATAGCGGGGTTTAGCACCAGGTAAATGCCACCCGTAATTTTATAGGTGTTTTCCATTATTTCCATCCGTTTTTATAAGCACTAAAAAAAGCTTCCCAGTAAGGGTCTTTACTAAAGTAAGGCATGTCATTTTCCACACTGTTTTCGATTAATTTGTAGCCATGCGTTTTTTTGGTAAACTCACCGATTACGGTTGCCGGAATATTATTCTCATTTAAGCGGCGCAGTACATTCTGGCTCCATTGCCTTTTAACGGCTATGATCATTGCCCCTGCACCAATGCAGTAACGTGGATCGATGTTAAACAACGAACAAATCCCAACTGCCACATCATCAATGGGGAGGAGCTCATTATTGATGATTACGCCATTGCCCGATGCTACAGCCATTTCATAAACCGCACCCAATACACCGCCCTCGGTTACATCATGCATGGCTGTTACCTTGTTGAAGCGGTTGCCTATCCCGGCAGCGGTTAAGCCATCTTTTAAGGATGATGTTTGGTAGAACATTTCGCAACCGAGGTTATAAGCTTCATTCCCCAGCTTATTTTTTACCGTTTCGGGAAAGCTCATAGCAAGTATAGCTGCCGACGATATGGCGCATTGCTTGGTAACGACGATCACATCGCCTGCTTCCGCATTTTTGCTGAGTAGGATCTCATTCAAAGGAGCGGTGAGCAGCATAGTGCCGCCGCCGGCAATGGTGGAATTTTGCCCCTCGATACTGCCGGTATGTCCGCCGGTTATGGCTACGCCAATGTCATTACAATATCGGTGAATGTGATCCCAGTAGGTAGTGAAATCATGCTGACTTAAATCTGGTGGCAGGTTCAGTACCATCTGCGCGTATTGCGGGGCAAAGCCGGTAGTAGCCATGTCATTGGCCATTAAATGTACCGACAGCCAGGCCGACTCCTGCAAGCCCAAAGAGGGGATGAGCGACAAAGGATCGCTGGTGAGCGCGAGGCCTAAACCACCGGGCAGGCTGATCACTGATACGTCAACACCAAATGCAGGCCCTCCGATAACTTCTGCACGCGGCCGACCGCAGCGTGGCAGGATGATCTGCTCAAAGCCATCGCCCGTTATTTTTCCGGATAGAGACATAGCCGTACGTTAATCGAGTAATTTAACATACAGACCAAAAAAATCGCCGGCAGGCACACTCCACTGCTGTACCGGGAACCATTTGGGCAAGCCGGTGCAGGTCCATTCAATGCTATATTGCCGGCCTTTTAACGCTTCGTCTATTTTTTTAATCAACATAGCCGGGGTATAAAAGGTAGCTGTTACATAGAAAGGATTTTTGCCGAACATCTGCTGAACCCTGCGACGTAGCACTTTGGGTGAGTTACGGTTCATCATACCGAAAGCGATACCATGTTTGCCAACTCTCGCAGCTTCGCGGATCACCTGAACCGGATCGCGGTAATATTCAAATGTGGTAATGAAAGCAACGGCATCGAAAGTATGATCCTTAAAAGGCATAAAGTGCGAATCGGCATTTACCAGGTCGCCTTTAAACAGGTGTACTGCCTGGCCAAGCATAAAAGGGGAGAGGTCGCCGCCGGTGGCGTCAATGCCTATCTCATGCCACCAGCGGGTGAAACGGGTAGTGCCGCAGCCAAATTCAAGCAGTTCCTTTACCCGGGTATCGGTACCAACTAATTGCGACATTACCTTTTTTTGCCATACTTCCGCACGTTTATAGCGCCCTTCGTACCATTGCTCGTAAGTATCGGTGTGTTCGCGGTTAAAAAACCATTCTTTGCGGCCCTGCCAGTTGGCAAGGCTTTGGGTCATGAGGCCAAAATTGTTTCCAGGTTCCATGTGTTAATTCATTAAATAAAAAAGCCTTGTTACTGGCCGGTAATACCGGTACAGAAACAAGGCTATGTATGAATAAACAGCAAACGCCGAAAATCAACTGAAAAGCCAGTGCATCCCTACGCCGGTATTATCCGTGTCAGGTTTTGCGGGTATTATCTCAGCCTTAACCCTGCGGTTAAAGCACCCCGTGCTATATAAAACGAAGGTAGTTTATTTAAGCTAAAAACAATAACATGAATTCATTTATTCGGCGCGGATATGGTTATATTTGATGATGGCTCTCTTAATTCTTCTTTGTTATGACCTTATCCTTATCCTCCGTTCACAAAAATATCTGGTTAATAATTTTAACTGCTTTTGCCATTTTGGGAGCAGGCCTGTTTTTAATGCACCATGTTAATCCGCAAAAAGGCGGCGCTGCTGCAACCGGTTTTATGTTAGATCTGGTGGTTACTTTTCCGGTAGCTTATTATTTTTTGATCATCAGGCCGTTTAAGCAAAAACTATGGCGCATCATGCTGGTTGTTACCTGCTGCTGCGGTGTTGCCTATTTGATTTTGCCGGCAGAACAGCGAGGCTATATCATTCAGCTAAGAAAATTAACTGCAGGCCTGGAGTTGGGGATGCTTATATATTGTATCAGCAAGATCATGCATATCAAAAAGGAATATAACAGGCTGCAAGCCGAATTTCCGGATGTTGCCTTTAATTTGCATAAAAGTATGGCCCTGGTATTGGGTGATGGGATCCCGGTAAAGATCATGGCTTCGGAAATAACTATCGTGCGGTTCGGGCTGCTCTGTTTTAAACGGGAAAAACAAATTGCGCCGGAGATCAAACGCTTTAGTATTTACAAAGAATCGGGCTATGCAGCTTTATTTGGGGTGATCATGGCTGTTTCGGTTATTGAGATGGTGGCTTCCCATTTGTTTTTAAATCGCTATAGCCCGATCGCGGCTACTATAGTAACTATATTGAGTATGTACGGCTGCCTTTTTATTACCGGGGATTTTTCGGCCTTAACAAAGAGCCCGGTGCTGCTATTGGAAAATAAACTGTTGTTACGCGCCGGATTACGTTGGCGGGCATTGGTTGAACTGAATAATATAGTTTCCGTTGAAAAAGTTGGAGGGAGTTTTGAACCTGGCGTGCAATGCTTTAAAGGCGGGGTAATGAAAAGCACTTTTAATGTGCTGATCACTTTTAACCAGCCTGTAACCGTTGAGCGCCTTTACCGGAAGCCGGCAGAAACCAGCCAGATGGTGCTGAGTATTGATGAGGCAGATGAATTTATTGAGATTTTAACTGACAATAAGTGCATATAAAAATAAAAGAGCCGTTTCAAACACGGCTCTTTTGTTTTAACTGTGAATTATTTGGTTAAATCAGCTAACCCGTTTGGAAACATTCCTTTTGCCACTATGGCCATATCCAGTGCTTCACGGATCAGTTTGATCTTGCCATTTTCGGCAACCAAACGTCCCATATAGGTTTGCGGATAAGGCCTACCGGTTGAGTTAGCTATGGCATTCACATCATACTCGCCGAAAGCCTGTTCGGGCGTATCAATATGGATCCTGATGTTTTGAAAATGGAAGTTGCCAAATGTGTTGGGTAGATTTTTTAGGAAATTGTAGATCACATCCCGTCCTTTCCATTGCCAGGGCAAACCGAGGCTTGCCAGGTAAGGCAGTTCAAAAACGGCATCGTCGGCAAAAAGTTCAATGGCTATATCAGGGTTGTTAATATTTTCAAGGTAGCTGAGCAATAATTCTTTAGCGGTTTTCATTTTTTGAGATTTTATGATCCTCTCCATTCATCGGTGAGGACATTACAAAAGTGCAAAGCTTCGTAAAACTGCACGTTGATATATCGTAATAAAGAAATTGATATTTATCAATGAAATTAATGGATTAGTTAAGAGATGTTTAAGCCAATATTAACTCGTGCATGCCGATTGTGACACATAGATGTGATAACTTATTGTACATTTGCACCATCAAAACAGTGCGGGATGGAGCAGTTGGTAGCTCGTCGGGCTCATAACCCGAAGGTCGTAGGTTCGAGTCCTGCTCCCGCTACGAAGAAAATGAAAGCCTCAAGTCGGAAGATTTGAGGCTTTTTGTTTTTAAAACTTTTTTGGTACAAGGTGCCATTTTTAAAATTAACGCCATCTTTTTCAAGAAAGATCAATGAATGGCAAACATCGCAACTAACCGTTCTTTAGTCTAATTTTCAATGAAGGGTTCAATATATTGTATTGATTTTGTTCGATAAATAGAATATAGTTTTATTTATTTTAAATTGGTGGAATTTAATATTGTAATTTGACGTCAGTGTTATTTCTAACCTTACCGATCATAAATCACCTATTTGAAAAGCCATGAAAAAAAGTTATTTCAGAATCGCGCTGCGTAATTTGGGGGCACGTAAATTTTTTACTTTTATTAACATCGTTGGCCTGTCTGTCGGAATCAGCGCGGCCCTGGCAATTTTTGTTATTGTAAGTTTCGATCTCAGTTTCGACAAGTTTCATCACGACAGCGACAGGATTTACCGGGTAGTAACAGATCTTTCTTATATGGACAAAGTTGTTGCTCGTGTTGGATTGGTGAACGGTCCGCTGCCCGCAACTATTGAAGCTGAAGTACCGGGTATAAAAAACGTAGCTCCATTCCTTGAAATAAAAGAAACAGATGTGTCGATTCCGGGTAGCACGGATTTACCTGTGAAATTCAGAAAACAAAGTAACATCGTATTAGCCAATAAAGAGTATTTCAAGCTTTTTAATTATAAGTGGTTAGCTGGCTCATCGGAGACAGCACTTGAAAAACCTTACAAGGTTGTGCTAACTTCAGATCAGGCACGGAGGTATTTTCCTGATATTTCCTATACCCAATTATTGGGTAAAACAGTTGTGTATGATAGTATTAAAACTACAATTTCGGGCATAATAGAGACACCGCCCCATACTACTGATTTCTATTTTAAGGATTTCATATCTTACAACACATGCCTCAACAATGCCGATTTAAAAAGTATGACCCGGTTAACCGAGTGGCCAAATGTAGTTTGGCAGCTATTTATAAAGATTGATGAGCATGCCAATACGCTTAATGTTGAAAAGCAAATCAATATACTGGTAAATAAGTATAACAAAGGATTTAGACCGGGCGATAGCCAAACGGAGCACCTTCAGCCATTGAAAGATTTACACTTTAACCAGGATTACGCCAATTTCAACAAGGGGAGAAGGGCAAACAAAACAGCTCTTTATAGCCTTCTGGCTATTGCCGGTTTCCTTTTACTGTTGGGGTGTATCAATTTTATCAATCTTTCTACAGCCCAGGCTACGCAAAGGGCCAAAGAAATAGGCATCCGTAAAACAATGGGAAGCAGCAGATGGCAGCTTGTTGTACAATTTTTGAGCGAAACTTTTATTGTTACATTTTTTGCCATCTGTATTGCGGTGGCTTTAACTCCGCTAATTCTGCAATTGTTCGCCGATTTTATACCACCAGGTTTAAGTCTTAATTATTTAGATAGCAGCCTGCTGCTGTTTTTATTGGCATTACTCATAGTCGTAACCTTGCTGGCGGGTTTATACCCGGCTATAATACTTTCTGGTTACAAACCTATGTTGATATTAAACAAACCAGCGGGTAATGATTTTGGAAACGGCAGCGGAATTGTATTACGAAAAGCATTGTCAGTTACACAATTAGTTATTGCCCAGTTTTTTATAATGACAACTTTACTTGTTAATAAACAGATTTTTTATGCGCTAAATAAAGATCTCGGGTTTAAGAAAGATGCCATCATTAACATTGAGACACCACGCAGCACTATAAACTCCAATAAGCAACAGTTATTTAAAGATAAAATAAGCCGCATTTCTCAAATTGAAATGATGAGCATAGGCAGTGAAGCTCCGGCAGCCGAAAATATAAAGGCATGGGAAGTGAGCTATAAAGACGGGAAAAAGGAAATAAAAACATCCCTGCAACAAAGAAACGGGGACGAAAATTATATTAAGGTTTATCATATAAAATTACTTGCAGGGCGTAACCTCATAGCTGCGGATTCGATGACCGCAGTATTGGTAAATGAAAAATATACACATATTTTAGGCTTTCAAAATCCTACAGATGCGATAGGAAAATCTTTTGATTATGAAGGAAACAAAAGGACTATTGTAGGCGTGGTAGCCGATTTTTATCAAAAATCATTACGGGACGCTGTTTTGCCAATGTCAATGCAGGCTCCTCATTATCGGTTTAATGACAACTTTTTCCATATACTTTTAAAACCGCAGGTTGCCGGGAGCGATGACTGGAATAAAGCTATCGATGGTATGAAAAGCGCCTGGAATGATATTTACCCCGATGTTGCATTTGACTATCATTTTTTTGATGATGAAATTGCCAGGTTTTATGAAAATGAGCAACGTACCTCTAAACTGCTTTCATGGGCTACAAGCCTCTCCATACTGATTAGTTGCCTTGGTTTATTAGGCTTAACTATTTTCAATACCAACAGGCGAACAAAAGAAATTGGCATACGTAAAGTGCTTGGAGCATCTGTTATGCAAATTGTAAAGCTGTTATCATCAGAAGTAGCATGGCTGGTTGTAGTTTCTTTGGTTTTGGTTATGCCATTGGCGTGGTTTGCGATGAACAAATGGCTGCAAAACTTTGCCGAGCGTACTTCAATAAGCTGGTGGCTATTTGCAATGAGCGGAACAATCATGTTTTTCACTGCTCTTTTGGCTTCTGTTTTTCAGACTGGAAGAGCCGCTTTGGCAAATCCGGTTAAAAGTTTAAGAAATAATTAGGAGAGCTTGTTAAGAGTAACAGGGAAGATGTAACCTTTAGGAGGCAAACTTTTATAAGGCTCTCCGCTGGTAAAGCGGACTTGGAATATCTAATTTATCGTGGGCAAACGTCGGATGCTCTCCAAAAAGTGGTTCGAGTCCTGCTTCCGCTACGCAATAAAAATGAAACGCCTCAAGTCGGAAGATTTGAGGCGTTTCATTTTTATGTTGCATTTTTTGTTTGCATGTATTGACGGGTATAAATCATGATATCGATGCTGTTGTTCATTTTCGCTTTTGGGCAAAAAGCCATTCCCAAAGACCGGGGGTGGCAATAACCTTGTCCCAAATGTTGTGGGCCCGATCAGGGTACTCTGTGTAACGGGGCTGCCCTCCTGCTTTTTTTATAGCCAAAATCATATCTCTTGATCCACTGATAGGCACATTCTTGTCTTTTGCACCATGGAAAGCCCATATAGGTATATTAACAACATTTGACGCAAGTTTGGGGTCGCCAGCACCGCATATTGGTATGGCAGCGGCAAAAAGATCGGGGCGGGCACAAATAAATTGCCAGGTTCCATATCCACCCCGTGAAACCCCTGTTACGTAGCGTCTTTTAATATCTATTCCCGGCTCATGCAGCCCGCTAATGGTTTCATAAACTAATGATTCCAGCGAAGCGATCCCGGAAATGCCTCCCCAACCTGCACCTTCCGGGCAATAGGGTACAAAAATAAATGCAGGGTACGTACTTCCGTCCATACCGGCTAACGACTCGGCCGCAGAAGCTTCATAACCACCATAAGGCAGGAATACAACCAATGGGTACTTTTTTTGCTTATCGTAATTCTGCGGTTTTATTAAAAGATAGTGCAAACTGTCTCCTTCGCTGTCAATAAATGTTCTGGCCCCGCCTGCTAACTTAACAAGTACCTGAGCCTGTTCAGCATTATAATTTTGCCCAACTGGTTGCGAACTACTTTCAAGGGTTATGTTGTTCCTATGGCTATCGTGAATACTATGGCGACTATGGCATAAAGCCCCATTGTGGTTTCTAAATATTTCTTCCTTAACGTATATGTGTTTTTGGTATTTAATTGCCAGAGCTCATCAATGAAATTCATGATGAACAGTACATTTGCCAGGCAGGCAGCAATCGAACTCCATCGGATAGTTTTTTGCAACCTTGCAATAACCAGGGCGTTTTTAGAATATGCGCTTCCAATAAATGACAAGGCCAAAACGAGAGTAATTATCACCCCGAAGATGCCTGCCAGCTTTAACCAATACCTCTTTCTTGCGTCCGAAAATATAAGGCTTGCCATATATATAATGATGGCACTTAAGTAAAGAAACAACGCTGGCAAATAATAACTTCTTAACGCAGCCGAGGTTAAGTTAATATAACAGACTGTAAAATAGCACAGGTTTGCTATACCTCCTATAATCCCTGTGAAAAACGCAAGTCGAAAGTTATTATGGAGATAATATTTAAATAGCAATACAGACCCTACGATTGCTGTGATATTCCCGCATAAAAACCAAGCATTATAGGAGTCCAGCTTATAAATTTCTATTCCAGTTTGAAACGTTATTATAAAGTTCCAAATACCCGTGGCAGTGTTTATGCTAAAAAAAACAATTAACAAAAGGTACAAGATTTTATTCATTGCTATGTTTTTTACGGTGTTTACTCGTCTGCCTGAGTCAACGATGTGTTGCTTGTAATATTGCTTATTTTTATTGATGCAAAATGAAATCGAACGCTTAATATCTCATTTAAATTGTAGCTGAAGATCTTAATCAATTTGCAACGTGGTTTGGTTTAACGCTGTTGGGGCCGCCCGGAAAAAGTCAAAAGCTTATGGCTCTTTATCGGGAGTATAAACTTTTGGACAATTTAAAATCGAACAGCCGATGTGCGGTATTGTTACAAAAGGTATCGATTGGGTTTTTAATAATAATCTATAAATCAGATTTTTATAAAATTGGAACGAAGATTGACCCCAAAAGCTGAATTGTTCCGTCATCAACTCCATATCGATATAGCTGACATGCTCCTATTGGGGGCTATATTCATTGGGCTGGCTTTCAGCCTGAGGCTATGGTTTTCCCGAAAGCCCGGCAGAACTGTCAATAGGCTGCTTAGCCTTATTCTGGCTACAATAGCATTGTGGGTACTGAATACCGTCTTTGAAGATATCCACCTGGGAAACTATTTCCCACGGTGGAGCTGGCTGCCTTTGCAATTTTCGCTTGCGCTCGGTCCGCTGGTGTTCTTTTATGTTCGCAGCATAACGCGGCCTGAAGAAAAGTTTACAGCCAGAGACGTCCTGCATTTCAGCCCCTTATTATTGGAACAGGGAATACACTTACTGGCTGTCATTCAAAGTACATACACAGGCTCCGCTACGTATGATACCCCGGCCTGCAAACAAGGGCACCCCGTATTACAATTACTGGCCTTTATTTCTATTGCTGTTTATCTGTACAGGTGCACTAAACTGGTTAAATATCCGGCAACGGGAGATCTCAATAAGATACCCGGGAAGCAATCGTCGCGCGCAAATCCATCGTCAACAGATAAGCTGATACAAAGAGGGTATTGGCTGCGGCATCAAATGAAAATAAACCGGTTTTATTTGGATGAGGACATAAGCTTAAATTCATTGGCCAAAGAGCTTGGGATCTCTATCCATGAATTGTCGAAGATCATCAATACCGGTCTGCGAAAAAACTTCAACGACTTTGTTAATGAATTCCGGATCCGGGACGTAACCCGGAAAATGAGGGACCCCGCATATGATCGGATCACACTTTTGGGTATCGCGTACGATTGCGGCTTTAACTCCAAAACCACTTTTAATCGGGCCTTCAAACAAATTGCAGGCAAAAGCCCGGCTGAATATAAGAACGAACTGAAAAAAAAGCGACCGAATCATGATTTGAACCCTTTTTCACCGCCCGCAGCGATAATTTCGGGTCACAAAACCATTCCTGTATGGTCTGGTAAGAAATTAAATCGCAATAATATGTTTCGTAATTATTTGAAGATCGCGTGGCGCAATATGCTGTATAATAAAGTTTACAGCGCGCTGAACATTGTAGGTTTGGCGACCGGCATGGCTGTGGCGCTCCTGATCGGTTTATGGGTGACCGATCAATATTCCTATGATCGTTTCTTGCCTGATTATGCGCGATCGTACCAGGTACAAATGAACCTGACCTCGCAGCGCAACGGTACATCTACCCAAACATCCATAGCGCTTCCTTTGGTTGAGGTGTTGCGAAAGGAAATCCCGGGAGTGAAGTATGTGGCCGAGTCAGACAATATCGGCCATATGAACCATGATCTTTTGGTAGGCGATAAAAAGCTGTACCTGGGCGGAGGGGCTGCCGGGCCTGATTTCTTTAAAATATTTCAATATCCGTTTGTTAAAGGCGATGCCAATTCAGCCTTGAAGGAGATTTACTCCATCGTGCTAACGGAATCAACCGCCAAAGCATTATTCGGCGATGCCGACCCGATGGGAAAAGTTGTGCGTTTTGATAACGTACAAGGCATGAAGGTTACCGGCGTTATTAAAAATATCCCCGCCAATGCAACGCATCAATTCAATTACCTAACGCCTTTTGCTTATTCGGAAGCAACCCAGGGCTGGATCAGGGATGGGCGTACCAAATGGACCTACAATTCATTCTCCGCCTATGTAGCATTGCAACCGGGTGTAAGCTATGCTCAAATTGCACCGAAGATCAGGGATA
This sequence comes from Mucilaginibacter sp. P4_A11, assembly GCF_056402535.1. Lineage (NCBI taxonomy): Bacteria > Pseudomonadati > Bacteroidota > Sphingobacteriia > Sphingobacteriales > Sphingobacteriaceae > Mucilaginibacter > Mucilaginibacter sp. P4_A11. The sequence goes on from NZ_JBFUHE010000007.1 coordinate 265,475, forward strand.
TCGTTGATAAAAGGAGCCCTGAGATGCGATCGTTAAAACCAGAGGTTTTTATGCATCCTTTAACGGACTGGCATTTATACAACGATTTCAAAAACGGGAAAGTGGCTGGCGGGTTTGTGGATTATGTACGCCTGTTTGGTATCATCGGCATATTGGTATTGGCGATAGCCTGCATCAATTTCATGAACCTATCGACAGCCCGATCTGAAAAACGGGCGAAGGAAGTTGGTGTTCGTAAAGCGATCGGTTCGGGGCGCATCGACTTGGTTTATCAATTTTTGCTCGAGTCTGTTTTGATCACGTTTATGTCGTTTCTGCTGTGCTTACTTTTTGTTCAATTAGCATTGCCGTACTTCAATGCTTTAACAGGTTCTTATATCCAGATGCCATATGAAAACATAAGTTTCTGGTGCATCATGGTAGGCTTTGTGCTTGTAACCGGCTTGGCGGCCGGAAGCAGGCCGGCGTTTTACCTGTCTTCATTCAACCCGGTAAAGGTGCTGAAGGGGAGTATTCAAATAGGCAAAGCAGCGGCATTACCGCGTAAAATATTGGTGGTTGTACAATTTACCTGCTCGGTAGCCTTGATCATCAGTACCGTAATTGTTTATCAGCAGATCCAGTTTGTGAAGGACCGCCCAACCGGCTACAATGCCGACAGACTGGTAATGACCGATATGAACGGCGACCTTCCGAAACATTATGAAGCCTTAAGAAATGATTTGCTATCGTCGGGGTTGGTGGAGAGCGTTGCATCATCCACATCGCCGGCAACGCAGGTATACAGTCATTTTTCATTGCAGAAATGGCCGGGAAAAAATGCCGGGGAGGAAGAAGTGAATATTGGCGCGATATGGGTGTCGGATGATTATTTTAAAACTTTGGGCATGACCTTTGCCGAAGGGCGCAACTTTACAGGTGATTGGAAAAGCGATTCACTGAACGTGATCGTAAATGAAGCTACCGTAAAACGTATCGGTCTTAAAGACCCCATCAATCAGATGATAACCTGCAATTTCGGCGATAAGCCGGTGAAAATTATTGGCGTTGTTAAAGATGCCCTGATGGAATCACCCTATACGCCTGTAGCGCCTGCGGTTTTCGGTCATAGCCCCTATGGGTCTATCATTACCTATCGTCTGCCTAAGAACGCCAATACACATACTACTATAGAAAAGATCGGTAAGGTGTTTCAAAAATATAACCCGGCTTTTCCTTATCAATATAAGTTTATAGATGACGAGTATGAGAGTAAATTTAACCTGGAGGTGCTTTTAGGCAACCTGGCGGGTGTGTTTGCAGCCCTGGCTATATTTATTTCCTGCCTGGGTTTATTAGGCCTTGCAGCATACGTTGCTGAACAGCGCACCAAGGAAATCGGCATCCGCAAAGTTTTGGGCGCATCAATTGCGCAGGTGTGGGTGTTGCTGTCGCGAGATTTTGTGGTGCTGGTATTGATCAGCTGCCTCATTGCTTCGCCGCTTGCACTTTACTTCCTGGAACATTGGCTCCAAAAATACGCCTACCGCGTGAGTATTGGTCCATGGGCATTTATTGCATCGGGTATAGCTGCAATCGTGATTACCTTACTGACTATCAGTTTCCAGGCAATAAAAGCCGCGTTGACCAACCCGGTGAAAAGTTTACGGAGCGAGTGATTGGACGCATGTTTAGTCCTATCTTGCTACTCATTGGAAGCCATAAGCCTTAGGTCGAAAGATTTGAGGCCCTTTTGTTATATGTTGTTTATGTAGTCTTCTGGCATACCCGTTCGAAGAAATTGTAAACTTTAAGCAGCAAGGTAATGGCTGGTGAGCTATGATAGCTATTGTGAAATACCATCGAGGTCAAAGCACGATGGTGTAAAAACGTTAAATTTTAATCAGCATAACGTTTTGTGAATAAAGGCAATATTTCAATATTTGTGTAATGTATTAAAATTGAGTGCTTTAATAGTTAAATTAACCAATTATGAAATTAAGACTAATCTTATCATTTTTCCTTTTAACCACTTGTATTACTGTGTTTAGTCAAGAAAAGGAGAACGTAGCTTCTGTTGAAAAAGGCTTAGTTAAAGTATCCGTCATGTATCCTTATGCGGAAGGTAAAACTTTTAATATGGAATATTATGAAACCAAGCATATGCCAATGGTAGCACGATTTTTAGGGTCAAATTTGGTTAAATATACTATTGAAAAAGGGATTGCCAGTGGTATTCCCAATCAACCACTGCCTTTTATGGCTATTGGCACTTTTTATGTAAAAAGCCTAAGCGACTATCAGGCGGCTATCGGGCCGAATAGAGATGCCATTCGTGCTGATTTTTCAAACTACACCAATATCACTCCTGTGATTTTGATAAGTGAGGTGATAAAGTAAATATGACATTTTCACAAAATGGAGAACAACCCGCTGGTTGAATTAACTCTTAAATGTTAGCGAATGTAATCATACTTAAACGGTTAGGTAATAGTCCCGATCCTGCTATTTTAACTCAGAAGCCTCAAATCGAAGAAATTTGAGGCTTCTGGCGTTTAAAACACTTTTCATCAATAACTGGTAATCATTACTCTCGTTTCTGGGCAAAAAGCCAATCCCACAGGCCCGGTGTAATGCTAACCTGATACCAGATGTTATGCCCTTCACCGGCAAACTCTGTATACTTTGGTTTTAAGCCGGCTTTTTTCATCCCTTCAATCATACCACGTGAGCCGCTAACGGGAACGTTCTGGTCTTTGGCTCCATGGAAGGCCCATACAGCGACATCAACTATTTTTGAGGCCAGTTCAGGATTTTCGCCTCCGCATACGGGTATCGCGGCGGCAAACAGATCCGGGCGGGTGCAGATAAAATGCCAGGAGCCATATCCGCCTCTTGAAATGCCTGTTACATACCGCCTTTTCTCATCTATCGAAAACGCGGTATCCAGTGCTGTGATGGCTTTATAAACCAATGTATCTACCGAAGGATAATTGGGAATGCCGCCCCAGCCTGACCCCGCCGGGCAGTTTGGTACAAAAATAAACGCAGGGTGTTTTTGTCTGTTAACATCGGTCGATAGTATCTCAGCTGCGGCGGCACCTTCAAGCTGCCTTATTGTATCGGTTCCCGGCTGGCCGCCATATGGTAGTGATACCACCAAAGGGTATCGCTTTTTAGGATCATAATTCAATGGTTTTAGTAAGCGATATCGTAGGGTATCGCCTTTACTGTTCACAAAGATCCTGGCTTCAAAAAGCCGGGCCAATGCTTTTGTATTTTCAAAATTCCGCTCTCCCCAGTATACTTGGGAGCGCCATTGACAAATGATCAATATACTCAATGCAACTGTAGCTATAAGGCCTGCCATTTTCGCGTGCGCTAACTTATCTGTTAAAGACGCCGTTATTGGGATATCAGCATTGTCTGTCTTTAATAATTTTATCTCCGTTCTCAAATGCATGATGAGCAAAACGGGAATTAGATTGGCCGCGAGCGAGGTCCATTGCGTAATTCTTTCTAATAGATCTTGTTGTACAGAGGTACTCCAAATAATTGTCGACAGGAATACTATAGCAATGGCTAATATATATGCCCCCGCCATCTTTAACCAGAAACTTTTTCTGTTACCCGAGAATAGGAGGCTTATACCATATATGATCTGCCCGCATAAGAAAACAACGGACACAGGCTTGTAATAGCTTATCTCTTGCTTTGATATCAAAATACAGCAAAGGACAATAATATAAGCGAGGTTTGTTATCAACGCAATAATTGATGCATAGAAAGCAAACCAATATTTACGATAATGAAAATACTTTAATAAGAATACAGGTCCTGTAATGGAGACAATACTTGCCCCGATAACCCATATGACAATTGAATCCAGCGTGTATATTATTCTGCCAATCTCAAAACTGAGGAAGCCTTGTAATAAACCGCAAGCTATCGCTAAGCTTAAAAAAAATATTCCAAACGTATACAGTTTCTTGTTCATAGATTTAGGTTTTGCATGGTTTGATTTATGCAGGATTTGTAAAAGATTTGAGGTTTTTATTTTATGCAAGCAAAATGCTCACCGTAAATGTAAGTAAACTTCGCTTAGCAGGGATACATGTGATTTGCGCATTCACTCAAATTTAATATGTTTGGGCCTATGAACCAGCAGCCTATTCCAGCAAATCCTATAAGCCGTATACTTACCGCGAGCCTCATTGGTACTACTATCGAGTTTTTTGATTTTTATATCTATGCTACTGCCGCGGTGCTGGTATTTCCTAAGTTGTTTTTCTCGGCATCCAACCCAACTTCGGCCACGCTGGAATCGCTGGCTACATTTGCTTTGGCTTTTTTTGCACGACCACTGGGGGCGGCGATATTCGGGCATTTCGGGGATCGTAAGGGGCGTAAGGCCACGCTGGTTGCGGCCTTAATGACCATGGGGCCGTCAACAGTTGCTATCGGGCTTTTGCCGGGTTATGCTTCCATCGGTATTGCAGCCCCGTTGTTGCTGGCCTTATTTCGTTTTGGGCAAGGTTTGGGTTTGGGCGGTGAATGGGGAGGTGCCGTTTTACTGGCAACAGAAAATGCCCCTGCGCATAAAAAAGCCTGGTATGGCATGTTCCCGCAGTTGGGAGCACCCATTGGTTTCCTGATATCAAGCGGTACATTTTTTATACTGAGCAGAACCATGAGTGAAAGCGATTTTATAAGCTATGGCTGGCGCATCCCGTTTATTGCCAGCGCTATCCTGGTTTGGCTGGGCTTATATGTGCGGCTAAAAATATCCGAAACGCCTGAATTTGTGAAGATTATTGACAACAACGAGCGCTCAAAAGTGCCGGTTGCTGATGTTTTTGTTAAGCATACCAAAGCCATCACCCTGGGTACGCTGGCTACCATTACTACCTTCCTGTTGTTTTATTTGATGACGGTATTCACACTAAGCTGGGGTACTTCTGCGCTGCATTATACTAGAAGCAATTTCCTCATTATACAAATGATATCTATGCTCTTTTTCGGTTTGGGGATCCCGCTATCGGCCATACTGGCTGATAAGTACGGACGCAACAAAATGCTTATTGTGGCTACCATCTTTATTATGGCTTTTGGGCTTGTTTTCGCGCCTTTATTTAGTACCGGCAGTTTGCTTATAACCGCTGGGTTCCTGTCGTTGGGTATGTTTTTGATGGGCCTTACCTACGGGCCGATAGGTACCGCGCTGGCTGGTATTTTTCCACCGGCAGTGCGTTATACCGGGGCCTCACTTGCCTTTACACTGGCCGGTATTTTGGGAGCCTCGCTAACGCCTTATTTAGCCACCACATTGGCACAAAACTACGGGCTTGCTTATGTGGGCTATTATTTAACAGCTGCCTCGGCGGTTACACTGCTGGCTTTATTAGGAGCTAAGAAAATAATGAAGCAGCAGGCTGAATAAGCCAGACAAATTAAAGTAAAGCCTCAGGTGGAAAACCTGGGGCTTTTTTTATTAAGCGTCTCAGTCTCCGTGATAACTGAAACAATACATATGGCCTGGTTTCTGCGCAAAGTCATTTTTATAACTTTCGCAGATTTTTGGCGGAGTAGTTTGTCAAAATCATTTATTAAAAGTGCTACCTTTAATCTCATCCTAAAAACCTGAATGAGCACAATTATTAAAAACCGGATAACCTCGATAGATTTTCTCCGCGGTACAATCATGATCATTATGGCCCTTGATCATGTGAGGGACTATTTATATTCCGGTTCGTTTTATTATGATCCGCTTGACCTTACTAAGACAAGTGGCATATTATTTTTCACCAGGTGGATCACGCACTTCTGTGCGCCGATATTTATGCTGCTCGCCGGGACGTCGGCAAGCCTTATCGGGCAAAAGAAAAATAAAAAAGAATTGTCCGTATTCCTAATAAAGCGGGGATTGTGGCTCATCTTTCTCGAGATGTTCGTTGTTAACTTTGGCTGGAACTTCAATATTGCGTTCCCCATGTTTTTGTTTATTACCATATGGGCGCTGGGGCTAAGTATGATCATACTGGCTGTATTGATCCATCTGCCTAAAAAATTGATCCTGGGCCTAAGCGTTGTGATCATATTAGGGCATAACCTGTTAGATAGTGTTCATGTGCCGGGGAGCTCTTTAGAGGCTTTTGGCTGGTCGCTGCTTCATGATCAGCAGTTTTTTATGTGGCATAAGGAGATTTTATTGGTAGGGTATCCTATTGTTCCGCTAATGGCTGTGATGTCGTTAGGTTATTGTTTGGGCGATTGGTTTTCGGCCGGATATGATGCCGGTAAAAGGCAAAGAAACCTGCTGATTACCGGCAGTTGCTGTATTGTAGTATTCATTGTGCTACGTTATACCAATCTGTATGGCGACCCGGTGAAATGGACAACCCAAAAGGATGCATTTTTTACCTTCCTGTCATTTATCAAAGTAAATAAATATCCGCCGTCGTTATTGTACGTGCTGCTTACTGTTGGTTCGGCCTTCCTGTTTCTTTCATTTACCGAAAAATTAAAAGGGGCCGTTGTAAATGTAGTTTCGGTATACGGCAGGGTGCCGATGTTCTATTATCTTATCCACATTTATGTGATCCACCTGGTGGCGATTATCGCCTCCGCTTTTACACCCGGGCAGGACTGGAAGATTTGGTTTCTTAAACAACCTATCTGGTTTACCACTAACCTGAAAGGGTACGGATTTTCATTGCCGGTTGCTTACCTCATTTGGATAGCAATAGTAATTGCCATGTATCCTTTATGTAAACGTTATGATGCTTATAAACAGACCAACAAAGGGAAATGGTGGTTGAGTTATTTGTAAAGCGCATCGTTTAAGTGGATAATTAAAAATTCAAAACAATTCAGGATCCCTAAGCGATATCTTTATAAAAAGATTGACCTATGGAAATTAAACGCAGCGGCTCGCAGCCTTCAGGGAAAGGGCCCGGAGCATATTTTACCGGAACAGTACGTATAGACCCACTTTTTACCCCGCCCGATCCTGCCCGTGTGGCCATGGCGCTGGTAACATTTGAACCCGGGGCCCGTACGGCCTGGCATACTCATCCATTGGGGCAAACACTTATTATAACTGCAGGGAGCGGCTGGGCACAACGCGAAGGAGGCCCGGTAGAAGAGATCCATCAGGGAGATGTTGCTTGGTTTGCACCCGGCGAAAAGCATTGGCATGGTGCTACAGCTACTACAGCCGTGAGCCATATCGCTATCCAGGAAAAACTGAACGGATCGCCCGTCGACTGGATGGAACAGGTAACCGACGAGCAATACAACAACCGATAAGCCTTGAAAATGGAAGCAATAAATGTAACTCACGCAGTATCGGGAAAACAGATCTGCTCAAACCTGAAGCCTGCTTTGGGCAACGGGTTGTTATTAGTTTTAATAGTTTGTATCTTATCAGTATTTATGCCCAAAAGTGCCTTAGCCCAGGATAAAAACCAGGTGGTACGTATAGCCAAACTCCGGATTGATTCGGCTCAACTGGATAACTATATGGCTGCGCTTAAAGAGCATGCCGAAACAGCAGTACGTGTTGAGTCGGGTGTTTTAACCTTATATGCAGTGGCCGAAAAGAACGACCCAACCCGGATCACGGTTTTTGAAATATATGCTGATGCCGCAGCATATCAGGCACATTTGCAAACGCCTCATTTTAAAAAATACAAAAGCACTACAAAGGATATGGTTAAATCGCTTGAGCTTGTGGAGACTGTTCCGATAGTCCTCGCCGCCAAGCCGCGCATGTAGGATCGCATATAGCTAACTTTATTAATACTATCGGCGGATACTCCCAGCGCTTTTATTTAAGCGGTGATCAATTGCACCAGAGGTGAAAAAGAGTTGTAGAAGTAAAGTAACGGGGTTTTTAGTGTGCCAGAGGTCCACAACTCCGGTGTTCCGTACCTCTGGCACGGTTATTTTCGGTATATTATTATTGCTACAAACCTGTTCCCCCTCTGGGGGATTTTGCTTAAATAACTATATTGGCATACCTCCCAATGCCGATAAATTAAAGGATATGTAGAAGACGTAAAAAGGTTTTTATTAACATGTCCTCCTTTACAAATTTGTTTATTTTAGTACCTCACAATTGATACTTATAAAACCGTATGAAGCCGGAATCACAAAATGTAACAGATTATACTAATGACAATACCATATTTATGGTTTGGAATTTTAAGGACAATCCGGCGGTTGGCGATGTTTTTAAGCGGCTTTGTAAACTGGTTATCAACCTCAATAATTCTGTTAATGTTCGTTTCCCGGTTTCGAGGGCAAGCTGTGTAATGGGTATTGGATATGATGCCTGGCTTAAACTACAGCTGCCCGTTCCTTTGCCTAAAGAATTAATCAATTTTGTTCCCATCGTTGGTGAAAAACACACAGCGGTTTCTTCCAAAGGCGATTTGCATTTTCACATAAGGGCAGATAGTACCAGTATATGCTATGATATGGCCTCGGCAATATCAGATGTTTTAGCGCCGGTGGCAATTAGCATCGAAGAAATTCATGGTTTCAGGTATTGGGACAGTCGTTCTATTTTAGGCTTTGTTGATGGCACTGAAAATCCACATGGACAGGATCGCGAGCTATTTGGGATAGTGGGAGACGATGATGCGGCGTATACAGGTGGAAGTTACCTTTTTGTGCAAAAGTATATTCATGATTTAACGGCATGGAAGGCGCTCTCTACCGAGCAACAGGAAAAAGTAATTGGAAGGTCCAAATCCAATGATATAGAAATGGATGATGATGTAAAACCTTCAAATTCACATATTGCCTTGGCAAATGTAGGCGATGACTTAAAAATCGTTCGTGACAATATGCCTTTTGGTAATATGTCGACTAATGAAATGGGGACCTATTTTATAGCCTATGCAAGTACATTTACCACGGTACAAAAAATGCTGAATAATATGTTTATCGGTGTGCCTGAGGGGAATTATGATAGGATCCTGGATTTTAGCACACCAAAAACCGGCAGCTTGTTTTTTGCACCAACATTTGATATGATAGATGGATTTTCATGAATTCGATTTCCCATCGACGGCATTTGAAAATTGCTGATGATATGATTGATCGTTACTTCCACACCTCATGATAAAATTGTAAGAATTTTAATATATACGGTGAGTTCGAACCTCTTCGCTTGTCATGGTTTTGACTTGCCAATAAATTAAAGCATATTTATGGCCATACTGTTACGCCCTATTTACGAAGCGTATCATTAAACCTGAAACAACCAATTTCATTATACTTATTTTCCTGCTGATGAGTAAAAATACTACGTACCTTGAAACAAAAGGGCATTATCAAATTCTTGACGGGCTGCGTGGTGTGGCATCCCTTTTTGTAGTGGCCTTTCATGTTTTTGAAACCTATTCCGGCGATCGTTATCATCAAATTATCAACCATGGTTACCTGGCTGTCGATTTCTTTTTTGTGCTATCGGGTTTTGTAGTTGCTTATGCCTATGACGACCGCTGGGGTAAAATGACTCAATGGGATTTTTACAAACGACGCCTGATCCGCTTACAGCCTATGGTTATTATGGGCTCAATTATTGGCGCGGTGTTTTTTTATACACAGAGCTGCGGGCAGTTTTCGCTTATTCATGATACGCCTGTTTGGAAAATGCTGGTGATGATGGTAGTTGGTTTTACGCTGATTCCCGTACTGCCATCTATGGATATCCGGGGCTGGCAGGAAATGCACCCCTTGAATGGTCCGGCATGGTCGCTTTTTTTTKAATATATAGCTAATATTCTGTACGCCCTGGTGATCCGTAAATTCTCCAAGACCTTGCTTGCCATATTGGTGTTTTTATCGGCTTGTTTGCTGATCCATTTTACAGTGATGGGGCCGCAGGGCGATGTAATTGGTGGATGGTCGGTTGATAAAACACAGCTCAACATCGGCTTTACCCGCTTGCTTTACCCGTTTTTTGCCGGGATGCTGCTTTGCCGCGTGGGTAAGCTGATCCATATTAAAGGCGCTTTTACTGTTTGCAGTATTTTGATCATCGCTATACTATGCATACCCAGAATTGGCGGACCGGAGCATTTATGGATGAACGGCTTATATGAATCAGTCTGCATCATCATTATTTTTCCCCTGATTGTTGCTATTGGTGCTGGCGGGACTTTAAAAAGTAAAAGCTCAATCAGGGTTTGCAAGTTTATGGGGGATATTTCCTATCCGCTTTACATTACACATTACCCGTTAATTTACTTACATATAGCCTGGGTAGCAAATAATAAAGTACCAATGACTCAGGGCCTGCTTGCCGGACTGGGACTTTTTGTGGTTAGCGTTGCTATCGCCTATGGCTGCCTTAAGCTGTATGATGAGCCGGTTAGGGATTGGTTAAAGAAACGTTTCCTGTTGAAAAAGGCATAATATTGATCGTGCAAATGAAATGCTTTTTAATTATTGTTTTGTTTAAGGAGCGGAGCATGATTTGTGAAGCGCAGACAGCGTGGGTTAGCTCCGTATTAATATTATATACTTTTAAGGCTTTTTATAATTATTTAATCACACCGGCTCAAATAAGACTTGAAAATATCATTTATAAATCTCATCTTTAGGTTATTATAATCCATTGAAAAAGGCCATTGCTTTAATATTGCTGAATATTTACCTGCTCAATCTTAGCGGGCAGCTAATGTTGCATCAATATTTGGTTTATAAGTCCAATCTGTTTTTCAAGGAACAGATTCAAAAAGGGCTGTATAATGTAAATGACCTTACCGAAGTTACTATCCCTGTCAATCTGCCCACTATTCATGACTGGAGTACTTTTGAAAACATATCCGGGCATATAACATTCGGAAAGTCCACTTACAATTACGTAAAAATGCGAATGACAAGGAATGCCCTTCACCTGATGTGCATCCCTAACTACGAAACTACCCGCTTTGCCGATAATAATGTACTTGATGCCAAAGGAATAAAGGATATCCCTGTTCCGCAAAAGGAACATGTCCCTTTTGGTAAAATGGTTTTACAGGATAATGTAAGCCTTTCCTTCGTGCAGTTTAAATTTTATTGCCCTGTAATGCCATTGCCTGAAAACGTTGTACAGCCTGTACAATCGTTAATAACTTCTCATCTGGATATTCCGGAACAACCACCTAAAGCATCCTGCTAATTTCCTCTATTTAACTCAATTACAGGCTGGCATTTGCTGATGTCCCCCTGTAGGGTTCTGTTGTATCAAATTTTATATAATAATTTTTATTCCGTAGCAATTCTCACGCGGGTAATGTGCTTTAGCATTTTATCAGCGCGGGTAAATGAACATTTTATGATAAAGAAAAAAATTACCGCAGCTCTTGTGATGCTGTGCGGTTTCACCATAATAGCATCGTGCCAAAGCTCATCTAATGAAGAGATGGTATCGATCCTGAAGCAGATAAACAAGAAGAATTTCACTATTTCAAATCCTTTTAATCCGGAAGCGAAATTAGCTTACTGCGACTCATTGCTTAGAACCAAACGGCTTGGCAAAAGCCCTGAGGTTTTGTTTTCAAAGGCATCGCTGTTATTAAAAGCCGGACAGGAGCAGCAATCGGTAAATATTTATAAAAATCTGATGGATAATATTGACTATATGTCGACCGATGAAATGCTGCCCGACCAGGCCATAGCTTACATGCGTTTAGGTGAGCGAAGTAATTGTATGCTTAACCATACCGGTTCATCGTGTATTTTCCCTATCAAGGACGATGGTGTGCACAAGCTCCAAACCGGCTCAAGAAAAGCAATTGATATTTATAAAACATTATTAAAGCTTCACCCTGATGATTATGAATCGCGCTGGCTTATCAATATTGCTTATATGACACTTGGCGAGTACCCGAAAAAAGTGCCTCAAAATGTTTTGATCCCGGGCCTTAATACGGATTCGGATACGGCCTACCAGGTTAAGCCATTTGTTGATGTGGCGGCCAGTCTTGGTCTTAATATTAACGGAAGGGCAGGTGGTGTCATTGTTGACGATTTTAATAATGATGGCTACCTTGATATCATGACATCGGGCTGGGACCTGAGCGACCCAATGCATTACTTTCAAAACAACCAGGATGGCACATTTAGCGACCGTACAGAGGCTGCCGGCTTAACAGGTATTACCGGCGGGCTTAATATCCAGCAAACAGATTATAACAATGATGGCAAACTGGATATTTTTGTTTTGCGCGGCGCATGGCTTACAAAAGGGTTCGGTAATCAGCCAAGCTCATTATTGCGTAATAATGGCGATGGTACCTTTACCGATGTAACCACCATTAGCGGCTTATTTATGCTTCACCCGACTCAAACGGCAACATGGGCCGATTTTAATAACGATGGCTGGCTGGATGTATTTGTAGGTAATGAAAATTCAGAGTCGATGTACTTTGCCGATGAGTCAACATGCCAGTTATATATGAATAACCGTAATGGCACGTTCACTAATGTAACCACCGCTGCTCATTGCGGTATCAAAGCTTTCGTAAAAGGGGTAACATCTGCCGATTATAACCATGATGGCTTTATTGACGTATTTGTTTCGACTATGGACGGGCATAAATACCTGCTTAAAAACAAAGGTAAAACCGAAACAGGTGTGGATTTTGAAGATGTTACAGCTCAATCAGGCCTTGACCAGATCAAACAGCGGACCTTTACTACCTGGTTTTATGATTATAACAACGATGGCTGGCCCGATCTCATGGTTGCTAATTACCATTTCGAACGTACTTTAGGTTATTACAGCGCCGCCGCTGCCCTGGGTAAAGCCGTACCTGAAGCTGGCAACATCTACCTGTATAAAAATAATCATGACGGAACGTTTACCAATGTAACCAAAGAAGCAGGCCTGGATAAAGTAGTTTACAGCATGGGTGCCAATTTTGGCGATATTGATAACGATGGTTATCTGGATATGTACTTTGGCACAGGTAACCCCGATTTTAGATCGCTGGTGCCTAACAAGTTTTTCAGGAATATTGGTGGTAAAAGGTTTGCCGATATTACATCATCGTCTCGTATGGGTAATTTACAAAAAGGGCACGGTGTAGCATTTGCCGATCTTAGAAACGTTGGCCAGCAGGATATTTTTGCCGAAATGGGAGGGGCTTACATTGGCGACTCATACACAAGCTCATTATACTTGAACCCCGGTGTAAGCAATAACAATTGGATCAGCCTGAAATTGAATGGCACAAAAGCTAATAACGCGGCTATAGGGAGTCATATCAAACTTACTTTTGTTGAAAATGGGGTTAAGCGTTCTGTTTATAGAGATGTCAACTCAGGCGGAAGCTTTGGGTCATCGCCTTTGAGGCAGGAGATGGGCATTGGCCAGGCAAAGGTAATTGATGAAATTGAGATCAAATGGGCTGGCAGTGGTGCTGTGCAGTATTTTAAAAATGTAGCTCCTAACCAGTTTTTAAACATTACAGAAGGTAGTGCACAATACAAAACCACCCAGTTAACAAAATTGATTTTCCGAAGCAAAGGCATGCCTGTGTGTATGCCCATGCAAATGACAGCTAAAACAAATTAGGGTTATGTTGCTTTAATTGAAAATATTGGTTATGCATTGTATATCAAAATGGTTACATTTATACCAATAACAATTAATTAATCTTAAACCATGAGAAAGTTCCTCTTACTATGCTGTATGTTCATCGGATTAGCTGCAGCAGGCAACGCGCAAACTAAGCCCGGTGCCAAACCTGTTGAAAAATCAAAAGAGCTGCAAAAACAATTAAAGCTTACTGATAAACAAACTGAAAAAATCGCGGCGATATACCAGGAGTCATCTGATAAATTTGAAAAGATAAAAGCGGCAGATAAAGGTGATAACACTAAAATGCTGGTTGACATTAAGCCGTTAAGAGCAACAACTATTTCAAACATCAAAGCTGTTTTAACTAAAACACAAGCAGTGAAATATGATAAGCTTTTAAAAGGTACAAAAGCAGCCGGCGGCAGCGGTTGGGGTGATGGTTGGAGCGCTACCAACGGGCAATAAGCTGTTTCTCAATAACAAACAAATAAATAAACGGGCCGCTTTTCTGACAAAGAAAAGCGGCCCGTTTATTTAACAAACTTTTACGTCAAATTCATTTGTACAGAAATGATCCGGGATAGTTTCTATCAATGCTTAAAATGCCTCATTCAAGCCCAAAAAGAACCCTTTTTGACCATACCTGCCAAACGCGTAATCAAGGCAAAGATTGGTGCGGGTTGCTTTATTAAATAATACGCGCAAACCGCCGCCATAGCCCGGCTGCCACTGCTGAAATATTTTAGTGCCCGACTCATCATTGGCTGTTTGCAGGTTGGCAAAGGCAACGCCGCTAACAAATTTATTCCGCAGTATCGGGAAGCGGTATTCCACTTCCGAATAGTTGTATTGTGTGCCTTTAAAATATTGTACAACATAACCCCTTCCGCTTCTGAAGCTGGGGTCTTTACCGGTACCGGGCAGCTCGAGATAAGGGATATTACCACTAATAAGGTACGATCCCCAATTCCAGAAGGCAACAACATGTTCGGGGTTAGTTTCCGACAAGCTGAAATACTTTCTGAAATCGGTAGTGAACTGCACCGCGTTTCTTGAACTTCCCAGCCAGCTTTGGTTAACGCGGAATCCTGCATCAACGTAAATTCCCCGATATGCCCGGTTCTGGTTATCGCGCGTGGTGTATTGCAGGTTAAAGAGCATACCATTAGCTGCATAATGATCGCGGGCAAAACCGTGGCGATCACTGTAAATGTTGTATGGAGTGAGATCAGTTGTTGATTTGGTGTCTTCAATTTTTCGCCTGATGTCGAAAGATACACCTGCGCCTAAAAATAAGCCCTTGTCAATTTCTTTGTATACTTTCTCTCTCAGGTTATAATATTGGGAATGCAGCGCCCTGCCTTTGCGTTCGGGGTTGGCCAGCACCTGGTCGGCCTCGCTGCCGCTTGATGCCTGGCCAATTCCCAAACCGTAGTCGGGCGATACCGTTTTGGCTGCAACCAAATTGCCCTGGAAATTCCATTTATTACCCGGTGTGTATACGTTATGGTTGATATAAAAATAAATAATGCCCTTAGTGGTAATAGAAGCCGATGTAGCTGCTACCGAGAGCAGGGTATTCGGATCGTTTCCAAGTTTTTTACCGGCTACAGCTTTGATCCCGATCTGCGACCCAATAGTTGGGTTGGATGCCACATTAGGTATAATGGTAATTCCCGACGACTTTTTACCAGGCGCATCAGCTGGTCGACCGGGATGCAATATGTTGCGAACGAGGTCGCCAAAATCATATTGTTTGTATAAAGTATCTGTTGCCTTGACAGGCTGTACCGTTTTTTCTTTGATACGTAAAGAATCGGCTTTCACTGAATCGGCAGGTACCTGTACCTGGCCGTATGTATTATTAAATATGCCAGTAAGGAGGATGGATAATAAAGCCGTTAAAAACAGGAAAGAGCTTCTATGTGGTAGTTTGTGATGCACGTTAACTTATATAAATGTTTTAAATTCAATTTATTGCCTGTAAATTGTGATTGGCCTTAGCCCATTTTTAAACCCTGAAATCTGTAGAATGTTTGAAGTTTAAATTTCGGAAGAAGTTAAGCAAGGGCTCGGGGCGTATTATTTGATGTTTCGGTTAAATATTGGTACCTTAATAGTCTCTTATTATAAACCACAGAAACCCGTTCTGTCCTGCTGTACTTTTTTTAACCAATTATGATCACGAACGCACCTTGCACCCGTTTTATGGCTCTTATTGTTTTTATGCTCAGCTCCCTTTTAAGCTATGCACAAAACAACCAGGGCGCAACAGATACCATTAACCGCAAATGGTGGAAAGAGGCGGTTGTTTACCAAATTTATCCCCGGAGCTTTAAGGATAATGACGGAGATGGCATTGGCGACCTGAAAGGCATCATCTCAAAGCTTGATTATATCAAAAGCCTGGGGATTGATGTTGTTTGGCTTAATCCCATTTATAGTTCACCTAATGATGACAACGGGTATGATGTAAGCGATTACCGCAACATCATGAAGGATTTTGGAACGATGGATGATTTTGACGATTTACTGAAAGGCATGCATACCCGTGGCATAAAACTGGTTATGGACCTGGTGGTGAACCACAGCAGCGACGAACACGAATGGTTTAAACAAAGCCGCAGCTCGCGCAATAATCCGTATCGCGAATATTATCACTGGTGGAATGCCGAAAAAGGTAAACCGTCATACCGTTATAGTTTGTTTGATGTAAATCATGATGCCTGGCGATATGATTCACTCACCAATGCTTATTACCTGCATTATTTTTCGCGTAAGCAGCCAGATCTTAACTGGGAAAACCCAAAACTCAGGAATGAAGTGTACGGAATTATGAAGTTTTGGGCCGATAAGGGGATTGACGGCTTCAGGCTGGATGCTTTTCAGTTTGCTGCAAAGGACACTACGTTCCCTGCTTTCCCGAAAGGGTTTGAAAAAAACTTTACCCAATACTACGGTGTACAGGGCAATTTGCATGGTTACCTGCAGGAAATGAACAGGGAGGTGCTTAGCAAGTACAATGTAATGAGCGTGGCCGAGGGAGCAGGCAATACATTTGAAGACGGCCATAACTTAGTTGACGCCGACAGAAATGAATTAAATATGGCTTATGCATTTGAAGGTGTGGATATTGCCAAAACCGAGGGTTACAGCGTGATTCATTTAAAACAGGTTTTTACCAAATGGGACAGTGCCTTTGCAGCAAAAGGCTGGCTATCGATATTTTTGGCTAACCATGACCAGGCCCGGTTAGTAAGCAGGTTCGGTAACGATAGTCCTGAGTTTAGGATTGTATCATCAAAAATGCTCACTACTTTTTTAATGACCATGCGTGGTACGCCCTATTATTATAATGGCGATGAACTGGGCATGACAAACGCAGGTTTTACCACAATTGATGATTACCGCGATGTACAAACGCTTAACGAGTACCAGCGACAGAAAAATACCGGAGCCGATTTGCCGGCATATTTAAAACGGATCGCCTTTGAAAGCCGCGACAATGGTCGTACCCCCTTCCAATGGAACAGCACTGTAAATGCGGGCTTCACTACGGGTACGCCCTGGATAAAGGTAAACGCTAACTATAAAAATATTAACGCAGCTATTCAGGAAAAAGATGTTAACAGCACCTTAAACTACTTTAGGCGGATAGTAAAATTGCGCAAAGATAACCTGGCGCTGGTATACGGGAAATATACATTGCTCGACGCGCAAAACCCAGACATTTATGCTTATACAAGAGAACTGAATGGCAAAAAGCTGCTTGTGCTGCTAAACTTTACTAGCAAGCAGGCTTCGGCCCAAACCGGTGTGGATTTAGGTAATGCAACGGTTTTAATAGGCAATTATAAAAAGCCATCGAAAAATGGTACACTCATGCCATATGAGGCTGTTGTTTATGAGGTGAAATAGGAGGGATTTTAAGGGTACTAAAATGGAAAACAACAAAAGCGTCATTGCGAGGCACGAAGCAATCCCCAACTATACAGGGCGAACCTGCTTGTCGGGGATTGCTTCGTGCCTCGCAATGACGCCTTAGAGATACATTTTCTATCGTAAATTTAAAATCTTATCTCACCACCAATGAAATCTGTAACACCTTAGGTTTGTCGCCAATTGCCGGGCCGCCCCAATCTGTCTCATCGCCATTAAGGATGCGGAGTGATTTGAATGTGCCATGATCATACCAACCTACTTCAACCTTAAGATATTGCCAGGCTTTGCCGGTATTGCTTCCTGCGGGGCGGAACGTGATGCGGCAGTTTGTTCCGGTCATGATGAATTTATTTTCATCAAGGGTAACTATCATTGCTTTGCCGTTATGGTCTTGATTGGGTTTAAGCTCGCCGCCCCGGCCACTGCCGAATTTTATAACAGCATCCCATGCCCCAAGTTTAATGGCTTGTTCCGCGCCATCCTCATGTTCAATAACGGCTTTGATCTTGCCTTCAAAAGCCCATTGAGCCAGCTCGCGCATCATTGGGGCTGCCATCGCATATTCCTGAGCAAAAGGGGTAAGTCGCTCAGCGAGATGCTCATCGTTTGAGCTATCCCCATTATCATCTATTCCAAACGGCGAAAATCCGATTCCACCGTGAGTTAAAACATCATAAAAATATTTGGCATTATCGGCAACTAAACCGGCTTCGGGTACAAACAGGGCATTATCTGCACGAGCATACAGATCAATCACTTTCAATACTCTTTCGCTGCCCGACAGATAAATATCAGGAGCAAGCAGATCGATGGAGGGAGCTGCCGCTTTCCAAATGGGGATCACATTATCGGTGGCCCCACCGCTTTCATAATGGGTTGCAGGGGGATTGGTAAGTGGATCACGAAGTGCCACGTTTATATATAGTGGTAAAGGGTATTCCGCTTTGCCGGCAGCAGCAACCTGCTCAATGAAACGGGCTATTGACCAGGCCTGGAAATATTCATCGGCCCTGTCACCAAATACCTGCTGCCATGATCCTTTTGAGGCTGCCGGTATATCCAGGGCTTTTAGCATAGCCGGTTTTAACAGATCGGCGGGGACATCTGCCTCAAATAATTTTTGCGCTTTTGCCGAATAATCGCGAACAGTATCCCACGAACCCGGCTCATTTTCAACCTGAACCATAATAACGGTATGCTGCGTATCTGCCTGCTTTAAATACCGCATAACTGCCGAAAACGCTTTAACGTCAGCATCCAGTGTGGCCTTTGAATGCGGTGAGGGGGAGTCGATTGGCTTGCCTGTTTTACCGGTGACGTTCGGATATTTCTCTGCATCACGTTTCATCCATTCGGGCATATAATGGTTACTGCCGTTTTTCCAAGTGGCAAACCATAATAGCACCAGTTTTACATTGTGCTGCCGGGCTTGGGTAAGCAGCGTATCTACCAATGAAAAATCAAACTTGCCGGGTTGGGGTTCTATCTGTTCCCAGTAAATGGGGACTTCGAGCGTGTTGAGGTGCATGGTTTCAACCGACTTCCATACTCCTGGCATCAAAGCCGGCCATGCGCTTGAATTATGTGCCTGGCCGCCTAACATTAAAAACGGTTTTCCATTAACTAAAAATGCGTGCCTGCCATTTTTTTCAATGAGCTTAGGTAATGAGGCATCATTTGTTTGGGCAATTGCTTTGCTTCCTGCTAATAACAATGAAGCAAGCAGGAAAATATTTTGAGCTATTTTGCTAATTATTTTAAGCATGGTATCAAAGGTTTATGATCAGGCCAAAATAATTACAAAACAGCGCTTAAGGTAATACTAAATAAACCGTTTATGGTTAAAAATATACCACCGGTCGCCTTTACTTATTCAACTGCAGCTTGGCAAAAAAATCATTAAACATAAGGTTAATATCCAGCCGGCGATAAACCCGGATGTTACGGCCATGAGCGTTATAATCATACCCTCCCTGCGCATTAATGAGCGGACAAGGCTTTAACACATATTCGCTTGAGGAGGGATCGGCCTCGAATGATGATTGTAATGCGGTAAGCAGCACCAGCGGACTATCGCCTAAAATATAAGTCTCCCCAAGGTTAAGATGGTATTGCTGGATGCGGGCCATCAGGCTTTCGAGCGTATTAACCAGGTATTTCCCAATTTCGCCCTGTGGTTTTATTTTAAGCTGTAATTCAGAATAAGGCAATATGGCCTGGCGATAGCCATCCCTCGGGATTTGCCATAGTTTTAATTGCGAATGGTTGAACACAGCCCTTGCGGCATTGATGTCAATATTCAGGTTATACTCGGGGCTGCTGTAGTTTGGTGGGGGCAGTGCAAGATCAACGTATTCAGGCCCGCCTATCCATACCAGGGTCACTTTATCTGCAATTTTTGGATCAGTTAACACCGCAGAGGCAATTTCGGTAAGCCCGGCACCGCAAAGCACATAAAGCGGCAGGGAAGTATCAGTGCGTGAAGCTTCTTTAATGATGAGATCAACCGCCTGGCTTTTTACCGGGGTGCTGTCATTAACCATGGCCGTATTAGAGCCGGCTGTTACCGGGAAACGATCTTTGAGTTTTAAAACAGTTAATAGTTTGGTGGCTTCTTTTACCGCATTATCTGCCTGGGTTTTCGATTTGTCAAATCCATCGTTAGCATTTAAGTGTGAACCTATAATGCCCCTCACCTCTACCGATGGAGACAGGGCTAAATGAGTAAGTGCAAACAAGCCATCCGGATCGCCGCCAAAATCATTATCCATAATCACCCTGATGCGGGGCGAAATGAGTTTATTGGTAGCAGTTGATTGCCCTTTGGAAACAAAAGGAAAAACAAACAACAGCAGCAGGAATGGTAAAAACTTGCTTTTGATCATGGCTTACAGGCTAATTGGTTGGTGCACACAATATAGGTGTTTTGCCACGAAATAAGTACCGGTTTATCCGGCGATACTTTCAAAAGCCGCAAGATACTTATCAATGTAAAACTGCTTGCTTGCCGTTTTGTATTGCATGATAAAACGCGGATGTTCCAGTGCTATGATTTCGCCAAAAAAATGATATTCATCGTTCAGCTTGCGTAAAAATGCCTCGTTCTTGCCGGTGCCAAAACAAAAGCATTTATCTGTATTAATACCGAGGTCGATCTGCTTGCGAATATTTTCGATCATAAACTGATAAACAGCCCTGGTTAGTTCTTTGCTGTCGTAATAATTGTAATTCTTTTCCTTGCCGTTAGCATCAATGCTGGTAAAACCAAGCGGACAAGGCGAATTGATATAGATCTGCTTATAAAATGCTTCAGGGCCACCAAAAGCATTGATCACCTCATAAACAAATACGGACGAGGGCTCGTGCGACATTTTGCCTTCATAACTGATGTGGCATTCGGATATCAACCGTTTAGGGTCGGTAAAGGGGATGCCGGTTAGGCCTCCGCCAAACCTGCCGGGATTAATGCCTAAAATAACATGGCGTTGCTGGTTATCGTTATAATACTTGTTATAAAAAGCTTCAACAATCCGCATGGTTTGTGGATGCTCTTTAAAAGGGTTCATGATGCGGATCCCTTCTGGTAAAGGATCGCCGGTGTAGGTTAATTGCTCATTGAATTGGATAATCCGGTCTGCAAGTGTCATAACTCAAATTTAGCATTAGTTGAGCAATTGTTTTTGAACTGTTGAGGCTTTTTCCTTTAGTGTTTATAGCATTTGACTTATTTTGCGGGCGATAACAAAACCGTTTACCGCGGGGGGAGGCTTATGTCAAAAAAGAAAAAGGGTAAGATAGTAGCAATGAAGTCAGCTCAGCTAAGCCCGGAAAAGTATATTAAAACACAGGCACGTACGCTGCGTATTTTTGAATGTCTGATCAACGATGATTGGGAGACATCCGGCTTGTGTAATATCATAGTGGCCCGCCAGCACAAAAACGGAAATGTAACAGCAGGTATTTACCTGGTTGATATATTTTGCCTGGGTGTTAAGGGTGCCCAGTACGAATTCAATATGTACCAGGACGACTACGAAGATTTAAAAGACAGGTTCAATTGGGAAAGATGCGATTATATACTTGCTCATAATATCATTTTTGGCGCGATAGCTTACGCCGAAGATTATGGATTTAAGCCGCACAAGGAATTTGAAATAGCAGAGTATATTTTAGAGGAAGATGATGAAGCGACAGAGCTGATGGAGCTTGATTTTGGATTAAATGGAAAACCTCATTATGTATCGGGCCCTTATGATGACGCTGTGAAAGTCAATAATATCATAGCTACACTTGAGCGAACAGCAGGCGAAGGCAATTTTACTTATACATATCTTGGAGATGGATTTGACGATATGGATGATGAGGATTTGGACGACTGGGACGAAGATGACTATGATATTGATTATCCCAATGATGGAAACGGATTGGGGGCAATGCTGAAACTTTTGAAAAACGTAGGTGAGACATACGATGCTAAAATAAGGACCGAACAAGCCAGGCAGATGTTATCAGAGCATTATATTGGTGCCAAATATGAACTGAGTGAAACAGAAGGCGCATTGGAAGACAATCGTTTTGGTAGTGATGAAGAGGCGGGCGATTATTATAGGTTAAGAACGATTATTGCCAACAAAGAGATTGTTCCGGTAAAAGAGTTTGAGGAAGCGCGTTTAAAAGTTTGCAATTCTGGATCTTTTTAAAGCAAAATTTGCCGTTTTAACAGAGGGCGGATTTTTAGGTAAGTAACGTGCCTAACGCTTTTAGTATTTAAGGTGGATAATGTGTAGTTTATTGGTGATTGGTATCTCGATAATAAAGTTATTTGATATTCGCTTTTTACCAAATGGTAAGTGGAACCGGTTTTTCACGGAGGAAATTTGTGGTGTTTAAAAAAAGAACAAACATCATGAATAATCAAATTGAAAACAGATCGTCATTAAATGGCAAACGGGTAATTATATTAGGAGGTAGTACAGGCATAGGCTTCGCGACAGCAAAAGCCGCCGCTGCCGAAGGTGCTAAAGTTGTAATAGTTTCGGGCAATCAAAGTAAGATCGATAAGGCTTTGAGCCAGTTGCCTGAAGGTACCGAAGGCTATGCTGTTGACCTTTCGCATGAAGAAAATATAAAATCGTTTTTTAAACAAGCCGGTAAGTTCGATCACATGGTTTATACGGCTGCCGAAAATTTAAACCTCAATAATATCGACCAAACTGATATTGATGCTGCACGTAAGTTTTTCAATCTTCGTTATTGGGGCGCTTATGCTGCTGTTAAATATGGTACGCCATTCATTAATGCCGGAGGTTCGGTAAACCTAACCGGTGGTACAGCAGGTACAAGGCCTGCCGCGGGTTGGTCAATAGCCAGTAGTATTTGCGGCGCTATGGAAGGCTTGGTAAGGGCGTTGGCCGTTGAGCTTGCCCCAATACGTGTAAATAGTGTGGTGCCCGGCGTAATTGACACCAACCTTTGGGATAGCTTACCTGCCGAAAATAAAGAAGGCCTCTACAATTGGGCGAAAGATACACTGCTGCTTGGCCGTGTTGGCCATGCCGATGACGTTGCCCTCGCCTTTGTTTACCTCATGAAGCAAAGCTTTGGTACCGGGTTGAGTTTGGTGGTTGACGGCGGCACATTGTTGGTATAATGGTTTAATGAGAGACGCCTAACCGCAAGGTGATCAGGGTAAAAAAGTTTAGGTAAAAAAGCGTCATTGCTTCGTACCTCGCAATGACGTTGTGTGAATTGCATTATTAAACAGCACCTTATCGATATACAACGCTTTTTGCCAAAACCTCCATCTTTTGTATCTTGGGCTATTCATCAACCCAAAAACAATTGACAAGCACCCCGATACATTTTAATAAAACCCGCATAGCGCCAACGCCGAGCGGGTTTTTGCATGTGGGTAATATTTTATCATTTTCGCTTACAGTGGCATTAGCCCGCAAATATGGTGCGAAAATATTATTGCGGATAGATGATCTCGACCGGGCAAGGGTTAACCCTGAATATTTAACCGATATTTTTGATACGCTTCGTTTTTTAGAAATCTCCTGGGATGAAGGCCCACAGGACATCAATGATTTTGAAGCCCATTTTTCGCAAGTTCATAGGATGAATCTCTACAACGAAGCCCTTGAGCAATTGGTTGCCGGTGGTTTAGTTTTTGCCTGCACTTGTTCACGAAAGCAGCTGGGTGAAACCGCCCCATGTGCTTGTATTGATAAACAGAGCCCGTTAAACACTCCGGAAGCAAGCTGGCGATTACGTACAGATAGTAATGCCGTATTAAAATTGAACAGTTATGATGGCACAACTATCCAAACGCAATTACCTGCCGAAATGGAAAATTTCGTAGTCAGGAAAAAGGATGGCTTTCCCGCCTACCAGCTTACGTCGGTTGTTGATGATTTGTTTTATGGTGTCGACCTGATTGTAAGAGGGGATGACCTGTGGGCATCAACGCTGGCCCAAATTCAATTGGCCGCTGTGCTGGATAAACCAGTTTTCAATAATGCAGTATTTTATCATCATCCTTTGTTGCTTGAAGGGTCGGGGAAAAAACTATCTAAGTCGGCAGGCTCAACATCGGTCAGGTATTTGAGGCAGGAGGGCAAGAGCGCGGCAGAAGTATTTGAGCTTATTTCAAATCTGTTAGGACTTCCCGGTAGGGCCGATAGCTGGCAGCAGCTTGCTGGGCTTATTCTCGGCTAATCTTCATGGCTTATTAACAGGTGTTTATAAAATGCTGATTTAATGTGAATCGGCCTTAATCGAAAAGTATCGGTTTGTATATTTTAATGTGATGAAAATGTTAATTCATTTACAATAAATTAAAACATACGGTGCTTTTACTTTACCATGACATAACTGCCTGTACACATCGGAGCGGTAAATTTGTATCAACAAATACAAATTACGATGCAAGCCGCATTTTGCCACAAGCACCTGAAATTTCTGTTTTTTGTTATCCTTGCCTTCAGAGCCATTACCTGCCAGGCTCAAAACAGCCCCCTCTCCAAAGGTTTCGCACATAATGATTACTGGCATAACCGGCCTCTGTATGATGCCCTGGATAACGGTTTTCAAAACGTAGAGGCTGATATTTACCTGCGCGACGGCGAATTGCTGGTTGCTCATATGCTGCCGGCTTTTCAAAAAAAGCGTACCCTGGAGCAGCTTTATTTAAACCCGTTATTCAATTGCTATGAGGGTAAAAACAGGGAAGTGGTACACCCGCTTTCTCCCATTACTCTTATGATCGATATCAAGTCCGACGCTGAAAAAACCTATGCAAAGCTGTCGGAAGTGTTAAAACGTTATGCGCCGATGCTGTCGAGCTATAATAATGGCGAAATAACAGAGGGGAATGTAACCATTGTCATTACCGGCAACAAGCCTTATAAAATGCTCCAGGCGCAAAAGGAACGTTACGCTTTTATCGATGAGGACCTGATGCAGGTGCATACCGATACGCTTTCAAATACCGTTTACAAAACCGCCAGTTGCAAATATTCGCGCCTGATCAGCTGGACAGGTAAAGGCCCGATGCCCGAAGATCAAAAACAGTTGCTCCGCGATTACGTAGCCACAGCACATCAATACAAGAAACGGGTGCGCCTTTGGGCTTCGCCTGAGAATAAGGAAGTATGGCGGGCCTTGCTTGAATGTGAGGTCGACCTGATCAATACAGACAAGTTGGCCGAATTAAGAGAATTCCTAATGACCGGGCCGGAGCCTGTGCGGTACGCTAAGGTAAACACCAGGTAATAACATTTAATCAATCAATAAGATGAAAAAGATCAGAGTGGCTTTTTTTGCCGAGATACTTATTGAAGATTTTGACGGTGCAGTACGCACCATGTACCAGCTCATTAAGCGAATAGATCGTAATGTTTTTGAATTTTTGTTTGTGTACGGGGCTGGGCCTGACAGTATAGCAGGATTTGAATCATTAAAAGTTCCGGCCTTAACACTGCCTATTAATACGGGTTATACCATGGCTATACCAGCTTTGGTTGTTAGCGAGTTAAGAGAGGAAATAGATAACTTTTCGCCGGATGTTGTACACATTGCTACCCCATCGCTATTGGGCAATTTCGCGTTAAAATATGCTTCTCAGCGCGGTTTACCGGTAATCAGCATCTATCATACCCATTTTATTTCCTATATCGATTACTATCTGAAACATACCCCATTCCTGATCAATAAGGTTAAACAGATGATGACCGAAAACCACAAGATTTTCTATAATCAGTGCGACCAGGTATATGTGCCCTCGTTAAGTATGAAGGACGAGCTCATTGATATAGGCGTCGATACTTACCGCATGAAGCTTTGGCAAAGAGGGATGGATACCAACCTGTTTTCGCCCGGTCATAAAAACGACAAAGCCCTGCGCCGGTTAACCGGGAATGATAATCCTACAATTTTATTTGCGAGCCGCCTGGTTTGGGAAAAAAACCTGGAAACCCTGTTTGAAATTTATACGATAATGCAAAGCCGGCATCCTAAGGTTAATTTTATAATTGCCGGGGATGGCGTTGCGCGTAAGGCCTGCGAAGCGAAGATGCCGAACGCCGTGTTTACCGGTAAGGTAGATCACAAATCACTTTCGGTTTTGTATGCATCATCAACCCTGTTCCTGTTTCCTTCGGTATCCGAAGCTTATGGCAACGTAGTGCTTGAGGCAATGGCATCGGGCCTGCCCTGTGTGATAGCCGATGGCGGAGGCTCAAAAGATTTTATTGAGCAGGGTATCAATGGTTTTAAATGCGATCCTTATAACGCCGCCTGTTTTGTTGAACGGATTGAATTACTGCTTAAAAGTAATAGCTTAAGAGAGCAGTTTATTGAAGAGGGGATTCAATACAGCAGCCGGTTTAGATGGGAGCACCTGGCATCGGTATATTTTGATGACCTGGCCGAAATGGCCGGCGCAGATGTGCTGAGTATCGTATAAAACAGATCTGATCCCTAAAGTGATTTCCCTGTCACAAAACATTAATATCCTTGTACACCAGATCCTATTTCTTACATTTGCCGTTTGTTTAAATAATAAGGGCTGATTATCAAATCATAATAGGGGAATTTCATGTACGATATTTGTTGTGTAGGGCATATTACGTTAGATAAAGTGGTGACGCCGCAAGCGGTAAAACACATGGCGGGCGGTACTTCTTTTTACTTTTCAAACGCCATCCGTAATATGGATGTGAAGTATACCCTGGTTACTTCGCTTGCTTTAAGCGAAATGCCGGTGGTTGAAAAACTTCGCGGCAAGGGTATCGAAGTACATGCCACTACCGGCGGCGAAACGGTTTACTTTGAAAATATTTACTCTGTTAACCAGGATCACCGCACTCAGCGCGTGCTACAAAAAGCTGATCCCTTCACTATCGAACAACTTGATGAGATCCGGTCCCACGTTTATCATTTAGGCCCTTTACTGGCCGATGATATCTCTGTAGAATTTATAAAGTCCCTCGCTCAACGTGGTAAGCTGTCTCTTGACGCACAGGGGTACCTGCGCAAAGTAGAAGATAAAAATGTAGTGGCTATCGACTGGCCCGAAAAACGCGAAGCCTTGCAACATATCCACATCCTGAAAGTGAACGAACACGAAATGGAAGTGTTGACCGGGATAACTGACATCCATGAAGGTGCCAAAGTTTTGAACGAATGGGGTGTTAAAGAAGTAGTGGTTACGTTGGGCAGCATGGGCTCTGTTATTTATACCGATGGTGTTTATTACCAGATCCCGGCATATAAACCATCGGAAGTAGTTGATGCCACCGGTTGCGGTGATACCTATATGGCAGGCTATTTATATCAGCGAGCCAAAGGCAAAGGTTTCCAGGAAGCAGGTGAATTTGCAGCCGCCATGGCCAGCTTCAAAATTGAATCATCAGGTCCTTTTACCGGTACGGAAGAAGATGTGCTGGAGCTGTTAGCTAAGAATAGGG
The DNA here is from genome assembly GCF_056402535.1 of Mucilaginibacter sp. P4_A11. Lineage (NCBI taxonomy): Bacteria > Pseudomonadati > Bacteroidota > Sphingobacteriia > Sphingobacteriales > Sphingobacteriaceae > Mucilaginibacter > Mucilaginibacter sp. P4_A11. The sequence goes on from NZ_JBFUHE010000007.1 coordinate 292,952, forward strand.
TTTGAAGCTGAAAGCTAACACTGGTTCAAGTTTAGCGATAGCGTAACTTGGACCTAAAATAGGTTAAGCTTTCAGCTTAACTAAAATGATACTATTGATAATCCTTTTGCTATTCAAGATCTCCCACCTCGGATTACTATGCATGTAGCCTAAGACTACAGTTGGCCATCAAATATTGAAATTCTTTATGCATGTAGTTACAAACTACAAGCATAATTAATCCGTAGACGGAGTCTACGGACAGCATGATACTATTGATAAACCCCGGAAGCAGGATGCTTCCATGGTTTTAGGACGAAGTTACGCTATCGCTAAACTTCGACCAGTATAAAGCTTTAGGCCTTGGGCTTTCTGCTTTTAAGCTCGAAAAACCTTTCGCCTCCCTCAAAAAACTATATTTCCTTAGCATCCGATTCATTGATCCAGCCTTCGTTGCCGCTGGCCAGCCTGATCTTCATCCAGCCGTTGTTGTTCTCCAATATCTGAACCTTGGTGCCATCGTGGATCAGGAACAGGTTTTTGGAACCTGGCGTCGGTCCGCTTTTTACATTTACAGATGTGCTGAAGATAATTGCGCCATGGTGAGCATCAAAATACTGGTCCTGGCTATTTGCTACGAACATGCTTGCAAAGCCGAAAAGCAACAACACTAAAGCCGAATAGAACGACAGCTTTTTAATGCTTACCGAATTGGTAAACCTGTATGTTATTAACAATGCAGAGCCCGCAATAATGAACAGGATGCTCATTACAGCCAATGTTGTTAACGAAAAGCGAAGAATGAACGAGTGCCACCATTTGGTAATGAAAAACTCGGTACCGGCATCAACCTTATCGGTTGTTTTTTGATTGGCAAACTGGATATTGAAATTGATATCCTCATCCCCCGGCGAAAGCTTATGCGCCTTTTCGTAATACAACAGGGCCGATGGCACATCTTCATTTTTAAAATAGGCGTTGCCTAAATTATAATAAACCAATGCCGACTGGTGTCCATCGTCTACAATTTTCTGGTAGCTGGTTATAGCCTCTTTGTACTGGCCTTTGGCGTACTGGTCGTTTCCTTTTTTTAACAGGATGCTGGCCTCATCGTTAGCTAATGCGTACATGGGCATAACGATGATGAGCAGGATGTATATAATGCGCTTCATCATGTTATATTTTATTTTCAATGTTATTGATCATGTTCTGTGCCTTATCAAACACCTGCTGCTCGGTAATACCTGATACAGGGGCATAGCGGGCCATCTCGCAAAGGTCAAGCGTGTCAAGCATCTCATTAATGAGGTTTTCATCAAGTGAACGGGCTTGCAGCTCTGAAGCTATCTTTTCGTGGTTCAGGTCGGCATAAGGGATGTTGAGCTTATCGCTCAGGTACCCGTATAAACCGCGGAACAGGTTCTCGTAAAATGCCTTTTTATCATTCAATTGCTGTTTGGCACTTGCCAGATGTTTGGCTGCTACCTTGCCTGCTTTACGGCTTTTTAAACCTACTACGTCGGCATTGTTCTTATCGCGCCATTTGCCGTAAACCAAAGCGCCCATAAAGCCTACCGGACCTAAGATCAGCAGGAAATAATATAATCCCGAGCCATAAAAATCGCTGCCTACCTCGTTTAGTTCGCTGCCGGTTTTTATGTAGCGGATATCATTGCTCAGTACCTTAACATCCTGTTTGCCCGCGTTTGAAAAAGCGGTAACATTACTGCCATCGCCGGTGCCTTTAGCTACTTTGATGTGGAATGCCGGAGTGCTTAATGAAACGTACCTGCCGGTAGCGGGGTTAAAGAAAGCGAACTTAACCGGATCGATGGTAAAATCGCCCTGGTGCCTTGGAATCAGCAGAAAAGTGTATTTCCTGTTGCCCGATGAACCGCTTGCATTTTCGGTAATAGTATCGGTTATCTTGGGCTCGTACTTCTCAAAATCGGCCGGGAAGGTTGGGTTTATCGGTTTCAACAACTTCAGGTTGCCTGTACCGCTTACCTTTATGGTGTAATTAATGGCATCATTAGCTTTAACATCATTTTTATCAAGCGAAGCCTCAATATTAAACTTACCCACTGCACCGGTAAATTCGGCTGGCTTGCCTGCCTGTGGCAACGGTTTTACATGGATAACAACGGGCGTACTTTTAACCTTGTACTTCACATCCTCGTATCCGCCAAAAAAAGCATCGAACGGATCACCTGATGATGAAGCGGCCTGCTGCCTTACTATAAAGTTCATGATGGATGGCTCAATGGTGATATTGCCTTCATGCTCGGGGAACAGGATGGTTTGTTTAATATCAGTTACGTTGTAGCGCACACCATTTAAAATCTCGGTACGCCATTGGGCATTAGGGTTATTGTTTTTGATCTCCTGACTGTAAAAGCCGTTCAAATCAGGGATCTTTTCTGGTTCGCCGTTGGCTATGTTGACCCGGGTATAAAGGCGCAGGTTCATCATGATCTGCTGGCCCATATAGGCGGTTGTTTTATCAACCTCGGCACGCAAAAACAATGATTTGGAGATATCGCTTACACGGCCTTTCTGAATGTTGCGGCTATCGGGACCGTTACTGCTTTGTTGCTGGGCTTGCTGGCCGACCTGCCCGCCCTGGCCTTTTACAACTTTAATTTTAATTGGAGCCGTGCTGTAAGGCCTTCCGCCCGACATGATTGTAGCCGGACCGATGGTTAATTCGCCCTCTTTGGTTGGTACCAGGTCATATCCGTATGCGATACTTGCCGAGGTAACCCCGTTAATCATGGACACGCTGTTGGACACGTTAGGGCCGCCAACTACCTGGAAGCCGCCAAAAGCAGGTGGTGCAAAACGATCTCCATTGGCGTTGATGGAAAAGGTTACTTCAAGTACCTCGCCTGTGCCAATAGTGGTTTTATTTACCGATGCCGTGAACTTTACCTGCGCAAAAATCAGGCTTGAGCAACATAGCAGCAGCGTTAATATGGAAAGTTTAATTTTCATTAGTATCTACAAAACAACAAGATTTTACCAATCCTTTGAAATAGGCACTTTAGCGCCTTTTAATTTTTTATTCTTCAGCTTATCCTGGGTTTGCTTCTCATCGTTGTTGAGGGCGTCAAGCATCCGCTGGGCATCATCTTTTGACAGTTGGTTTGGCTGCTGCCCCTGCTGGTCTTTCTGATCCTGGTTTTGCTTGTTCTTGTCCTGATCTTGCTTGTTTTTATCCTGGTCTTTCTTATCCTTATCGTTCTTATCTTTATTTTTATCGTCCTGGTTTTTCTTATCGTCTTTGTTTTTATCCTTGTTTTTGTCCTTATTATTGTTGCCCCCGCCGCCTTTGTTCTTATCCTGCTGGTTTTTTAGCATTTTTTGGGCATAGGCGAGGTTATACCGGGTCTCCTCATCTTTAGGATTATTAACGAGTGCTTTTTTATAGGCGTCGATACTTTCCTGGTATTTTTTTTCGGTTAAAAAAGAGTTACCGATATTGTGATAAGCACCAGCTTTCACATTTTTATCAATTGATGCGTTTGCCAGTTTATTGAACTGCGCGGCTGCATCATCATATTTTTTCTGCTTAAACATGGCATCGCCAAGGTTAAAATTACCTTCAAGGGTTTTTGCCTTTTTGCTCATGGCCTGGCGATACGCTACTTCTGCTTCTTTAAACTTTTTTTGCTGATAGAGTTGGTCTCCCTGCCTCAGGTATTTCCTTTCCTGCTGTGCAAAAAGAAATGAAGCCTGCAGCACTAATAAAATGGCTATGATATATTGCTTCATGTGTTTTTTACTTCAAATAATTTGATCTTGCTCAGGCGCATATTTTTACGGATGGAGATAAAGAACTCGGCCAGTAACAATACAAAGGCAATGGCCAGGAAAAATTGAAACCTGTCTTCAAAATCTTTAAACTGTTTGGTATCCGTCATCTTGCGCTGTACTTTGGCTATCTCATCCATCACAATGTTAAGGCCGCTGTTGGCATTGTTGGCACGTACGTAAACGCCTTTTCCTGCTTCGGCTATTTCCTTACCCATGGTTTCATCCAGCTTGCTGACTACAGGTTGCCCGGTGCTGTCATTATGAAAACCGATTTGTTTGCCGTTTTGATAAATAGGGATAGGTGCGCCTTCTTCCGAACCTACACCAACCACATTCACGGTAACGTTTTTAGCTAAGGCATATTTAGCTGCGGCTACGGCATCATCCTCATGGTTTTCGCCATCGGTAATAATGATGATGGATTTACCGGTTCCGTTCTTAAAATCAAACGACTGCATCCCTAAATTAATTGCCGCGCCAATTGCTGTGCCTTGTGTTGGCACCATTTCGGTATTAATGGTGTTCAGGAACAGTTTGGCTGCCGCATAATCGGTAGTTACCGGGAGCTGTACATAAGCCTGCCCCGCAAATACTACGATACCGATGCGGTCGTCATGCAGTTTATCTATCAACTGGGATAACGCGCGTTTGGCATTTTCCAAGCGGTTAGGGGCAAGGTCCTGCGACAGCATACTGTTCGATACATCAAGCAGGATCATGAGGTCGGCACCTTTGCGCTTTACCTCTTCTGTTTTGGAACCCAACTGCGGATCTGCAATGCCAATAATAACAAGGGCATAGGCTAAAATGAAAAAGATGAACTTGATCCAGGGGCGTGAAAAGGATACCTGTGGCATCAGCTGCATCACCACCTCCTTGTTACCCAACGAGGCTATGGCTTTACGTTTCCACCAGTTTACCCTCAAAAAAATAAAGAGCAGCAGCGGAATAGCAAGCAATCCCCATAAAAATTCTGTATTTGCAAAACGTAGCATGCTGTTATGTTATAGCTCCCTTAAGCAGGGTGTGTCTTGTTAAAAATTCTAATGATAAAAGCGCCAGTGCAATAATGGCGAACGGCAAAAAGCGTTCGGTTTTTTTGCGGTACTGGGTAACATCTATCTTGGCTTTTTCCAGTTTATCAATCTGTTCGTAAATATCCTTCAAAGCGCTGTTATTGGTTGCCCTGAAATATTTACCGCCGGTAATGGTAGCAATTTTGCTCAGTGTGCCTTCATCAATATCAACTTTCATGCGCTGGTACTGCACACCCATCGGGGTTTGAACAGGGTAGGGGGCATAACCGTTTGTGCCGATACCTACCGTATAAACCCTTACGCCAAACTGCTTGGCAATTTCGGCAGCTGTAACCGGCGGGATGGAGCCCGAGTTGTTTGAACCATCGGTAAGCAGGATCACTACTTTACTTTTGGCTTCGCTGTCTTTTAACCGGTTTACGGCTGTTGCCAACCCCATACCAATGGCGGTACCATCTTCAATCATCCCGTTTTTGATATCGGCATAAAGGTTTACCAGTACAGAGTGATCGATAGTGAGCGGGCATTGTGTAAAACTTTCACCACTGAAAACCACCAGGCCGATCCTGTCATTAGGGCGGTTCTGGATAAAATCAGTAGCGATGTTTTTGCCCGCTTCAAGCCTGTTGGGTTTAAAATCTTCGGCAAGCATACTGCCAGAGATATCTGAAGCTATAACGATATCAATACCCTCGGTGGTGGTATCCTGCCAGCTTAATGATGATTGCGGCCTTGCCAGCGCTATGATCAATGCCGCCATTGCTAACGAGCGTAATATGATGCTCAAATGCCTGAAGCGCGGCAGCATGCTTTTGGTGATCATGGCGAAGCCCCTGATGGTAGGCATGGCCAGGTTACCCTGCAGCTGCTTTTGTTTCCAGATGTACCAGCCCACCATAAGCGGGATACTGATCAGCAGCCAGAAAAAGCCGGGATGGGCAAATTCTATTCCTTTAAACCAAATCATTTTGCCTCATCTCCCTTCACATCTGTTGGTCTGGCATGGGGTTGTGTATCTTTAATAAAAGTAACAGCATTTTCCATGCTCTTTTCATTTTCATGAGCCGCGGGTTTTTCTTTGGCAAATTTCACCATGTCCGATAGCACGAGTAATTGTCTTAACAAGTTCCTGTCTTCACTGGCTATATCCATATTCCGCAGACTGGCAAAGATCTCTTCGGAGGTTTGCTCCAGGGCCTGTATGGTGTACCGTTTTTCAAGATACTCGCGCACTACATCGCTCAGTTCAATATAATATTGCTTAACCTGATCATGCTGCCAAAGCTGTTTGTTTTTGATTTCTTCAAGTTTTTGAAGCGCCTGCACATGCAAGGGAACGTCAGGTTTAACCTCTTCAACAACCACTTCCTTTTTAGGTCGTTTAAGCAGGTAGTAAACTACTCCGCCTGTAACCAGCATTGCGGCTAATATTCCAACTACCAGCTTCCAGTTATCGCGCAGCCAATCCCAAAAAGTATATTTAATGGTAAGCGGTTGCTTTATATCATAAAATGCTTTAGTTGTATCAACCGCAACTGTTCTTACATCAAGATTCAATGTATCAGTTGGTAAGTCACCCACCGGCGATTTAAATACATATGACGGGATGATGTACATACCGCTGTCGAAAGCGGTAATAGTATAGCGCCTGTTAATGGTTTCGATCGATCGATCATCCTTATCAAAAACGGTATCAGTCTTAAAGTGTACAATCCTGATCTTGCCTATGCTATCGGCCAGTTTTGGAAACCCGATGCTGTCTTTAACATGAAAACGGATGCTTAAGTTGAGCTGTGTTTGTTCGCCTATGAGGATAGATTTTTTATCCAGCGTAGCTTTAGCTCCAAAGTTTTGCGCCCTGCCTGTTTGGTAAAAGCCTGCAAGCAATACCAACATAGCCAGGGTGTATTTGATGTACCTGTTCATATATTTTACCGCCGGCCTTCCCGCTTTTTAAATAATGTCATTAATGGTTTAACGTATGATTCATGTGTGCCAATGGTAGTATAATCAACCCCCGAGCGCTTAAAAGTATCCTGCAGGGCAGCGTTGCGTTTCACGGCATCCCATTTAAAGGCATCGCGAACGGCTTTATCACCGGTGTTTACCCACATGATCTGTCCGCTTTCTTCGTCCTTAACAGGTATGAGGCCCAGGTTAGGAAACTCATCTTCATGTTTGTCGTACAGCTTTAGGGCAATGATATCGTGCTTTTTATTGGCGATCTTAAGCTCGTTCTCAAACTCAGAAGTAATAAAATCCGAGATCACAAAGGCCGTGCATTTCTTTTTGATAACGCTTGTAAAGTATTTCAGAGCCGCGGCTACGTTGGTGCCCTTGTTTTCGGGCTGAAAAGCGATCAGCTCGCGGATGATCATCAAAATATGGCTACGGCCTTTTTTAGGCGGAATAAATTTCTCGATCTTATCGCTGAAAAGTATGATACCTACCTTATCATTGTTTTGTATGGCCGAAAATGCCAGTACGGCGCAAAGCTCAGTAGCCAGGTCCTGCTTTTGCTGGTTTTGTGTGCCGAAGTTTTCAGACCCGCTCACATCCATCAGTACCATAACGGTAAGCTCGCGCTCCTCTTCAAATACTTTTACGTAAGGAGCATTAAAGCGGGCCGTTACGTTCCAGTCGATGGTACGGATCTCGTCGCCGATCTGGTATTCACGCACCTCGCTAAAGGCCATACCGCGCCCCTTGAAAGCCGAATGATACTCGCCCGAAAATAAGTGGTTACTTAAGCCACGGGTTTTGATCTCTATCTTCCTTACCTTTTTTAGCAGATCCTTGGTGTCTTTAGCCATTTGGCCCCCTCTAAATCTCTCCGCCAGCTGGCGGAAGACTTTTAAAAATCATTGTTATAAAACTGTTACTCGCCCTGTTGTAAAGCCCTCTTCCTTTAGGGGAGGGTTTGGGTGGGCTATTACGGTACCTCAACCGCGTTCAGGATCGCTGTAATGATATCCTCACTGGTGATGTTCTCTGCTTCGGCCTCGTAGCTTAAGCCTACACGATGCCTTAACACATCGTGGCAAACAGCGCGTACATCCTCAGGGATCACATAGCCGCGGCGTTTGATAAAAGCATAAGCTTTAGATGCCAGAGCTAAACTGATACTCGCCCTTGGTGACGCACCGAAAGTGATAAGCGTTTTGTATTTGGCAAGCTTAAACTGATCCGGGAAACGGGTGGCGAAAACGATATCAATAATGTATTGCTCTATCTTTTCGTCCATATAAACCTCGCGCACTATTTTGCGGGCTTTGATGATCTCCTCAGGCTTGATGATGGCGTTTGGTTTACCCATGCCTGCCGGCGAAATGTTGGCGCGCATGATCTTTTTCTCATCTTCCTTGTTAGGATATTTGATCACCACCTTCAGCATAAAACGGTCAACCTGTGCCTCTGGCAGGGGATAAGTTCCTTCCTGCTCAATAGGGTTTTGGGTTGCCAGTACCAGGAACGGATCGGGCAGCTTATAGGTGGTATCGCCAATGGTTACCTGGCGTTCCTGCATGGCTTCAAGCAGCGCACTTTGCACTTTGGCAGGCGCACGGTTGATCTCATCGGCCAAAACGAAGTTAGAGAAGATAGGGCCTTTGCGCACAATGAACTCTTCTTTCTTTTGGTTGTAGATCATCGTACCCAACACGTCGGCAGGGAGCAAATCCGGTGTAAACTGGATCCGGCTAAAGTCAGCCTGGATAGCTCTCGCCAGCGTATTGATGGCAAGCGTTTTTGCCAATCCAGGTACACCTTCCAATAAAATGTGCCCGTTAGCCAGCAAACCGATCAGCAGGCGCTCAACCATGTAGCGTTGCCCAACTATCACTTTATCCATCTCCATGATGAGCAGATCGATAAAAGCGCTTTCTCTTTGTATCATTTCATTCAGTGCCCTGATATCGGTTGAGTACGACGTTGGGGCTGCCGGTGCAGCTGATGAAACATTTCCTGTATAGCTATTTTGTTCTTCCATTAATTTTTTTCGTTTCGGTAGGCAAACTTAAACACCCGCTCAATTTTTCGCCAACTAAAATCTATGCTTAAATGTTAAAAAGTGTTAAATCGTAATATATCGTGGCTGATATATCTGTTTAGCACTCACAAAGTTCGGTGGTAATTGTTAAATCCGGCCCTGTTAAATCCCCAATATACATTATTTAGCTGCTTTTGTACAATATAACGTGTTAAAAGGTATTTTATTGAATGGAGGGTTGCACACTTAGATAACTCGCATTCGTTGCAAATAAGCACAAGAATAGTTTGTGTGGGTTTTTAATTACGGGATTTACTTATTTCCGTCATTGCGAGGTACGAAGCAATCCCCAACAGGCAGAGTAGCTATGAAAGTCCGCCCTGTATAGTTTGCGATTGCTTCGTACCTCGCAATGACGGGGGGATAGCAAAAAAGCCGCTCATCGCGGCTTTTCATATATGGATCTATAATAAATTTATTCTTCAACCATTTCGCTGTTGGGGCTGGCTACTTCTGGTTTTTCGTGTTTGAAATAGCGTTTCTGGTATAGCAGTATCATAATTACGCCTATGCAGATCGAAGCATCGGCGAGGTTAAATACCGGCCTGAAAAACTCGAACGGCTCGCCTGCCCATAACGGGAACCATGATGGATAGGTGCCACGCAGCAGCGGGAAGTAAAACATATCAACTACACGGCCATGAAATATAGGAGCGTATTTATACATCAAACCATAAAAGGTTGAATCGATGATATTGCCCATAGCGCCGGCTAAAATGAGCGCAACATTCATGATAAGCCCGCGATGGTATTTGTGTTTAATTAAATAAACAAGGGTGTAAATTATACCGCAAACCGCAACTATGCGGAACAGCGTTAAAGCCAGCTTGCCCGCATCGCCGCCCCATTCCATGCCAAATGCCATGCCGTTGTTTTCGGTGTAATGTAACATACCCCGGCTCCCCAGGAAACGAATTTCTTCGCCCATTTGCATATGTGCCCGTACCCAGGTTTTAATGATCTGGTCGGCAAGGATGATAAAGGCAGCAGTTAAAAAAGGTTTGGTATAAGAAGCCTTCATTTATTGCTTTAATTTAGCTTCCATTGAAAGGGTGGTGTGCGGCACAGCACGTAAACGCTCTTTCGGGATCAGCTTGCCTGTTTCGCGGCAAACACCGTAAGTTTTATTTTCGATACGTACAAGCGCGGCCTCAAGCTGTTCAATGAACTTTTTCTGACGTGCAGCCAATTGGTTTATCTGCTCCTTTTCAAGCGTGGCCGAACCATCTTCTAATGTTTTGTAAGTACCGGCGGTATCATCGGTGCCGTTGGCATTAGGCGAACTTAATGACGTAGCCAATGAGTTTAATTCCTCGCGGGCTATGCGCATTTTATCCAGGATAATCCCTTTAAATTCCTGCAGGTCAGCTTCAGAATATCTGGTTTTTTCTTGTTCTTGTTTCATTATACTTTACTAATAGCAATCAATATTTCTTGTTCGTCAATTGTAACAGGTTCTCCCTCATTTAGGTTATCTGCAAACACGATGCTGTCAGCCAAAATTTCGGCGCAAATATAGGATAGATTGTTCTCCACGGCCTCTCTGATTGCCTGGGTGCTGTTTACCCGCACGTTTATCCTATCAGTTACTTCAAATCCTTTGGTCTTACGTATATTTTGCACACGGTTGATAAACTCGCGCGAGATACCTTCCTGTTTCAATTCGTTGGTTATGGTAACATCTAAAGCCACGGTTAGTTTTCCCAAATTTGCAACCTGCCATCCGGGAACATCTTCGGCTATGATCTCAACGTCATTAGCTAATACTTCGTATTTGCCATCAAGTACAGTGATATTACCGTTGGTTTCTAATGCGCTTATATCATCCTGCGTAAAGTTTGTGATAGCTTCGGCTACAACTTTCATGTCCTTACCTACTTTTTGGCCCAAAGCCTTAAAGTTTGGCTTTATCTTCTTTTTGATGAAACCTGCGGTATCGGTAATGTACTCGATATCCTTGATGTTGGTTTCAGACAAAATCAGGTCTTTAACCTGCTCAACGTGTAATTTAAAGCTTTTATCCAGTATTGGCAATAAAATTTTGCTCAATGGCTGGCGCACATTAATATTCACTTTTTTACGCAACGAAAGCGTTAGCGATGAAACATCCTGTGCCAGTTGCATCCGCTCTTCCAGTTCGGCATCAACCAATGCGCTGTTATATTCAGGGAAATAAGCCAGGTGCACCGATTCAAATTCTTCCTTGCCGGTAACAGCGTTTAAGTCACAATATAATCTGTCGGCAAAGAATGGCGCGATTGGCGACATTAGCTTGCTAATCGCGATCAGGCAGGTATATAACGTTTGGTAAGCCGAAAGCTTGTCTTCCGAATCGTCTGATTTCCAGAAACGGCGACGGCTTAAGCGGATAAACCAATTGCTGAAATGCACATCAACAAATTCCTGGATAGCACGGGCAGCCTTGGTTGGCTCAAAATCGGCGTAGTAACCGTCAACCTCTTTGCTCAGGGTGTTTAACAGCGATATGATCCAGCGGTCAATTTCGGGGCGTTTGCTGTTCTCAATTTCAGGCTCGCTATATGCGAACTTATCAATATTCGCGTACAGGGTAAAGAATGAATAGGTGTTGTACAGCGTACCAAAAAACTTACGCCTTACTTCATCTATCCCCTCTTCGTTGAATTTAAGGTTGTCCCATGGCGATGCATTGCTGATCATGTACCAGCGGGCTGCATCAGCTCCGTATTTCTCAATGGTCTCAAATGGATCAGCAGCGTTGCCTAAACGTTTAGACATTTTGTTGCCGTTTTTATCAAGCACCAGGCCGTTTGATACCACGTTTTTGAACGCAATACCTTTGTTGCCAACCTGTTCGTTAACTGCTTTAACTTCGTCACTTGCTTCGCTTAGCATTACGGCTATGGCATGCAGGGTAAAGAACCAGCCGCGGGTTTGGTCAACACCTTCGGCAATGAAATCGGCAGGGTAGGCGTTTTTAAACTGCTCCTGGTTTTCAAAAGGGAAATGCCATTGCGCGTAAGGCATAGCGCCCGAATCAAACCAAACGTCAATCAAATCGGGCTCACGCAGCATTTTGTTGCCGGTTGATGATACTAAAACCACATCATCAACATAAGGGCGGTGCATATCCTCCAAAACAAAACCTTCGGGCATGAAACCTGCTTTGATAGATTTTTCGATCTCGGCATTCAGTTCAGCTATCGAACCGATGCAAATTTCCTCTGCACCGTTCTCCTCGCGCCAGATAGGCAGCGGGGTGCCCCAATAGCGTGAACGCGAAAGGTTCCAGTCAACCAAATTTTCCAGCCAGTTACCAAAACGGCCAGTACCGGTTGATTCCGGTTTCCAGTTAATGGTTTTGTTCAACTCCACCATTTTATCCTTTACCGCGGTGGTACGGATAAACCAGCTATCAAGCGGATAATATAATATCGGCTCGTCGCTGCGCCATGAGTGGGGATAGCTGTGCTCGTATTTCTTAACGTCGAACGCACGGTTCTCTGTTTTTAATTTAATGGAGATGAGTACGTCGGTTGGTTTAAATCCTTCTTCGGCACGCTCGGCATCACTATAATATTCTTCTTTAACGTAACGGCCCGCGTAATCGGTAACCTCGTCAACAAAACGGCCTTGTTTGTTCACCAGCGGAACATCCTTGCCTGTTTCATCCTTCACCATTACCGATGGTACGTTGTTTTCCTTACAGGCCCTGAAGTCATCCGCACCAAAAACAGATGCGGTGTGTACTATACCGGTACCATCTTCAGTAGTAACAAAATCGGCCGGGATCACGCGAAAAGCGTTTTGCTCCAGATCCTCATTGGTTACATAAGGCATCAGTTGTTCGTAGTGGATACCCACCAGCTGACTGCCTTTTACTTCGGCTTCAATTTTCCATGGGATGATCTTGTCGCCGCCTTTGTAATCGGCAAACGAAGCGTTCTCACCCTCAGCTTTAAAGTATTTTTTAACCAGGTCTTTAGCCAGTACTACACAAACCGGCAGGTAAGTGTAAGGGTTAAAGGTACTGATCTTAACGTAGTTGATGCCTTCGCCAACGGCAAGGGCACAGTTTGATGGTAAAGTCCATGGGGTAGTTGTCCAGGCCAGGATAAATACTTCCGTATCTATGCCGTTGAATAAAAACGCCGAGTCTGCATCTTTTTTTACCTTGAACTGAGCTACTATGGTAGTATCCTTCACCATTTTATAGGTGCCCGGTTGGTTAAGCTCGTGCGAGCTCAAACCGGTACCTGATTTTGGCGAGTATGGTTGTACGGTGTATCCTTTGTACAGCATATCTTTATTATGCAGTTGCTTCAGGATCCACCAAAGGCTTTCAATGTATTCGCTTTTGTAGGTGATGTACGGATCATTCAGGTCGACCCAGTAGCCCATTTTTTCGGTCAGGTCGTTCCAAACGTCGGTATAGCGCATTACTTCCTTACGGCAGGCGTCGTTATAATCTTTAACGCTTATTTTTTTACCGATATCATCTTTGGTGATGCCCAAAGCTTTTTCAACAGCAAGCTCAATTGGCAGGCCGTGGGTGTCCCAACCGCCTTTGCGTTTTACCTGGTAACCTTTGAGGGTTTTGTAACGGCAAAAAATGTCTTTAATAGAGCGCGACATTACGTGGTGAATACCGGGCATACCGTTAGCGCTCGGCGGCCCTTCATAAAAAGTATAAGGGTTACCTGCCGGACGGCTGGTAATGCTTTTTTCGAAAATATTTTTCTGTTTCCAGAAGTCCAGTATCTCTTTGCCGGTTTGCGATAAGTTTAACTGCTTATATTCCTTGTACATCTATTATTTCACCTCGTTTTTAAGAGGTTGCAAAAATACAGAATTAAAAAATGATTTTTTTAATTTAGGCCGATGAAAAATAAAGCAAAACGCTCTGTTTATCTTTTACTAATAGGGATCATCCTGTTTTCGGCAGGGATGGCCATCCCAAGCGGGCCAGCCGAAAAATGGGATGATTACGCACGTGGAGCAGGACTCGGTTTATTTATAGCTGGCTTCATTGGCCTGGTAACCTGGCTTATTGATGTGGTGAAGGAAAATAAGTAAGTGTCTTAAGTCGCAAGTCTTAAATCCAAAGTTCCGCAGATATTGATGTTGTCACCAAATCTCTACGCCACACTTGTGGCTTAGGTGTTCATCAAAAGATAAGGGAGTCAAGGTTCTCTCTGCCGTTGTTGGTGTTTTCACCAACAACGGGCAAGCAGTCGCGAATTACACAGAGTGACTTTGTTAATTGGAGTGGCTTTTGTAATAATGTGAGTTTAAGTCGTTCATTGTTAGGTGTATTTTACGAATATGGGCGTTGCCTGCGGCTCGGGCTTTACGTTCCAAGTCCTCGCTTTTCCTTCCCCGCAATTCCAATGCTCGCTGTGGGCTTTACACTACAATATAGCGAGGCCTCCGCACCAATCCCATCAACGTCGGGAGATTGAAAATAAATGATTGGCCCTTAATATTCAATTTCCGGCTAAATACTTCAGACTTAGGACTTTTTTATCGCTTGTTTAAATACTAAGACTTTAGTTGATGCGTTATTGATAAGATAAAAAATAAAAGCCTCCTTGCACTCGCTGCTTGGAGGCTTTAAACCTAAACCTTATCACAAATCAAGGTGGTAACCTTGTATTGAAATAGCTGCAAATCTAATACATGGATTGTTAAAATCAAAAAAAAACCGACGAATCCGGTGAATGAATCGACGGATTGGTAAAAATTATCATTTTTCGTTCAAATATTTCTAAAAAAGCAATGTTAAAAGTCGCTTTCATCTACCTAATGAAAGATGTACACATGTAAAAGCTTTAAAAATCCTGTATAATTGCCTGAGCTATTAATCAATATTTGTATTCAATGCATCCAAAAGACCTGGTGGGAAAGAAGATAACAGATATCCGCTGTTTAGTTAAAGCCGAGCAATATGGACTGGATTTTGCCAGCTGTTTTATTGAACTTGAGGGAAGCATGTTTGTAACAATCCCCTATGATTTTGAAGATGAAGTGAAGATAGAAGCACCTGATGCAGATGCTGAAAGTATTTTCCTGCTCCCGCTGATTGAAATACAGCACGTTAACCCCGGAAAGAAACCAATTGCTGAACTGGCTTATAATAATTACACTGGCTGGAAAAGGCTGATAGTTAGGATAAAGCACATCTTAGCGTACTGGCCGTATAAAACAGAATTTGTTGAAAATAAACTGATGAATGTTAAAGGCAGGGACATAGTTGATTTGCTTAGCCGGGAATTTGAAGATGAAAAGCTGATTTTAGAGCTTGATAACGGATATTTTATTACTGAAACAACGGTAGCTCCAAACGGCTTAGGTCTTGCCGGAATTAATTACTTTACCTGCCTGGCTGATTTACTTGATGGGGAAGAAGATGATTTAATAAGGCTATCAACAACGCAGGCTTCGCTATAGCACAAACTGTTCCCGGTCTAATACCATAAAGTCTCTGTTTAAAACTTGAAACGAAGGGCGCTTTTCCATGTTATCGCTCATGCACGCATCCCTGAGCTCCTCAAGTTTTAATATTAACCGAGACTCTGCTTGATTACATAAGCTAATAAGATCATCAAGCAGGCAGCCATAGGCCCTTACTTCAAGCAATTCAAGCTTCTTGGCTGTTTCGGAATCCGATAGATCATAAAAACAGGCGGCCCCAAAATCGCTGAACAGTGTGTTTGCTTCGTCATCAACCAAAATATTGTGAGCGTAAAGGTCGCTATGCATAATGCCTTTGCTGTGCAGGTGCTCTGCTACGGAAGCAATGGTTCCTGCAATTTTTAATACCTGTGCAGGTGTAAGGCCCATGCCCGGCTTAAAAACATCGCGTGTGCAGGTAACGAAGCTGGGGGGGAGGCCCAAATTGTAAAAAGTTTTAGGTATGAGTTTCATCACCAACCCCTTTTTGTTTTCGGGGTGATTGGTGATCTGGCCTATTAATTCTGCAAGCCCCTCGTGATTGCCGGCAGTGATGCAGGCGTTCATCTCATCTTCGGGCAGGCCATCGCTGGTAACTGCTCCTTTAAAAATTTTAACCGCAACTTCGCTGGTTTCGCCGGCATGCCGCCAGCTAGCTTTGGAGATAACACCAGATGCACCTTCGCCAAGCAACTCGCTGATCTCCAGTTCGTGACTGTCAATCGGTGTAAGCGGTTGTACAGTTGGTTTATAGCTGAAAGGATTGCCCGAAAAGGCCAGCCATGATAGTTTAGGCAGAGATAAAAGCCATTCGGGAAATTCGCTTAATTGATTGGCAGAGATCCGGAGTAATTCCAAATTACGACAATTAGCAAGCGACGCCGGTAACTCCTTTAATTTATTACCTGCAAGCATCAATTTCTGCATTCTGTTGCAATTACCTATTTCGGCAGGCAAACTGGTAATGCTGTTATTGGTAAGGATAAGCCACCTAAGATTTGAATTAATTGATGCCTGCGGCACCATTTCTATCTGGTTTGATTTAAAACCTACAATATCCAAATGCGGACAATCGCCCAGTACTTCGGGCAAAATGGTGAACAGGTTTTCTGAACAAAAAAAGATCTTAAGTTTTTGGAGCCGACCAAAATCCGCAGGTAATGAGCTTAGGTTATTGAATGAAAGATCGAGATATTCCAGCGTATCTGACAGTTCAAAAATTTCGACCGGGAAATGCGAAAGCTGTTCAGATAGCTTAAGTGATATGGTTCCTTTTAATTCTCCGTTTTGTAACTGCTTTAATGTTTGCATAGGCTGAGGGCAAAGGAACAAAAAAGCCTAAACATTTATGTTAAGTCTGGTGGGATGAGAGGGGTGTTATTTTAAGCTGAGTGTTCTGATAGAAGTAACAAATAGGATAGATTTCGGAGGTTTATTGATGATAAATACTTTTCCTGTTAATTCGCCGTTTGTTGCGGAAACCCCTATATGTTTATGCATAAGAAAGTGCAGTTAGCACATATTCGTTATAATACCAATAGCAATGGTCAAACCGAATGCTGGCGTCTTGTGCTTGATGGCGAAGAGATCCTGGTAGAATCTGTTCAGATAGAAGCGCCGGTATTCACCTCGCGGGATTGGATCGAACCCATCAGTCAGTTTAAGCATCATATATCAGTAAAAGATTGTAACGTTGTTATAAGCGAAGCAGGTGCAGCCCTCATTACAGATCAAAAAACCTGATTTACATTTAAATAGCCGATTGAGATGCTTTTTAAGGGATCCCGTATTTCTTAATCTACGTCATCTTTTTGTTTTTCTATTTCCCTCATTTTTGACGTATCGGTAATTTAAACGTCGTCATTATGGAATACGCTATAACAATAACTCAAAAACCATCTGCAAAATCTCATACAGGTTCCTTGCGGTTGCTTATCGCCAGTGCAGCCATTGTTTTAATAACTTTTACAAACGGGTGGGCACAAACACAAGCACCAGCGTTGCCCGCCGCCGGAACATCGGCAGTATTAGGCCAAATTGATGGGATAACCATCGCAACAGCTGTTCAGGCACCATCTAATCAGCAGACACCGCTACAGGTTATTTGCGTTTTTGAATACACCGAAGGAGATATTTTTAATTCACCACCCGCATTGCCGCGTAACCTTAACGGTTTGGTACACATAGATGATGCCCTGAAAGGAATGCTTACCGAATTGCGAAAGAGCGGCAGGTTTGAAGGCCATGCACTGGAAACCATATTGATTACACCACCCGCCGGCAGCATGCCTGCCGAAAAGCTGCTGATCATTGGGCTTGGCGACCGGAAATCATTTAACCCGGAGCTGATGACCAGTGTTGGCCGTGTAGAAATGCGTGAAGCTTTGCGGTTAGGGGTGAGCAGCTATTCGCATGCCAGCGATTTAAAAGATGCCGGCATTGATTCGCCTACCGGCGCTGTTGCTGTGAATGTTATCAAAGGGGCGGTAAATGCTTATGAAACTGAGCGGTTTTTGAAAGATCATTCGTTGAGCTCTTCTCAACCTATAACCAAAATAACGCTGCTTGCCGGGCCTGCTTATTTTCAAACTACAGGCGATGCGGTTAAAGCTTTTGTTGGTACCGCAAAGGGTAATTAAGCACTTCTGCATGATCAGTTTGTTATTTAACTTTTACTTTACGTTGGTTGTTTAATTTTGGCGGATGCAACAATTTGACAATCCTCCTGCTGATCATGAACTGTTGGAAATGCTTAGAGACGATAACATCAGTGCTTTTGATGTATTGTTCAACCGATATTGGAAATCCCTTTTTATAGCAGCGCAGGTAAGGTTAGGTGACGATGAGGCCGCGAAAGATATTGTTCAGAACCTGTTAATAGATGTTTGGCAAAAGCGGAATGAACTACAGATAAATACCTCTCTTGAGCAGTTTTTATTTGGTGCTGTTAAACGTAAAGTATTAAATCATTTTCGTTCGGAAGGTATCAGGCAAAATGCTATGGAGAATGCATTATCCCGTATGAATGATATCATTTATAAAGAAGAAAATCTGTCCTCTTATTTTAACCTCGAAAAAATTGTAAGCGAAGAAGTAGAAGAAATGCCGGTTAATATGAAGCACGCTTTCCTGCTGCGGAGCGATAGCTACTCGGTAAAGGAAATAGCCGAAAATCTTAATCTTGCCGAGCAAACCGTATCAAATAATATTACCGAAGCGCTAAAACGTTTAAAGCGCCGCCTTAAAGTTGAATACCCCGATCGTTATATTAACTGCTTTATTTGTTTGGTGATCCTGTTTACATAAAGTTAACGGAAACTTGATGTAAAATAGAAGTAGTAAAAGCGGTTTTGTGCAACATCCCAGTAAAAAGCACAAAACTGGATGGATTCGTCGGAGCTTAAAAAATTAATTGACCGCTATCTTAAAAATAAAGCTACCGAGCAGGAGCGCAAACTGGTTGATGAATGGTATCAATCATATGATGATATTGATGGATCATTGCCTGTCGCTAAAGAGCAGCAGTTAAAAAGCGAGATCTACAGCTACGCAAAAGAACGCGTAAATAACAAACCTCCCAAAATACGAAGACTCAATTTTATTAGGTATGCAGCTGCTGCGGCAATCATTGTGCTGGTTACAGCAGGCTTGCTTGTACGCCGTGAAATAGCGCAGCAGCAGGAACAACAGAAACCAACATATGCCATTTTTAAAACAGGTATAGGGCAGGTAAAAAAGCTGGAACTGCCCGATGGTTCTACAGTTTGGCTCAACGCCATGTCACGCATCCGCATCATTGAAGGTTTTGAAAAAAACACAACCCGAAGTGTTTATTTGGATGAGGGTGAGGCTTATTTTGAAGTAAAGCACGATCCTGCCCATCCATTCCTGGTAGTCACCAGCAACGTGACTACAAAAGTACTGGGTACTTCATTCAATGTTAAAGCGTATAACCAGTTAAACTATGTGGCCGTAACGCTCCGCACCGGCCATGTGGAAGTACGCGATAAGCAAGGCAAAATGGCCGTGCTTATGCCTAATCAAAGGGCTGTTTATTCATTGCAGGAACACAGCTATAAACTAAGCAGCTACAATGGCGAAAAAAGCAAAGGCTGGGTAGAAGGGCGAAGCGCACTCAGCAATGCATCTTTCCGGGAACTGGCCCTAACCGTAAATAACATTTACGGTGTAAAACTCACCAGTAAAAACAAGCAAACAGATACCTACAAATACAATATCATCATCAGCCAGTCGCACACGGTTGATGAAACCTTGAGGCTTATATGTTCAATCCATAAAAACAGTTGCAGGAGGCAAAACAATGACGTAACCATGTATTAATAAAAAAAGCCGGTCTGTAGCAGATCCGGCCATTAGTTCGCAAAGCTAATAGATTGAGCCCTATTTGCTTATGCCCTTAGTTTCTCCGTTAAAAATCCACTAAGAACTCAAAAGTATGAAAAAAAACTTACGTTGCTTAAGTAAAGCCATGCGTATCACTTTTCTGATTTACACCATTATTATTGCGGGCGCAGGTGTATTGATAGCCGCGCCAAGTACAGGACAGGTTTTTGAAAAACGCGTTAGCGTTTCCCTTTCAAATGAAACGCTGTTAAGTTCCATTAAAAAAATTGAAAATGCCGGTAGTATTGAATTTGCGTACGACCCTAAACTGCTTGGTTTGGCCGATGTGCAAATTAAAAACCAATCTTTTAATAACGAGCGTTTGGCCGATGTATTAAAAAGGCTTTTTGGCAATACCGGTATTGGTTTTAAAGAAGAGGTATCGGGTACTGTTACCTTGTATAAAAAAGAACAGCCAAAGGCTGTCCCCGGTAAAATTACAGGGAAAATTATCGACGAAAAAGGTGCACCGCTAACAGGGGCCACCGTTATGTTGATTGAAGCAAGTAAAGGGGTACAAGCCGATATTAATGGCGATTTTACCATAAGTGCCGATGAGGGTAATTATACCTTAATGGTAAGCTTTATTTCGTTCGAGTCCAAACGTGTGCCGGGCGTAAAAATAAAAGCGGGCGAGGTTACGCAACTTAACCCTATAACGCTTGTGGCGCAATCAGGTACGCTTAATGAGGTACTGGTTGTTGGTTACGGAACGCAGAGGAAGCAAAATTTAACCGGTGCTGTTGAACAGGTTACTTCAAAAGCATTTGAAAACCGTTCGCTGCCTAACTTAACCCAAGGCTTACAGGGCGTTATTCCCAACCTTAACCTTGTACCGCTTGATGGTAAACCTATTCAGTCGCCATCGTACAACGTAAGGGGTACTACCTCTATCGGTCAGGGCGGAAACGCATTGGTTTTGGTTGATGGTGTCGAAGGCGATCCAAGCAGGATAAACCCTAATGATGTGGCCACGGTATCGGTTCTAAAAGATGCAGCTTCGGCTTCAATATATGGTGCAAGGGGTGCTTTTGGCGTAATCCTGATCACCACTAAAAGTCCGTCGAAAGAAAAAACCAGCGTTACCTATTCATTTAACCATTCGGTTAAAAGCCCAACTGCAGTACCTAAGTTTGTTACCGATGGGTATACTTTTGCGAAAATGTTTAACGAGGCCTGGAGTGCCTGGAATGATTATTCGCAAACACCGCAAAACATCAACAAAACAGTTAAGTTTTCTCCTGCATATTTAGAGGAACTCAGAAAGCATTCCCTTGATCCGTCGTTACCTTCAACAATAGTTAACAGTGCGGGTGAATATGAATATTACGGCAATACCGATTATTACAAACTGCTTTACAAAGATCATAACGAAGCCCGTGAACATAACCTTTCTGTATCAGGCAACAGCGGTAAGGCCGATTTCCTGATCACCGGTCGTTATTTTTCACAGGATGGTTTGTTCCGTTATAACTCCGATGATTACAAGATTTATAACCTGAGAGCTAAAGGATCTTTGCAGGTATATCCGTGGTTGAGCCTTTATAACAATGCCGATTACTCTAACGTGAAATACCATAACCCGCAAAATGTGGGCGAGGGAGGCAGCGTATGGAGAAATATACAGGATGAAGGCCACACTATGGTGCCTTTATTCAATCCTGATGGTACGCTTACTTATTCTGCTGCTTATTCGGTAGGTGATTTTTACTATGGCAAAAACGGTATCGATTTTAACAACAGGGTATTCAGGAATACTACCGGCTTTGTAGCCCAGTTTTTTGATAATACATTTCGCGTTAAAGGTGATTTCACTTTCCAAAATACTGATAACGGCAAAACCAGTAAACGTGTACCTGTAGCTTACAGCCGTAAACCAGGTGTAATTGAATACTTAGGTACTGCCTATAACGATCTTGAAAATTATAACCAAAGCATCCAATACGTCGCTACAAACACTTACGGCGAATTTGAGCCAAAGTTGAATGGCGGCCATTATTTTAAAGCATTGGCAGGTTTTAACTTTGAGCAATCAACCCAAAAAGCGCTTGATGTTACACGCAACGGATTGCTTTCTGACGATGCTACTGATATCAATCTTGCCCTTGGCCAGGGGATCACTACAATAGGTGGTTGGGACAAGTGGGATATTGTAGGTGGTTTTTATCGTTTAAATTATTCGTTTAAAGATCGTTACCTGATTGAAGCCGATGGGCGTTACGATGGTTCGTCAAAGTTCCCGGCCAATCAGCGTTACGCTTTTTTCCCTTCGGTATCTGCCGGCTGGAAAATTTCGAACGAACCGTTTTGGAATGTATCTAAAGATTTGATCACTAATTTAAAAGTGAGGGCCTCTTATGGTTCGTTGGGTAATGGCAGTATCGGTTCATACGCGTTTCAGGAGAAATTCAAAATTGAAAAATCACCAAGGATCCTGAATGGTGTGATTCCTCAAAAAACCGGTCAGCCGGGTGTATTGCCCGATGGGTTAACCTGGGAAACTTCAAACACCCAGAACCTTGGTTTAGACTTGGGCATGTTATCAAGCCGCTTAACCATTTCGGGCGATGCTTACATCCGTAAAACCAATAACATGTTTACAGTTGGTATGACCTTGCCTGCAGTTTTTGCTACCGATGTACCTAAAGGTAACTACGCCAACCTGAAAACCAAAGGCTGGGAAGTAACCGTAGCATGGCGCGACAAATTTAATGCGGGCGCGAAACCATTTAACTACGGCGTAAGGTTAACAATGGCCGATTATACTTCTAAGATCACTAAATACAACAACCCTAATAAACGTTTAGACGATTATTATGCAGGCCAAACTGTAGGAGAGATTTGGGGCTTTGAAACAGCCGGTTACTTTACATCGGCGCAGGATATTGCCAACTCGCCTAAACAAACCTTGATCAAAGCATCAACAACCGGTCAGCTTTTGCCGGGTGATATCAAGTTTAAAGATTTGAATGGAGATGGTGTAATTGATTACGGCGATCAAACCGTAAATAAACCGGGCGATAAAAAAGTTATTGGTAATGCTACCCCACGATATACGTATGGTATAGGTGTTGATGCCGATTGGAATAACTTTTTTTTCTCAGCATTTTTTCAGGGCGTAGCTAAGCGCGACTGGTATCCTGGTTCGGAAGCAAGTGTTTTCTGGGGGCAATACAACAGGCCTTATAACAAGGTTCCTCAATCACAGTTAGGAAAGATCTGGTCGGAAGATAACCCCAACGCTTATTTCCCAAGGTACCGTGGTTACTCTGCTCAAAACGGATCAGCCGAGCTAACCCAGGCGCAAACCAAATATTTGCAAAATGCTGCTTACCTGCGCATGAAAAACGTTCAGGTAGGTTATAACCTGCCATTGCACCTCATCCAAAAAATTAAGCTGAACAATTTGCGTGTATTTGTTTCGGGCGAGAACCTGTTAACGTGGTCACCACTGTATAAAGTTACCAAAGATATCGACCCGGAAAGCATTAACGGATCAGACAGGGTTGTTACCGATGGTAAAAGCGGTAACGGAAATAACTACCCGATATTAAAGAGTGTAACCTTAGGTTTAACCGCAACATTTTAATCATTTAAAAAGCTACAGATATGTTTTCCTTAAAATCAACATACATAAAGCTATCGGCAATAATGCTTTTTGTGAGTTTTATTGCAGTTAGCTGTAAAAAATTAGACCAATTGCCACAGGACACAGCTAAAAGCAGCGACGTTTTTGGCAACGTAACGGGGCTGCAATTATATGCCAACTCCTTTTATGAAATCCTGCCTGATGCCGGTGCGGTTGTGCGGAGTGATGCCATGTCTGATTATGCGGCAAGGACGTCCGTGCCTGACTTTTTACGACCAGGTGCTTATGGTCCGCGTCAAAGCACTGATTGGGCATGGACTGGTTTGCGCAACATTAATTACTTTATCGAGAATTGTAATAATCCGAAAGTTGCCCTCGCAGATCGCCAGCATTTTATTGGCTTAGCGCGCTTTTTCAGGGCCTGGTTTTATTTTGATAAATTGAAACGCTTTGGTGATGTGCCATGGTACAACAAAACCATGAAAGTTGATGACCCTGCATTGTATAACCCAAGGGATAAAAGGACATTGGTGGTCGATTCGATCATGGCCGATTTGGATTATGCCGGTTTATATATCAAAACTACTGATAACACCCGCAGTTTGATCACAAAATACACAGCTTACGCCTTTAAATCGAGGGTTTGCCTTTTTGAAGGTACTTTCCGTAAGTACCATGATGAATATGGCTTGCAATCATCAGTAAACGGCTTACTAACCAAGGCTGCCGATGCTGCCCAAAAAGTAATGACCGAAGGTGGTTTTAATTTAAACACTGCCGGGGGGACCGATAAATCGTACCGGGCGTTGTTTACCAGCCAGGCACCGGTATCATCAGAAGTGATCCTTGCCGCTATATCTGATCCGGCACTGGGTATTTTTAACGATTCGAACTGGTATTGGACAAGTGCCACTTATGGCGACAGGTTGAGCTTTACCCGCACATTTGTAAATACCTATCTTAATATTGATGGCACGCCGTTTACCGATAAGCCGGGTTACAAAACCATGCCCTTTGTTGAAGAGGTAAAAGGTCGTGACATGCGTTTGCAGCAAACCATCCGTATGGGTAACTATACCCGCCTTAATGGTGCTACACAACAAATTGCGCCTCCGGTATTTTCGTACACTTACACCGGCTATCAGCCAATAAAATTAACACAGGATGATGCCTCCATGGACGGAGGTAAACGTAATACAAACTCGGTACCAATTATGCGCTATGCCGAAGTGTTGTTGAACTATGCTGAAGCTAAAGCCGAATTAGGCACACTTACTGATGCCGACTGGAACCAAACCATAGGCGCTTTACGCCGCCGGGCGGGCATAACCGGCAGTACCAATACTAAACCTATTATTGCCGATCAGTATCTTAAAACAAATTATTTCCCGGCCATATCTGATGCTTCGATACTGGAGATTCGTCGCGAACGCGGTATCGAGCTTGCGTTTGAAGGTTTCAGGTTTAATGATATTGTAAGATGGAAAAGAGGCGAATTGATGGATCAAACCTGGAATGGTTTTTACGTACCGGCCCTGAATGTTCCGCTTGATTTGAACGGAGATGGCATACTTGATGTTTGCTTTTATACCACGCTGCCTGCCAAAGAAAATCAGATTGCCGGGGTAACCTACGTTAGTGTTGCGCCAACCTTAACCAGCGGCACATCAAACCCGCAAAGGCTAAACAGCGATAACGAGCTTACCTGGTTAACAACCATTGCGCGTAAATGGGATAACAAGTTTTATCTGTATCCTATCCCGGAAACAGACAGGCTTCAAAACCCTAAATTAGGCCAAAACCCAGGCTGGGAACAATAATTATTACAGATACATATCATGAAAATAAAACAATATTTATTTGCCGCATTATTTGCTTTGGTATGCATGCAAGGCCATGCACAGCACTTAATTGCCGGAACTTTTAATTTACGATACGACAACCCACGGGATACTGGTAATTTATGGGTAAACCGGGCGCCTGTTGCTGCAGCGCTGATCCGCTTTCACCAGTTTGATATTTTTGGTACGCAGGAAGGCTTGAAAAATCAGCTGGATGATTTGAGCAACGCCCTGCCCGAATATGAACGTTATGGCTTAGGGCGTGACGATGGTAAAGATGCCGGCGAGCATTCGGCCATTTTCTTTAAAAAGAGCCGTTTTGTGTTGTTGAAAAAAGGTGATTTCTGGCTGTCTGAAAACCCCGAAAAGCCGGGATTAGGCTGGGATGCAACCTGCTGCAACCGCATCTGTTCATGGGTTTACCTGCAGGATAAAGAAAGTAAAAAGAAATTCTATTTCTTTAACGCACACTTTGATCACCAGGGAAAAATTGCCCGCGAAGAAAGCGGTAAATTGATCCTGAAGAAGATCAAGGAGATTGTAGGAAACGAAAAAGCCATATTTACCGGCGACCTGAACGGCGATCATAACAGCACCTGGTACCAGCGCCTGGCTACCTCAAACTATTTAGTTGATACCTACAGCCAGGCAGTGCAACCCTATGAGTTTAACGCTTCTTTTAACTCATTTGGAAGAGCTTTAAAATCAAATGGTGTCATCGATCATATTTTTACAACCGGTAAAGTGGATGTTAAAAGATGGGGTATTTTAAGTGATAGCTATCATGGTAAATTTCCATCAGATCATTTTCCTGTATTGGCGGAAGTGAATTTGTAGGAGGATATTTTTTTGTTGTTGAGGGGCTGCCGGAGGCAGCCCCTTTTTTGTGGGATGGATTTTGGCTGGATGATTTAACACAGTCTGAAAATAAAAAAGCCTAACATTTCTGTTAGGCTTTTCCTGTGGGAACTACTGGGTTCGAACCAGTGACCCTCTGCTTGTAAGGCAGATGCTCTGAACCAGCTGAGCTAAGCTCCCTTTGTTTTTGATTTTGCCATTATAACTGGTAAAACCGAGTGGCGAAGTTAAATCACTTTGCCATATAATGCAAATACTTTTATGAAGTATCTTACCAAAGATGCAAGTATAAAAAAGCCTAACATTGCTGTTAGGCTTTTTGTGGGAGCTACTGGGTTCGAACCAGTGACCCTCTGCTTGTAAGGCAGATGCTCTGAACCAGCTGAGCTAAGCTCCCTTGCTTTTGGGACTGCAAATATAGGAGTTGATGTTTGCTTGTCAAAATAAAATTTCAAAAATTTTTATGTGACTGATTTTCAGTAAATAAGAATGCTGGTTACTTTACATCCCGGTACTGGGCACGGGGGCGGGGATCTTCCGGGAGGATTTCCATTTCCGGAAATTCAATATAGTGGGCGTACCATTGTATAGCGCCAACTAAATCCAGCGCATCTTCGGCAGCAACATTAACTGTTTCAAAAGCGTAAAGCTTATGGTCGGCATAGCCGTAAAGCTGAATCTCGTTGTCATCCGGACTAAAGCGCTCCTCATCAAGGCAGTAAACTTTTACCTTGAGGCGTGT
Source organism: Mucilaginibacter sp. P4_A11 (assembly GCF_056402535.1). Classification (NCBI taxonomy): domain Bacteria; kingdom Pseudomonadati; phylum Bacteroidota; class Sphingobacteriia; order Sphingobacteriales; family Sphingobacteriaceae; genus Mucilaginibacter; species Mucilaginibacter sp. P4_A11. The sequence continues at coordinate 319,698 of NZ_JBFUHE010000007.1, forward strand.
ATCCCTGGAGTGGATCACATCCCTGCAGGGGTTTTGAGGATCGGTTGCCAGTAAATATACATTATAGTCCATAATTGGGTTAACAAAGTTTATATGGGATGGTTTCTTTTAATAAGCATTTAAGGGATAAAATTGTTTGAATTTATGTCCGTTTCCCGATGTGTGGAAATCGCACCCTTATTTGGGTAAAAATTCTACAGTTTAACATTTACGCAATATTAAAAAGCTGTTTTTTAGGTAAATAAGCTAATTTTTACTGATTGGCATTTCGTTTGAATAAATGTTATTACCCTTCTCAAAGGGTTGTTTTTCATAGGTAGATGTAGGGTCGAAATACTGCGAGAGTATTTCGACCTTTTTTTATTGGCATGAACCGCTTTACAGGCTGTCTGAAATTAAATATTACTAAATAACAAGCGTTATCAATTCGTCGTTCCTCCTGGCCATGATAAATAATAAAGGAAGAACATAAGCGCATGAATCCGGCGGGTTATGAAGGAGTAAATGACATCGGTCCGATAGCCGCACTCATCCCCCAAATACTTACGCTCATGTACTTTATCTTTCAACTGTATAATAGTTTTTGTTGCTTTGGTAATAAATCGGCAGCAAACAAATTGAAACAACAGGTACCCATATCACTTTATTGGAAATGTCAGCTCATTGGCTGGTCTGTTGCGGCGCTTTATTGGGGGTATACAGGTTACAGCCAACCTGGGTTTAACTGGCTGCTGGGCATCCTTCAATTTATTACCGATGTTGCTATCTATATTCTCATTACTCATTTATACCGTTGCCTTGCCTTAAAATTGGGCTGGCAAAATCTTGGATTAAACAAATTATTGTCAAGACTGATACCCGCGGTTATAGTGTTGGGCCTGGTTTACCTGTTTGTAACCGTTTCAAAAGTTTACTTTTTCAAGGTGTGGTTTCAGTGTGGGTTTTCAGAACCGTTCGGTGATTTTTTTGATTTTTACCGCGATAGCATTTTTGTCGCGGGGGTACGCTTGATGTCTATCTGGCTACTGGCTTATCATATGTACCATTATTCTAAACGCGAAATAGGCATAGCTAAGGAAAATGCCAGGCTGGAGGTTATCACACGCGATGCACAGCTGAATAACCTGTCTGCGCAACTTAACCCGCATTTCCTGTTCAATTCTTTAAATAACATTAAAGCTTTAGTTATTGATGACCCTAAATCTGCAAGGCGGGCAATCGACCTGCTGGCCGATCTGCTAAGGAATTCGCTTTACAACGGCCATAAACAATTGATCGCCATAAAAGAAGAACTTGAGCTGGTTAAAGATTATCTGGAATTGGAAAAACTCCGGCTTGAAGAGCGGCTTCAATATCATATTGAAACTAACAACGGGCCTGAAAATGTTATGCTTCCCCGCTTGTGTATTCAAACCCTCGTTGAAAATGCCATTAAACACGGCATTGGGCAACAAAAGCAAGGTGGCCTCATCAATATACAATTAAACAATGAGCAAAGCGCTTTGACCATATCAGTAAGTAATCCCGGGAGGTTAAAACCTGTTGAAGAAAACGATGGGTTAGGGATTAAAAACCTGAACGAACGTTTGAAATTGCAATACAAAGGCACGGCTCATTTTACCATTAGTGAGGCTAATGATATAGTTACGGCAACCATTAAAATTCCTTTGGCATGAAAAAGATAAGGGTTTTGATCATTGATGATGAACGCGCCGCCAGAAATGAGATAAAGCGCCTGCTTGGGGATTATCCTGATTTTGAAATTGTGGGGGAAGCTGCCAATGCAGACGATGCCCTGAAGGCGATTGGAGAGCATGCACCTGACCTGCTTTTTTTAGATATTCAAATGCCCGAAAAATCGGGCTTTGATCTGCTTGAATCATTGGAACAAGCACCATCAGTGATATTTACAACGGCCTACGATCAATACGCGGTTAAAGCATTTGAAGTTAACGCGCTTGATTATCTGTTAAAACCTATCCGTGATGAAAGATTTGAAAAAACCATAGTACAAGCAAGGCAACGGTTAAGTAAAGCAGATCCTGCCGGGCAGATCTTTGTGAAAGACAGGCAGCAATACCATTTTATTCAATGGAGCTTGGTACACCTCATCGAATCGATGGATAACTACGCCCGGATTTTTTTTGGCGATAAAAAGGTGTTCCTGAAAACCTCGCTCAATCAGCTGGAGGATAAACTGAACAGTGAGCTGTTTTTTAGGGTTAACCGTGCGCAGATTATTAACCGGCAATACATACAAACCATAACAACGGTGGATAGTCGTTTAAAAATAACAATTAGTACAGGTGCCCAACTGGAGGTTTCCGAGCGGCAATCGGCAAAATTCAGGCAATGGGCAGCAAGTAAGTAAATCAACCTTTACATATTAACCACTTAAAATGATGAGAAAATTATTCTCCCTGCTACTGCTATGCCTTATTTTCGGTAGCATAGCATCGGCACAAAACAAAAAAGCGGCAGGACCTTACCTTCGGGATAGCGTACTGCTAAAAACACACGACGGCGCATTTGTTACCGTAATGATAGCCCGCAAAAAAGGGGTAACTGAAAAACTACCAACCATTTTCCAGTTCACCATTTATGCCCGTCGTTCAGATTCATTAAAAATCCAGGAAGCTGCGGATAGGGGCTATGTCGGTGTAATGGCCTATACACGCGGCAAATGGAACAGCCCTGGCGAGCCGCTGGCCTATGAAACCGATGGACGCGATGCTTATGAAGTGATAGACTGGATCAGCAAACAGGCCTGGAGTGATGGCCGGGTAGGTATGTACGGCGGAAGCTACAATGGATTTACCCAGTGGGCGGCTACTAAAAAACTTCATCCGGCACTTAAAACCATCGTGCCTTCGGCTGCCGTAGCGCCGGGACTTGATGTACCGATGACCAATAACGTGCAAATGAGCTTTGTTTTTTCGTGGACGTATTACACCAGTAACAACAAATTCCTGGATGAAAAAGATTATAACGGACCACAATGGAACCAGCTGTACTGGAAATGGTATAACACAGGCTTAGCTTATCACACGCTCGACAGTCTTACCGGCAGAGAGGTTAATCATATGTTCGGGCATTGGGTGGCACATCCAACTTATGATCAATACTGGCAGAATATGATTCCCTATAAAAAAGAATTTGCAGAGATCAACATACCGGTGTTAACAACCACGGGGTATTACGACGGCGGACAGATTGGTGGCATGTACTATTATCGCGAACATCTGAAATATAACTCCAACGCCAATCATTACGTGATCATCGGACCTTACGGCCATTTCGGCTCACAGGGACATCCCGATTCGGTTTTGAATGGTTACCGCATTGATGATGCGGCGCGGATCAACATTCACGAAATTATTTACCAGTGGTTTGATTATATCTTCAAAAACAAACCTAAACCAGTTTTTTTGAAAGACAAGTTCAACTTTGAAGTTATGGGCAGCAATGAGTGGAAGCATGTGCCCTCGCTCAAGCAAATGAGCAATGATACCCTGAAGCTTTATCTGGATAATTCCCGCTTAAGCCCGGTTAAACCATTGAAAAAAGCTTTCGCATCGCAAAGTGTCAATTTTGCCAACCGGGATAGCATCAGCAGTTATTACTTTTTAAACCAGTTTATTTATGATACGCTGAACACCGGCAGCAGTCTTGTTTTTAAAAGTGATCCACTTACAAAACCGCTTACTGTCAGCGGCGCGTTTTCGGGTGTGTTAAAGACTATCATCAATAAAAAGGATCTGGATTACCATGTGGTGATGTTTGAGGAAATGCCCGATGGCAAATATTTTTACCTTAGCTATTTTATGGGCAGGGCCAGTTATGCTACTAATCCAGAGAAAAGGCACCTGCTAAAACCGGGACAAATGGAAACTATTCCGTTTACTAACACCTACATCACCAGCAGGCAGTTCAGTAAAGGCAGCCGCATAGTGATCCTGCTCAATATCAACAAAAGTCCTTTTGAACAGATCAATTACGGAACGGGGAGGAATGTGAGCGATGAAACTATCCGCGATGCCAAAATACCGCTGCAGATAAAGTGGTTTAATGATAGTTATATCAATGTGCCGGTGTTGCGATAGATAAGACGCAAGACGGCAAGAGCCAGGAAGCAAGAAATTAAAAACTTCGTAAGTCTGGGTTCTATTAGAGAAGCATACCTTATAACTTCTTAATCTCGATATTCCTGTACCAAACATCAGCGCCATGGTCTTGCAACACGATGTGCCCTGATTTAAACGTTCCGAAATCGGGCCATTCTTTGAATTTACTGCCCGCTACCAGTTTTTTCCAATGGTCGTCCCAAAGGGTCGTTGACAGTACATGCTCGCCATTAATGGTAAAATCAAGCTTGCTGTTGTTGCAAACAATCTCTACCTGGTTCCACTCGCCGGCAGGTTTAACTACTTCTTTCGATATGGAGATCAGATCATACAAATCGCCTGCACGGTGTTTGATGAGTTTGCCATCTTCGTTTTCCTTGTTATCAACTACCTGGCATTCGGGACCGGTAAAGTAACTGTATTTGTATTTGGTGGTATCCTCCTTTACAAGAAACAGAATCCCGCTGTTCCCGCCTTTTGAGATTCTCCATTCCAGCTTAAGGTCAAAGTTTCCGTACTCCTCGTTACTTACCATATCGCCTCCATTTTTGCTTTGCCAATCACCTTTTTGCGAAGCGTCAAGGTGCAGCACGCCATCTTCTGCTTTCCAGGCTAAACCCGGTGCCGGTTTACCATAGGCATGCCAGCCGTTTGTAGTTTTACCATCAAACAGTGGCTCAAATGCCGAAGCAGTGCTATCCTTTTTTTGATTAGTATCGGCAATACTTGTACTGTCCTTATTATAGTTTTTGGGGGTAGATGAATGGCAGCCACTTAGGGCTATGGCTGTCAGTGCTATTAAAAATAACTTGTTCATTTGGTGCTATGTTTTAGTTAATATGTTTTAGAGATTTCCTTTTTTAAATTCGCCCACGGCATAAGTAGCAGCTCGGGCAGTTAAGGCCATATACAATATTGACGGGCTCTGATTACCTGTGCTGGTCATACAGGCCCCATCGGTAACAAATGCGTTTTTACATAAATGCAACTGGTTCCACTGGTTAAGCAGCGATGTTTTAGGATCTTTCCCCATCCGTACGCCACCCATTTCATGAATATCCAAGCCAGGAGCCTGTTTATTTTCATGCTTTTGGATATTGGTACAGCCTGCTTTTTCAAACATATCGGCAGTTTGGGTTAAAAAATCCTTGATCATGCGCTCATCATTATCATCATATTCAACCGAAGTTATCAGCAAAGGAATGCCCCATTGATCTTTCTCCTCTGTACTTAAACGCACATGATTACTGGCTTTGGGTATGGTTTCGCCCTGCAGGTACATGTAAGCACTCCAGCCGCCCGGCTCGGTAAGCGAATCTTTGTAAGCGCCACCGACTTCGCCTTCAGTGGTTTCTTTTGGTCCCCGGTTGCGGTAAGCGCCCATAAATGTGGTGAAACCGCCTTTATAATCTGTTTCCTGTTTATGCAGGTTACGATAGTTGGCCAGGATCAGCTCTGTAGGGTTGCGACCAAAGTAGTAGCGGTCTAAAAAGCCGTCCATATCAGCCGTTACCGATGCCCGGTAATTTTGAAAAGCAACATACTTTCCAAGCAAACCATTATCGTTACCCAAGCCATTCGGGAACCGCTCTGATTTAGAATTAAGCAGGATCAGGTTGGTGTTCAATGCCGAAGCATTCATGAAAATAATGCGCGCCTTGTAAATAAACTCCTGTTTGGTATTGGTATCAATAACTTTTATCCCTGTAGCTTTACCTTGTTTTTCATCATAAATAATGGAATGCACAACCGAGAATGGTCTTATAGTGAGGTTACCCGTTTTTTTTGCCCAGGGCAGCGTTGAGCTTACTGAACTAAAATAACCACCGAACGGGCAGCCACGCATACACAGGTTCCTGGCCATGCATTTAACCCGGCCCTGATCTATGTGGATCTGCTTAGGCTCGGTAATATGGGCCCAGCGGGCATGTACCAGGTGCCTGTCTGGATAGCTTTCTTTTATTCTGTTGCTGATATGTTCCTGTACTGCGTTCATATCAAATGGTGGCAAAAACTCGCCGTCGGGCATGGATTCAATGCCATCTTTATTACCGCAAACACCAATAAACTTTTCCACATGCGAGTACCATGGCGCTACATCATCATAACCTATAGGCCATTCAATACCATACCCAAAACGTGCCGGGTTTTCAAACTCGTATTTACTCCAGCGCTGGCAGGCCCTGCCCCAGGTAAGCGATTTACCACCAACCTGGTAACCACGAATCCAGTCGAAAGGCTTTTCCTGGATATACGGATGATCTTTGTCCTTTACAAAAAAGTGGGCATCATCCTCGCCGTAACCTGCTGCACGGGTTATCAGCGGATTTTCCTTCAAAAATGCCTTGGTCATAGCCCCCCGGTGTTTAAACTCCCAGGGATCCATGGTTGCTGTGGGATAGTCTTTGATATGCTGCACATCCCTGCCACGTTCAAGTACCAGGGTTTTTAAACCCTGCTCACAAAGCTCTTTAGCTGCCCATCCACCGCTGATGCCCGAGCCTATTACAATAGCATCATAAGTAAACTGACCGTCAGTATTTTTAGGTTCATCAGGCATTGGTACAATTGGTTATGGTTAATAAACTGTTTAATTGGCAATAGGTTTTATATAAAAGCTGAAAGCACAAAGCTAAAGGCCTAAAGCATTAAGCTCTTAAAAGCTAAAAGCACAAAGCTTTAAATTTTTAGCTTTCGGCTTTTTGCCTTAAGCTTTCAGCTCATCATATCTGCATAACGATTTATACTGTTAAGCTCAGTTGTGCCGCCGCTGCTTCATCCAGAAACACCTGTGCGTTTTGCAGCGTTTTAAATATGGAAGCAGGTACGTCATTGGTAACACAGCCCTGTAAGGCCTCGGCAATAATTGGCGCTTTTTTACTTCCGCTGGCTATCAGCACCGGTACCGCGGCTTCGGCCAGGTGCCTTAAACCAAGTGTAATGCCCTCGGTTAAAACAGTATCGGTAGTAAAATATTTTTGAGCAACTTCAACCGTAATAGGAGCTAAAGGTGAGTGATGCGCATACGAATGAAAATTGGCACCGGGTTCATTAAGACCGATATGGCCATTGAGCCCCACACCAACCACCATCATATCTAACCCGCCAAGCTTATCAATATGTTTATTCATGTCCTGGCATTCCGCATCCAGGTCATCGGCAATAGCATTAAAAAATTTCACTTTGTTGGGTGAGATATTAAGCGGCTTAAAGAAATGTTTTTCGAGGAAGTAAGTACAACTGCCGTCATTGGTTCGGTCGAGGCCTACCCATTCATCAAGGCCTACAAAGTTAGTTTGGCTAAAATCAACCAGGCCACGATTTGCATATTGAACCAGGTAGCTAAGCAAACCGGCTGGCGATTCGCCTGAGGGAAAACAGATAAGCGCGTCAGGCTTTTGGCTAACAAGGGTAACCACCAGGTCGGCCGCCGCTTTTGACATGGTGTTGTAATCAGGATATGTATGTATTTTCATTTTCTATTTATTATTGAGCCAAAGATTTACAGGTTTATCAACCTTTGCCGAAAAAGGCAGCTCTATTTTTTTGCCTGCCCCTGCCGATGCATAAGCCGCGTAGATGAGTTCAAGTACAGCCCTGCCATCCTCGCCGGTTACCAGTGGGGTTTTGTTGTTTTGTACACAATCAATAAAGTGTTTTAGCTCATGCGGATAGCCTTGGTTGAAGGCTTCTTCAAAAATGGTGAAGCTCCATCCTTGCGTGGTATCTGATTTTTCCATGGCGTAGCCATACCCATCACGACTGTAAGTTACCGCCGCATTGCCCATAAACAGATCGGCATAAATAACGCCGCCAAGACCGTGGATCTCGCAGCGGTCGTCCATACCGCCATGTTTAGCCCAGCTATTTTCGGCCACGGCTGTTACGCCGTTTTCAAACTCAACAATAATTACAGAATTATCTTCGCCTTTGGTACGGCCTTTATGAAGTACCGTGCTCATACTGGCATAAACGCTTTTAGGTTTGGCATTATCCAGCATCCAGCGGAACCAACCTAAAGCATGGCAACCCATGTCCATGATCACCCCACCGCCCGAAAAATTGATATCATAAAACCAATCCGAATGCGGCCCCGAATGCTTTTCGCCCTGCTTCAGCATGTAGATCTCGCCAACAGCGCCTTCTTTTACCAGGTGCCTTGCCCGTTCATATTTGGGTGCGAAGCAAAGCTCTTCGGCATACATCAGTTTTACATTGTTGGCCTTGCATACGGCAATCATTTCATCGGCCTCTTCAAGCGTAACGGCAAGCGGCTTTTCAATAATCACATGCTTGCCTGCTTTGGCAGCTTTTATGGCGGCTTCAGCGTGTAAATAATTGGGCAGGCAGATATCTACTACCTCGCACCCTGATTCGGCAATGAGCTTATCAATATCGTCAAACCATTGGGCTATATGGTATTTTTCGGCAAAGGCTTTAGCTTTTTCGGGGTTTCGGGCGTAACAGGCCACAACATCGGCTTCAGGGATAAAGCGATGGTACGATTCCATGTGGATATCGGTAATAAAACCGGCACCCAGTATGGCAACTTTAGTTTTGTTCATAAAACGTATATATAATATAGCGCTGATAATTGGGACAGCGCACAGGATTTACCTGGTTCAGAATACTATTCAAGATTAACGAATAATAATTAAAAATTGAAAATTTTTGGAAGATCGGTACTTCGTCCCCACCCATGACACAATAAAATAGTGGTCATATTGAACTTGTTTCAACACCCCATTTGCTAAGCCGCTTGCTAATCAAATCGCATACCCGTCCTATGGGGTGCTGAAACAAGTTCAGCATGACGGGTAGAGATGCCATTTCACCCTAAAAATTAACGGGATCAAAAAATTTGACGAGATAGAAATCTTGTTCTGTTTAACGTTTTACTGCTCCAGCACATGCTTTTTAATAAACTCAATTGTTGATTCGGGCAGGGCATTACCGCTGGCCTGGGTAAGGCTACCGTCGGGTTGTAATTCAAGTTCAGCGTTGATGTTGTTATCGATAAAAACATGAAGCTTGTTTTGCTCTTTTTCAACACGGCAGGTAAGCTCACGTTCTGAATAGTTGATCAGGAATTCGTACTTCCCATCTTTGGCAGCAGGTGTGGTGTCTTTTTGATCGATCATGGCGGTTTGTTTATTGGGATAACACGCCGGGATACATGATGTTTACTTTATTTAATAAATAAAAACAGGTGTTTCAACATCCTTTAAAAACAGGCAGAAAAAAAAAGAGATAGCCCGCCGGCTGTCTCTTTTTTAAATTTAAGTTGACTGACCTCATTATTTATCATAAAGAACTAATTGGTTAGAACGATAATAACAATTAGTCAAATATAAGCACTATAGAATAAGTAGACTAATTTTTTTGATAAAAAATGTTACTTTTTTTTCATTTTGGCTCAGTTTTTCTTAACAGATGGCATTTTGCTAACAATACTGTCCTTTTTCTGCTCATTTCCGGATGGTTTTGGGGCAAAATTTCTGATAATCGTATCCTTTTTAAATTTTATCGTATTATTCTTCGCTGTATCAACTTTTAGGGTACTATCCTGCATGTTTTTTTGTCCGGGGCCTTTTAGGCTGTCTGTCTTCATACCTGCTGCAGGTTTAGTGGTACCTGGCTTGCCCGGGGTATTTTTTGCAGGTGGCTTTGTAGTAGTTGCCTTTTTGCTTCTCTTTTTTATAATGTCTTCTTTAGAAGCAGGTCGCTCTTTAGGCTTCCATAAAAATCCTTTCAGGATCTTGTCGTCCTCCTTTACTTTTTCGATAGGGATGTACCGGTTTTCGGGTTTGGTTAAAAAGTAGATATCCGTAGCCTGGTTCTTTTTAAAAACGGTACGGATCCTGCTGCTTAATGAGCGCTGCATACCCGAAACCTTGCCGCTGTCGCGCTGAAAATATATGGTTTCGGCATTGCCGAATGTGTACATCTCGTCCAGCTTATCATCCTTAAAATAGCCCCGCATCTTTTTACCCGAAACCTGGTTAAAATGCGTTGAATCGTCTTTTTCAATATTTACGATAAATGCAGATGGGAACAATTCAATATTATCCAGCTTTTTGTGGCGCATTTGCATATATACCGTATCCCCGCTCAATTGCGACCCTTGTGTCCAGATAATGGGGTTCACATACATGCGCATTGTTGAGTCGCTATTGCTGTAAAATACCGAATCGGACTTAGCCTGCAGATCCGATTTAAAGATCTTGACATGATGGTGCCCGATAAGCATCCTCACCCGTGCTGTATCTTTCACGTTGACAGGATATTGTCTGAAAACCGGGTCACGCTGCATTTGCACACGGGCTATGCTGTCCTGCTTTGCTTTTTTGATAGCTGCAAGTGCATCCTTTTTGCGTTGTAATGAATCATTTACCGGTTTAGGCTTTCCAAAAAACTCACGGTGAAAATAACTGGTATCTTTAGGCACCTTTATATAATAAGCCGTCAAAAATTTCGACGATTTTTTATCAGCCGCCACTTTGCGTTGCTTCAATGTAGTATCCCGTAAAGTACGCTGACGTTCCTGGTAAATTTTTTGATTTTTATAGGTCATGATCTGCGTTTCGATAGTATCGGCAGTCATGTATATCGAATCGCGTTTAATGTGGCTGGTGTCTTTAGGCGCCACAGAAGATTTTACGGGTATAAGCTTTCCTGTTACTTTAGCAACGCCGGGCTTAATGGCATCGGCAACTCCGGCAAGGCTGCCTATGTTTTTTATACCTACTTTATCCTTATTGTTTTTTAATGCAGGGGCCGCAGCCTTCAGTGCTGAATCAATCAGTTTTTCGTTACCTTTTTTGGCCTGCGTTGCCGCCTTTATCAGGGCATCTGCATTTGTATCTTTATTATTTTGTAAAGCGCCTTGTACCAGCTTGGTTGCCATATCAACATTGGCACTATCCTTTTTACCTATTGCAAAAGGCTGCTTAATCGGCATGGTATTGGCCGGGGCCTTGTGGCTGCTATCGGGTTTTATAGCACCGGCAATTTTAGCAAGATCGGTCACTTTCTTGCCCGATGCTTTAGCATTCTTGTTTTCTGCCGGCAATTGTTTAGCTGTGGTATCGGGTTTACTGGTATCCTTTTGTTCGGAGATCAGTACCACATAAGCGTTTTCGGTAACAACGGTTTTTTCCTCGGCTCTGTAATAGGTACCCAGATCGCCTTTAATAGTTACCTTTTGCTCACGGTCTTCAAAAGTGATGTTTTTTACCGCCCGACCGTAGCCTTTTAGCTTATCATAAAAAAGACTATCCCCTTTTAATGATTTGGTACCCTGCCTGTATGAATTTTTCTTCCCGAAATAAGCTTGCTCCGTAACGGTGTTATACAAGCCGTTCTCCGTGTACAGGGTATCCTTATCCTTGGTGCCATAAATATTGGTTGGCCCGAAAAAATAAGCTATACGAGTACCTGTATTGTACTTAAGAGTATCGGTTTTTATAAGCGCATCGGGTGTGGTAAGTACCACATTGTACCGGAAATAAGAATCGCGGCTGAAGGCAAAATAGTAGCCATTTTTACTCGTGAGCACATTATCCTTATTAACCAGTTTTCCGCCGCCTGTATAGGTACCTATGCGGCTGGCTGTATTATAGGTAAGGTAATTGGTGGTTAATGTGGCATCGCGGTCAACCATTTTAACATTATCGGTAAGGATGGCTGTTTTGGTATTACCGTTATAGTTCAGCTTATCCGAGAATATATTCAGCGTATCGCCCTGGTTTATGTTTACATTGCCAAAAGCGTCAAAAGCGTTTTCGTTGGGATAAAAGTAAGCACTATCCGACCGCAGGAGGGAGTAATCCTGCTTAAACACACCTTTATATACCTTGATCAGTTGCCTGCCGTTAACCTTTGTGCCGGTGCTTCGTTCAGATTGTATCAGGTTTACAATTGATTTTTTTTGAGCCATAGCTGCAGTTGCTATCGCCAAAAACAAAAAGCATAAAACATATTTCCTCACAATGGCAAAATTAGTTTTTTGTTGGGGTTATTAAATTAATAATTTTGATGAATGCTGCCAGTTAATCAGTTTGTTAATTTTATTGAGCAAAATGCTTTATTTACACCCGCTACCAAAATACTGGCGGCTGTAAGCGGCGGCATCGATTCGGTTTTAATGGTGCACCTGCTTAATACTGCAGGCTATGATTTTGGCATTGCCCATTGCAACTTTCAGCTGCGCGGCGATGAAGCCCTGCGCGACCAGGCCTTTTGCCGTGACCTCGCCACAGCACTTCGCATACCTTTTCATACTGTAAACTTTGATACGGAGCAATACGCGGCCCAAAACAAGATCTCGATCCAAATGGCAGCCCGCGACATGCGTTATCAATGGTTTGATACAATCAGTCAGCAATCAGGTTATGAGGTTATTGCGCTTGCTCACCACCAAAACGATACTATTGAAACAATATTGTTAAACCTTACACGAGGTACCGGAATTGCCGGGCTGCATGGCATTTTACCCAAAAACGGTAAACTGGTTCGCCCACTGTTGTTCCTCACCCGTGCCGAGATACAGACTATTGTTACTACCGAAGGTTTAACTTTTGTAGAGGACAGCTCTAATGCTTCGGCTAAATATGCCCGCAATAAGATCAGACTGGAAGTTGTGCCAAAGCTGAAGGAATTGAATCCATCACTCGAAAAAACTTTTGAAAACAGCTTGCTGCATTTCCGCGACCTGGAACTTTTGCTTGAGCTTAAGCTTGATGAAATAAGACAGACGCTGCCGCAGATACATGATGGCGTTACTTATCTCCCTATTGCCGAAGTAAAAAAACTAAATCCCAAACGGCTGTTGCTTTTTAAACTGCTCGATGAATATGGTTTTAATGAAGCTACTATCGAAGATCTCATTGCTTCGCTTGATAAACACTCCGGCCGGGTATTTGAATCAGGGACACATACCCTGTTGCTCGACCGTGATAACATTATCCTGAAACCCAAAACTACCACGCAGCTTGCCGAAGTTATTATCAAGACCACAGACCATGAAGCCAATTTCGGCGTTTATAGGGTGAATTTGCTGCATGATGATAGTCCGCTGATTATAAAAGATAACCCGTTGGCTGTATCAATTGATGCAGATAAACTGATATATCCGCTCAGGATCCGTAGCTGGCAGGATGGTGATCATTTTTTCCCTTTGGGGATGAAGGGCAAAAAAAAGTTAAGCGACTTTTTCATTAACCAAAAACTGCCGCTGCACCAAAAGGAAGAAATCCCTATCCTTGTAAACGGCAACGGCGAAATTATATGGATTGGCGGCTACCGCCCCGACGAAAGGTATAAAGTGAGTGATAACACTAAAAAAGTTACTATCTTCGAACTGTTTAAACTAACATGAGCGATAAATCCGTTTTTACTGAAAAGCAATACCTTGGCCGGGAATTTATACCGCTAACCATACGCCTGGTTTTAGCCATGTTTTGTTTTGCAGCCTACTTTTTTACTGATGAACGCGAGCGCAACGGCGATTTACTGGTTGTTGTAGGTTTTTCTATCATCATCATTTCCATTATCCTTGGATTCCTGCTACATTTCCGCACCCGTGTAGAAAACAAAAGCGTTATGCTTGACGGGCTTTGGACAACCAAGCTGGTGAAAATAGATCTGAACAGCATTGTTAAAGTTGAAAAGGGTACCTATAGCCGCTATATGTTCAATAATCCTGTTTATAACCTGCATACCAAAGGCACTATCCGCTTTTTCACCTCAGGTAACGAAGCCATCCACCTTACCGACCGCGATGGCCTGCTTTACATCATCGGTTCCAAACACCCTAATGAATTTTTGAGGGCAGTAAGGGAAGAGATGAAAAAGTAATCCGCGCTGGTCGTGAGGACACGACCACGGGGGAAGAGAATTTTCCATTAGTATTACTCACTCTCCATCACCCGCATCAATTCCTCAATAAATAAAATAGCCGCTCTTTTACGGTAAACACCTTTTTGCCAAAGGATGTATGATTGCCGTTTGATCTCTTTTGATTCGATGGGGATAGCGGTTACTTTGTTCCAGCCGATGATGGCTTTTTCGTTCAGGATAGTTGCCCAATGGCCATTCTCAACCAGGGCCAGCAATGAATGTACGTCGTTTAGTTCTATTTTGATGTTGGGCACTATCTTTTTACGGTTAAACAACTCATTGATAAACTCTCGCGAGCTGAATCCTTTACCCGGCAAAATAAGGTCCTGTTTGGCCAGTTCTTCGAGGCTTATTTTTTTTAGTTCGGCAAGTGGGTTGTTTTTGGATACCACCATCACCACGCTCGAGCTGAACAGCAGCTGCATTTCCAGATCTTCGTCGTCGCTTTCATTATGAAAAGCCAGGATCATATCCAGTTCGGCCAGGCGAAGTTTCTTTTCCAGTTCTTCGGGGTTACCGTAAGTAATAAAGATCTTGATGCCCGGATATTTGGTACTGAACGGGGCCAGCGCCGGTAATAGCAAAGAGGTAAAAGCGTATGAAACGCCGAGGTTCAGCTCGCCCGTGGTGGCATTCTGCAATTCACTAATGGCCTGCTTGCTTCGCTGTACATCGTTAAGGATTTTTCGGGCATGGGTTAAAAATATATGCCCGGCCTCAGTAATGCGCACATGTTTACCTATCCTGTCGAACAGGAGCATACCCAGTTCTTCCTCAAGCTGTTTGATTTGTTGCGATAGGGTACTTTGTGTAATGAACACGGCAGCTGCAGCCTCGGTAAAGTTCATGGTTTCGGCAGCTTTAACAAAGTACTGTAATTGACGTAATTCCATAATCAATCGTTTTTGCCTATCAATTCTATTAAAACAATCTATTTTACAAATGTATCAATAAGGGCGATATTTGCATTATAAAACAATTCAATAGTCTTGCATTAAGTACTCCCCTGAATTTGCTTTTGTTATGAATTGAACAAATGAATGTGTTTCGCTCTTTAAAGTACCGTAATTTTAAACTGTTTTTTTACGGTCAGTCAATCTCCCTCATTGGCACATGGATGCAAAAAACAGCAGTAAGCTGGTTAGTTTACCGCCTTACAGGTTCGGCCCTGTTATTAGGAATTGTAAGTTTTGTGAGCCTGATCCCCTCACTGATATTGGCCCCATATGCTGGCAGTATTGTTGACAGGCATAACCGCTACCGCATTTTGGTTATTACACAGCTGGTATCCATGCTGCAGGCCGGAGCCTTTGCTTTTATGATCTTTTTCAAGATCTATAATATCCCCGCAATTATTGGTTTAAGCCTGTTGCAAGGCATTGTAAATGCTTTTGACGTTACCTGCCGCCAATCATTGATGGTGGATATGGTTGATGATAAGGCCGATCTGCCTAATGCAATCGCTCTAAACTCAACCATGACCAATCTTGCCCGTATTGCGGGCCCGGCCATTGCAGGTATAGTATTGAGTGCTTTTGGCGAGGATGTTTGTTTCTTCGGTAACTTTTTGAGCTATATCCCGGTGCTTGCCTGTTTATTTATGATGAAACTGGACACCATAGTGCCTGTCCGTTCAGAAAAAAGCATCTGGACAGAACTACAGGAAGGTTTCAAATATGTATCAGGCGACAGCGACCTGAGCAGTATGATCCTGATGCTTACCGCAAGCAGCTTGTTCGTTATTCCTTTTAATACGCTGATGCCCATCTTTGCAAAAGATATTTTTAATGGCGATGCCAAAACTTTCAGCTGGTTTGAGAGCGCAGCCGGCTTAGGCTCGGTGATCAGCGCGGTTTATTTAGCCAACCTCAAAACCAATAAAAACCTGGTGAAGATCATGTCTATCGCCAGTCTTATCTTCGGCACAAGTGTATTGATGGTAGCTTATGCGGGCAAACTGCCTTTTGCTTTAACATTCATGGTATTTACCGGCGTTGGGATGATGGCGCAAACATCGGCCATTAACACCTACATCCAAACCCATGCAATCCCGGCCATGAGGGCAAGGGCCATCAGTTATTATGTTATGGCTTACCAGGGTATGATCCCTGTAGGTAGTTTGATGGCCGGATGGTTAGCCAATGAACTTGGCCCGCGTAAAGCCGTTTGTATAGAAGGCATTATCGGAGTATTGGCAACAGCCTTATTTGTGTTGTATAAAAGAAGGCAGGCAGCCGGTGAAAGCGTTGATGGCAAGCCAGTGCTGGCCGATTGAAACATCTTAATGTTTAGGAACCGCATGAAACAGCGCATTGATATCGATCAATAAATGACAAATGATCAAAATTTTGATATTACGGTACCTATAATAGTGATATCCAAAAACCAGCCCTATGGCAAAGGGCACCAGCATATTAATAAGGGTGCCGTACCCGGTATGGACTAAGGCAAAACAAGTTGCCGATAAAAAAACCGGGAAATGCCGGTTGGTGAAAATAAGTTGCAACCGGCTTTGGATATACCCTCTAAAAATTATTTCCTCCACAACACCGGCGGTGATCAGGGTGAAAATTTTTAACGGTACGCTCATGAGCGAAAACTGAAGCGCTAAAGCGCTGGTTTTAAACCCCAATAGTTTCAAAGGTATCCATAGCGCAAACGCTGCGGCAACAATGATCACCAGTATAACCATCACAGATATTATATAAAAGCCAAACGAATGCCGTTCTTCTTTCCACAACAGAACAGGTTGCTTTTCAATTTTTGAAGCATACCAATAAACAATGCCAAAATAAATCCAAAATGTGATGCGGGTTATCAACATCCTTTCGGGTATTGGTAAGCCATGCAAAAGCATTGAGCTCAACGACCAGCATATATGCAGCGCAATAACAACTAAAAGGCCGTTAATCACTGCCCGTCGTTCTTCTTTTTTTAGTTGCTGTATCATTTAGCGATTAAAGGTTTAGCATCTCAATATACCAAAAGATCATGAATTAGTTATGGTTTAGGCCAGGGCTTATTTCAGGCGTAATTCAATTTTTTGTTTATATATATCCAGCCTAATCCAATCCAAAGAATTTTCGGACGGAACACATTCTTTCAAATCTAATCCCCGGGCGTACCTGCTAAGCGCTTTCGGGCCGAAATTTATAGTCATCTCATATTCCCCTTGCCCATCCGTACCGATCCTGGATTTTGTTATAATTTTACGGGTTTCATTTACGTTTTTAGCCGTTAATTGCTCTTCAACAAGTGGCATTGCTACCCCATCGCACCAAAAAAATTTAATTTTATCATCCTCAAAGTTTTTGAATACCCTGGATAAATGATATTCAAGGTAAATACAAAAATCTTCATCAAATGGGTAGCAGGGTTTATCTTCGGGCATCGTCGGGATAGATATTATAGAAAAGCCCTCTCAAAACTGAAAGGGCTTTTGTTGTTATGAACATGTTTTGCTTTACATCTTTAAACCAATCTCTCTCAAACGCTCATCCAAATACTCGCCTGCAGTAATATCAGTGTATAATTTAGGATGCTGGTCATCAATGCACGAATCAAGACTGGTAAGATCCATGTTTGATTTGGGATGCAGGAAAAACGGCACCGAAAAACGGGAGAACTTCATCAGCTCGCGCGGAGGATTTACTACTCGATGAGTTGTGGATTTTAGTTTATTGTTGGTTAAACGCTGCAGCATATCACCAACGTTAACCACCAGATCTTCGCCATACGCCTTAACCGGGAACCAGCTGTTATCGCGGGTTAACAGTTCAAGCCCGTCGGCACTGGCGCCTATTAATAAGGTGATCAGGTTGATATCCTCATGTGCACCGGCACGTACCGCGTCATCAGGAACCGAATCAGGATCCAGTATCGGGAAGTAGTGCAGATTACGCAGGATAGAGTTTCCGTTGTGCACTTTATCATCAAAATAGGTTTCCGGCAGTTCCAGGTAAACAGCGATGGCACGCAGCAAATATTTACCGGCTGCTTCCAGCTTTTTGTAAACTTCTATGGTAGTTGGGTTAAATTCAGTCAGTTCGTTAACTGTTACGTTATCCGGATACTGGGCTTTCAGCGCATCATCATCCGTTACGGTTTGGCCAATCTGCCAAAATTCTTTCAGGTCGGGGGTTTTAAAGCCTTTAGCAGTTTCTTTGCCTTTACCGGTATAACCACGCTGACCAGCCAAGCCCGGAATTTCATATTGCTGTTTTACAGCATCGGGTAAGGCAAACAGGGCTTTAACCTGTTCATAAAGTTTATCTATCAGCTCTTTGCTTAAACCGTGGTTAGTAATGGTAACAAAGCCGGTTTCGTTAAAAGCTTTGCCGATATCGTTCGAAAATTGCTTGCGTTCGTCGGCATTGCCGTTTATATAGGTATTCAGATCCAGGCGTGGAATATTTACGGTGCTCATAGTTGTAGTTTATAAAACAGGTAGCAAAATTATTTAATTTTTAAGCGTAGTACACAAGATAGCAATAAAATTTTATCCCCATAATTACACTGACTGAGTTTGAATAAACACGTTAAAACAATTTTTGCTTTAAACGTTTTATACATCTGCCTGTCATATATTTAGCAACAACGATATAACAGGCTTTTTTTAAACACTATTATTATGAAATTCATCAATAAAATATGCGGCATCAGCTTAATAGCATTTTTGATAATGCTTGCCGCACCAAACATGAGTAAAGCCCAGGAAGGAGGCTACGTATCCGACCAGGAGTTTTACGACGAACTTGAACCTTATGGCACCTGGGTTAACGACCCTCAATATGGTAACGTGTGGATTCCCGACGCGGAAGACAATTTCAGGCCATATGCAACCCGTGGCCACTGGGTTGTAACCGACTATGGTAACACCTGGGTATCTGATTACGAATGGGGTTGGGCGCCATTCCACTACGGCCGCTGGCGTTATGATGATTACTATGGCTGGGAATGGATCCCGGGCCACGAATGGGCACCGGCATGGGTAAGCTGGAGGCATGGAGGCGGTTATTATGGCTGGGCTCCTTTACAACCGGGCATCAGCATCAATATATCTTTTGGCAATAGTTACAATGTGCCCGATAATTATTGGGTTTGCGCGCCACAGGCTTATATTAACAGACCAAACATTTACAACTATTATGTACCGCAAACCCGTGTGGTAAATATTATTCACCAAACAACTATTATTAACAACACTTATGTTAATAACAACCGCACTTATGTAACCGGCCCCAGGATCAACGAGATAAGGCAGGTTACCAACAACCGTAATGTGCGTGTTTATAACATTACTAATGTTAACAGGCCAAACGGCGGCGGCAGGGTAGTTAATAATACCGTGAATATCTATCGCCCTGAAATAAGGAGAGCGCCTGATGCAAGGCCGGCAAGGGTAGTAAATGCGGCGGCTTATCGTCAGCAAAACCCAAATGATGGCATAGCCAACAGACAGGGCGGCAACGCGGCTATTAACCGCAACAATGCAGCCCGTTTACGGGAAGTAGCCCGCAATGAAAAACCTGATAACAAAATAGTACAGGTTAATCATGCAGGCCCGGCTGCAAGGCCAAACCCTGCAAACGGAGCCCGCTCCGATCAACCCAATGCAAGGCCCGGCGATAACCAGGCACAGCGTGAGCAACAAGCACAGCAACGTCAGCAACAGCAGCAAGCCCAACGTCAGCAGCAGTCAGATCAAAAAGATCAAACCCAGCGCTCGCAACAACAGCAGGCACAGCGTCAGCAGCAGGAACAACAACGCCAGCAGCAACAGCAAGCTCAAAGACAGCAACAGCAGCACCCTCAGAACCAACCTGACCAGCAAGCACAACGTCAGCAGCAAGCACAGCAACGTCAGCAACAGCAGCAAGCCCAAAGGCAACAGCAGGATCAACAACGTCAGCAACAACAGCAAGCCCAAAGGCAACAGCAGGATCAGCAACGTCAGCAACAGCAACAGGCCCAAAGGCAACAGCAGGATCAGCAACGTCAGCAACAACAGCAAGCCCAAAGGCAACAGCAGGAACAACAACGTCAGCAACAGCAACAAGCCCAAAGACAACAACAGGAGCAGCAACGTCAGCAACAGCAACAAGCCCAAAGGCAACAGCAGGAGCAACAACGTCAGCAACAGCAACAAGCCCAAAGACAACAACAGGAGCAGCAACGTCAGCAACAGCAACAAGCCCAAAGGCAACAGCAGGAGCAACAACGTCAGCAACAGCAACAGGCTCAAAGGCAGCAGCAGGAGCAACAACGTCAGCAACAGCAACAAGCCCAAAGGCAGCAGCAGGAGCAACAACGTCAGCAGCAGCAAAGGGAGAGACGCCCTGAAAACAGGTAAATAAAATTACAACTGCTACAATAAACAGCACGTATAAAGCATTATATACGTGCTGTTTTTATTTTACGAACACCTTAATTAAGAATGAAAAAAATCCTGCATACTACATGCTTTGTTATCCTGTTCAATATTGTCTTTAGCTTTACCGTTAAAGCACAGGAAACTGTAAGCAAATCATCAACCCAAATCAATTTTATTGAAAACTCCTGGAACGAGGCATTGAAACAGGCTGCCCGCCAAAACAAATACATTTTTGTTGATGCCTATGCCAGTTGGTGCGGCCCCTGCAAAATGCTTAAAGCTACTACCTTCAAAAACAATAAAGTAGCCGACTTTTATAACGATAATTTTGTGAATGTAGCCATTGATATGGAAAAAGGCCAGGGCCCGGCCCTTGCTGCCCAATGGGGACTGCAGGCTTATCCTACCATGATCATATTTACCAGCAAAGGCAAACCTGTTTCAGGTACTGTAGGCTATATCCGGGCAAACGACTTAATTAAATTCGGCCAGCAGGCATTGAACAAATAGTTCAATTTTCAGGCATAAAAAAAGACCGGCACTATAAGCAACCGGTCTTTTTTTTAACTCAATTAACAACTTTATTTAGGTGTAGATAAAAGTACCTACTAATAAAGCTAACACCTGGTCCATAGATAAAGGCTCATCAAAGGCAGCGGTCGCGATAGCAACCGAAGTAGTCGAGCCGGAAATACTTGGCAATGTGGTAACATTAACCGGGCCCTGGGTAACATTTTGCTCCCCATCATAATTCCCGTTAACTTGCGGTACACCTGTATCGTTACCTAAAGTAGCGGTGCTGGTGATCCATGGAGAAACACCTAATAGCTGGCGGATGGCCGATGCGTGGCGGGCTTCAACCGCGTGGATAGATAAAGCGGCAGTCAATATATCTTTATTGCCCAACAAGTTAGGGGCCTGACCTTTATAGGCACGCACGCCTGTATCTTCAAATGCCAATGCTACTTTCAAAAACAGGGTATAGTTGCTGAACAATCCTTTAAACGGACCATTACCTGTACCACCGCCTGCAGTAAAATCAAACTTAGGCGAAGTAACCGGCGTACCGCCCGAAGCAGTAATAGCAGTTTTCAGGAAGGCTACGTGCTGGTTCTCGTCGTCTTTTACTGTGTTGATATAAGAAGCACCCGCTGCGGGGATCAAACCAGCAGAGGCAGCACCTGTATTATAAAATGATGACTCAAGATACTCAAGTGTTAAGGCGTAATTTAAAACTTCAACAACAGTTGGGGCCGCTGCTGCACCATATGCCCTTTTCAACATAGTGCCCATAGCAAACGGCACAGCAGCCAAAGCTACCTTTGAACCGAAGCTGGTTATATTTTTGATGGCTGCACGACGCGGGTTAAGCCTGTCGTTCAGTTCCGGATCAAATTTTTCTATTTCTTCTATTATATTAAATAAATTCATGGCGATGTGGGATTAAGCTGTGTAACTGTAATTGGTTGCGCTCACTTTGGTTTTCAGGTAGGTGTTTGCAATCGGCAATACCTCGGCAATGGTGGCTGATTTGTTTAAGCCGTTGCTGTCAACCTGGTCATCAGCTGCAAATGAGCCTGCAACCAGCATATTGCTGATCAGCGCCGCATGCCTTGCCTCAACCGATACAATTTTACCTGCGATGGTCAGATAACCCGGGTCCTGGATGAGGTAACCGGCACCGTCATAAGCTTTAACGCCGGTATCTTCAAATGCTTTGGCAGCACCCAGCACAGCAGATTTTTTGGTAAAATCGATAGTGCTGAAATCGACAGTAAGCGCAGGGATCGCGTTACCACCCAAAGCAGCTTTGAAAAACTCGCGGTGAAGTACCTCATGATCGCGGATACTGGTGAAAAGCGCTTTTTCGTTAGCTGTCATGCCCGAATATGGCGTAGTAATTACCTGGATATAAAATGCAGCTTCCAGTTGTTCCAGTGCATAAGCATAATTGAGGATAGCAAGATCGCCTTTGGCGCCTATATCAATGCCCCCGCCAACTATTACCTTATGATCTTTGTGGCAGGCTGCTGTAGCTAAAAGGCCGGCTGATGCCACGCCTAACCCCGCATAACGTAAAAATGACCTCCGGGCCATGTTTGCTCCGCCTATGCTTTCTTGTTCAGATGTTTTCATAGAGTTCGATTTTTTAATGCTATAATTAGTTGTTTTGTAGATGGATATACGCCTGTAACAACATGGCGGATTGTAATTAGTTGACAATTAATACACTCTTAATTAGAGTAATTAACTTTCAGTAAAACTTCCGGCTCTATTTATGGCTAAAAGGCGTTAGAAAAAATCAGGGAGCAATAAAAAAGGCCGAAAAACTCTCGCAATTTTTCGGCCCTACATCTACCTATGAAAACAACCCTATGAGAAGGGTACATTAATACCTATCCAAACCCGGTGCCAAATCACAAAAGCACCTTTCAGGCACTACAAATAACCTTTTTGAGACTATTATATTACTTTCATGTGGAAAGTAATCCCACAATCGGGAATTATAAGCAACTGGTCAGCAGTAATACTTAATTAAAAAGCAAAGAGAAAATCTGGAATTAAATTTTAGCTAAATAAAAAAGGCCGGACAACTCTCGCAGTTATTCCGACCCTACATCTACCTATGAAAAACAACCCTTTGAGAAGGGTAATAAGCTATATTCAAACGGAGTGCCAATTTCAAAAAAGGTGTTTAATTGCCTAATTGGCAGTTTTTTAAGTCAAGTAGATTCTCAATATGTAGAAATGACACCCATAACCGGGAATTTATTTCCCAATGGTTAATTTTGTCGGTATAAATTTTAATTTTCAGGTAATTCGATATAAAAATAAAAGGCCGGACAACTCTCGCAGTTGATCCGGCCCTACATCTACCTATGAAAACATCCCTTTTTAGTAAGGGTATTAACTTTAATTCAAACCGGATGCCAATTGGAAAAACATACCGTAAAGCGTTGAAAGGCACTTCTCAAATGTGTCTTGGGGATGAAGTGTGCAAAAACATTCCAGGAAAGGAGGTGTAATTTTCCCAAAGGTTAAATTCTTTGAATTTCGAGCGGATTGTCGTGTCGGGCAATAGTGAGTGGCGTTACTTTTACCTGTGATAAGTTGAAAACCCTTGCCAGGCTGAGTGTTTAAATTCGGCAAATTCCGAAGCTGAAATATTCAAACAGATAGCTCACGGATTATTGAATAGTAACGATATTGGCCTGCGTTCATTTGCAAATAGGTTAAGAGGAAGAAAAGGGGTGAGGCCTTTAACTATAAAGGCGATAGATGGGAAACCGCCACTCAATACCGACCTTTAATTGTTAAAGGTGACGACTTCGTGAAGAAAGGGCATCATGCCTATTAAATAACATTAAAGAGTATAAACAAGGGCGATTAGAAAAACTTTCCTTTGAATTGAATAGAGAATTTATACCTGCTTAAATTATTGTGTCATGAGTAGCGCCTGTCGAAGTATATCAGGCAGACCTATGCGCGCGAGTCTTCGACAGGCTCAGACTGACTGGCCTTCGCTCAATGCCAACCTTACCCCACCGGCAAAGTAACCGTAAACACAGTATACTCTCCCTCTTTGCTGTCAATATCAATTTTGCCGCCGTGTCCTTTCACCAGAATATCATAACTGAGTGACAGCCCTAAGCCTGTTCCCTGTCCCGTTGGTTTGGTGGTGAAAAATGGCTGCATGACCTTTTCCTTAATACTGTCAGGAATCCCCATGCCGTTATCGCGAACTGTTATGATTACCGAGGTAGCTCCCCCTTTAGGTGGCTGGGTGGCTGTTGTGACTGTAACCTCCGGTTTATAAGTTTCACCTGCTGTTTTTTGCTTTTGATGCACCGCATAAAAAGCGTTGTTAAACAGGTTAAGCAGCACACGGCCAATATCCTGCTGTACTATATTGATTGGTGTGAGGTTATTGTCAAAATTAGTAACCAGCGCAGCGTTAAAAGTCTTGTCCTTAGCGCGGAGTCCGTTGTAGGCCAGCTTGAAATACTCGCCGGTGAGGTTATTGATATTTACAGGTTCTTTACTGCCGGTGCCCGCACTTGAGTGTTGGAGCATGTTTTTCACGATACCATCGGCGCGCTTACCGTGATGGTGGATCTTCTCGAGGTTGAGCTTTACATCTGCGGCAATGGCTTTAGCTTCTTCCGCGTCACCATTGATTAACTCGGTTTCCATTTCTTCTATCAGCTCAATACTCACCTCCGAAAAATTGTTTACAAAATTAAGCGGGTTCTGGATCTCGTGGGCTATGCCTGCGGTAAGTTCGCCTAATGAAGCCAGTTTTTCGGCCTGGATCAGTTGCTGCTGAGTTGTTTTGAGGTTATCAACAGCTTCAGATAGCCTGTCGCGTTGGGTAATGATCTCTTCCTGTTGTTCGCTCAGTTCCTTATTGGCCACGCTCAGGTCGCTGGTGCGTTGTTTTACCTTTTCTTCAAGCAACTGGTTTTCACGTTTAAGATGCTGCGAACGATAGGCAATAAAGGCGTAAACGGCCGAAGTAAACAGTATTACATATATTAACCAGGCCCACCAGCGCAAATACCAGGCTGTAGCGATAATGATAGTTATGCTGTCGCCGGTGTTGTTCCATTTACCCGAGCTGTTTGCCGCTTTTACGCGAAATACATATGTACCGGACGAAAGGTTATTATATGTCACCCAGCGATCAGTCCCGGCGTTCACCCAGTTTTTGTCAAAGCCTTCCAGTTTGTAGGCATACACATTTTGTTCCGGATTATCGTATTGCAGACCAATATAATCGATCTGCACCCGGTTTTGATCGTAGGGCAGTTCGAGCGTTTTGTGGCCATATGCTAATGTTTTGTTAAATACCTTTTCACTTGCCGCAGGATTACTATAGATAACATCTTCAATATGTACAATGGGCAGGTAGGGGCTGTCATTTAAATCTTCGGGGTTAAAAACAGCAATGCCATTGCTTAACGGAAAAAGCATCCTGCCATCTGCAAGCTTGTTGACGTTATCAATGCCCCTGAAAAGATCCTTGCCCGGCAAAATATCGTCCATGTAAAAATTTTTCAGCTTCATGGTGCGGGGATCAATCCGGGTAAAACCCCGCTCGGTTATCACCCACAGGCGACCATCATTGTCTTGATTAATGCCCATTACCGAATTAAATATTAAGCCGGAATCTTCATTAAAATGCCTTACATAAACTTCCTTTTTGCGGTCAAATTCAAATAGGCCATTAAGGTAGGTACCCACCCAAAGCCTGCCGGTTTTATCTTCAAAAATATTATCTACACAAATGGCTTTTCGTATGTCATTATTAAAATAGGATATGAAGCGTCCTGTTTTCCTGTCGAAACGGTTAAGGCCGCCAAAATTGGTACCTATCCAAAGGGTATTTTCATGATCTTCATAAAAGGTAATAGCGCGGCTGTCATCAAGTGCATATTTATTTTTTGAAGTGATTTTTTCATAAGTGCCCCGGTAGGGGTAACGGGTAAACTTTTTGGTTACCGGGTTAAAAGAGCATATCCCGGCATCAACATCTACAGCTATCCATAGTATCCCGGTATGATCCTGAAACAACGTATGTATAAAATTGCTTGTAAGGGAAGTACTATCGCCGGGGATGTTACTGTACTTTTCTTTTTTTCCGGTGATGGTATTGTACACCAGCAAGCCGCTTTCAGTTGCCACATACAGTGTGTTGTTTTGTCCGTAACAAAAGCCCGGAAAATAGCCTTCATTAGGGGCCGCGTTATATACCTTTTTATACTGGTTAGCAATGATGTTGCCTTTATATATGCCTTGCCGGGTGGTTAACCAGGCATCGCCATTGGGCCATGTTTTAATAGCTACCAACTTGCCGGGATAAGTGCCGGTTTTTGCAGGGTTACCTTTAAATAAGGTAAAGGCGCTTTTTAGCTTGTTTACACGTGCTACACCTGCATTCCCAAACCCAAGCCAAAGCGTATTGGTATGGTCAATTGTTTTACCTCCTATGCCCAGGCTCGGCAAGGCGCCCTGATCTTCCGGATCGGTGAGGTAACGTTTAAAAGCCGACGTTGCGGGATCAAAGTAAACCAGCCCAGCCGACGATGAGATCCAGAGTTTACCATCCTGCGTTTCCCCGAAGCTGATAAACTGATTTTTGTTAGCAGAGCTTATGGTATCAACAGGTATGTAGTTGCTGAATGTACGAGTTTGCCTGTCGAACTTTGAAAGGCCTTTATTGGTGCCAATCCACAGGTGTTTACGTTTATCTTCGTAAAAGCTATAAATACCTGCGCTCAACAGGCTGTCTTTTGCATTAGCCTGGCCATATTCTTTAAGCTTGCCGGTGCTAATGTCATAACGGGCAAATTTCAGGGCTTCGTCATGCCCATGAAAAGTATTCATATAAAGTATACCTGGTTCGGACGGGGCTTCATAAATTGGGTTAGCTGCCCGCATTTTGGCGGTATCATTTGATGTGAGGTATTCACTAAAACCTTTTCCTGCGCCGTTGTAG
The DNA here is from genome assembly GCF_056402535.1 of Mucilaginibacter sp. P4_A11. Classification (NCBI taxonomy): domain Bacteria; kingdom Pseudomonadati; phylum Bacteroidota; class Sphingobacteriia; order Sphingobacteriales; family Sphingobacteriaceae; genus Mucilaginibacter; species Mucilaginibacter sp. P4_A11. The sequence continues at coordinate 346,594 of NZ_JBFUHE010000007.1, forward strand.
TGGTATATGCCATTATTTGAGCTAAACCAGATACTGCCATTGACAGTTTTAACGGGATTATAATAAACGGTTGCCCTGATATGATAGATGCCCTTTTGCCGGTTGCCAAAAAGTTGATATCGCCCTGTGCCCGGCTCAAACTTCATAATATTTTGACCGCTGTTTGCTGCATCAAAACGCCCCCACAAATTCCCCTCGTTATCTATAGTACCCACAATCAGCTGTCCATAGGTTATGCTTGCGGGATAGGGGTATTGTGTAAAGGAATCAGTTTCGCGGTTGTACCTGAAAATTCCGTTGGCAAGGGTAGTTACCCACAAGGTTTTGTTATGATCTTCAATTACATTAAGTACCAGTGTTGATACCTGCTTGTTGAATTTTGGAGAACCAAGTTTATATATCTTGTAGCGGTAACCGTCATAACGTACCAGTCCGTTCTGCGTAGAGAACCACATATACCCCTGGCTGTCTTCAATAAGGGAACCCACGTTTGATTCGGGCAGGCCTTTTTTAATATCAAAGCGGTCGAAATATAAATGGGCTGATTGAGCGCCGGCATAAAGGCTTATGCAGCAGCACAAAATCAGCAATATGATCTTTTTCATTAAGGCGTAAGTTTACAGGCTTAAAGTAAATATTTTATCCTGTAAAATAAAATGGGGGTTTTATATCCCGGAAACTTACTTTTTAGGAGCTTTCAGTTTTTTTCGCGTTTGTTATCCGATACCATTTTCACAATGGTTTTTCCCTGGGTTAGTTGTTTAGGGTCTTTAACCTTTGCCAGTGAGTTTTGCCAGGCCTCGTCAACCAGCTTCTTCACTTCTTGTCGCGGAAATGCTTCGATATCGTTCACCAGCAAATAGCGGTACTGCTTGCCTTCGCCAATAAGTATTTTGTGCGGATCGGAAAGTTCGGAACCCCAGTAAAAAGCCGAAATGGGTATTGTAATTACCTCCCCGGTACAAGGCAAAGGAGCAAAAGATATGGATCATTTTTTCGGTAGGCGACCAGCCCGCGGCCAAAGCATTGTAATTATCATAAATAAGCTCATTTGCTTGCGGATACAAATCCCATATAAAATCGCGCAGCCACAAAGCACGCTCCCGCACTTGCGGAGGGAACATTTTCAAAAAGAAAAGCAGATCGGTAACCTGTTCCTGCGACATAATATAAATGTACAATCTTTTATTTTTTGTTAATAATAATTAACTTTATATCACCCAATTATAAACCTAAATACTTTCCTATTGAAAAGCAACGGCTTTACTAAACCGGTATTTGTTTATATAGCGAAAAGAATGCGCGGCTCAGTGATCAGCCTGCTCATTTTAGCTCCTGTTTTATTTTTTAGCATGCAGTGCCAAGCGCAGGAAAAAGCTCCTGCTTCGCGCCTGCTTGAAATGAAATCAGTGCTGGATAGCGTTACCCGTCAAACCCCTGCTGAAAAGATCTATCTGCAATTAGATAAAAGTATCTACACCCCCGGCGATACGCTGTGGTATAAAGCTTACCTTTTTAACGCTCCCACACTCGGCTTATCGGCTAAAAGTGCACTAATGTACCTGAGCATTGTTACCGATAGCAATGTGGTGGTAAAACGACAGCGCCTGCCGGTTGAAAACGGGCTGAGCTGGGGCAACATCAGCCTGAAGGACCTTCCTGCCGGTACTTATACACTTGTCGCTTATACCCAATGGCTCCAAAATTTTAACCAGGATTGCTTTTTTCGTAAACAATTCACCATTGCCGACGATGCAGGCAGCAACTGGTTGGCTAACTATACCAGCTCAAGTATAATGACAGATGGTAAGGAACAAGCCCACGTTAAACTATTGTTGACGGATGTGTATAAAACCGCTGTTGCAGGTAAGCCTGTTCAGTTAATGGTAATGAAAGGCCGAAGGCGGTTGTACCGACAAACCATTCAAACCGATGAAAAGGGACTGATAGATATTACTTTTAAGCTGCCCGGCAAACCTGGGGATATCCACATTATTGCCAGTGATGCCGGGGGTAACAGGGTAAACATCCCGCTTAACTTTAACCGACCACAGGATGCCGATGTGCAATTTATGGCCGAGGGCGGCGAGCTGATTGCTGACTTGCCGGCTCATATAGGTTTTAAAGCGATAGGTTTGGATGGTAAAGGCATCAACGTTTCGGGCGTGGTGCTTGATCGCGAAAAACAGGTGGTGGCTAATTTTACAACACAGCATTTAGGTATGGGGAGTTTTAACCTGCCGGTGGTTAATAAAGGCGAAAGTTATACCGCTAAGGTAACCCTACCGGGCGGTGCTACCCGCGATTATCCATTGCCGGATATAAAAAGCGAAGGCATATTTTTAAATGTGATCAATGCCGCTGCCGAAGATTCGGTAAGGGTATTGCTGGGAGCAACAGATAAAATAGCCCGATCCGGCGAGAGTTATTTTCTTATTGGTAAAGCCCGTGAAATTATTTGTTATGGGGCCATGGTTAACTTTAAAAATGGCGCGTCCATTAGCCAAAAGATCAGTAAACGGCTTTTTCCTTCGGGCATTACGCATTTTGTGCTGCTTGATATGAAGAACAGGCCCTTGAATGAACGACTGATTTTTATTAACCGGCATGATGACCTGCACTTAAATATCAATACTGATAAAGCAATCTATAATCCACGTGACAGCATTGCATTGCGCTTGAATATAAACGATGCTTTGGGTAATCCTGTGGCCGGAAATTTTTCGCTGGCCGTTACTGATGATGCGCTGGTACATCCTGATAGCCTCAATAACGAAAATATCATTACCCGGATATTGCTTACTTCCGAACTGAAGGGCTATGTGGAAGAACCCAATTATTATCTGAATACTAACGATGCTGCAAGCAAGGAGGCACTCAATAACCTGTTGCTTACACAGGGATGGGTAAGTTATGGCTGGCCAGATGAAAAAGGCCGGCCAGTTTATGCTGCCGAAACCGAAGTGGCTATTAAAGGCCGGGTACTTAATGTTTTTAACAGCCCGGTAAAGAAAACAAAGGTACAGCTGTTTTCTAAATCGCCGTTAATGGTTACTGATACACTTACCGGTAAGGATGGCCGCTTTATATTTCATAATCTCCCATTTACAGATACACCTGCCTATGTACTTAAAACTGCTAAGAACTTTAATGTAGGCATTGTAATGGATGATGCACCCCCGCCGGTATTTACGGTATCCGCCGGCAATCCCGTAACACCATGGTATGTGAGCAGCGATAGCACCTTACTCAATAGCATAAAGAATAACCGGGTGCGTCAAAACCTGGCGCTCGATCTGCCTGCCGGTACCCGGGCCCTGAAAGAAGTAAAAATCACTGCAAAAAAAATTGTTAAAGACTCAAAAAATCTGAATGGAGCAGGAAATGCCGATTACGTTTTTGACGAAGCGGACCTATTGAAAGCCGAAAAGAAAAGCTGGTTGCGGTTTTTGCAGGAAAAAGTAAAAAGCTTTAGGGAAGGTTCTATTATAAAACAATTTCCATTGCGTTTTGCGGTGCAAGGCAAAACTCTGAGCGAAATTCAATTTGGGCAATGGCGATTGCCACCAAACAATTTTTTTGCATGGTATTTTGTAGATAACAAGCCTATTTGCTTTGTGGTGGATGGGATCCCTTTTGGTGCTATAATGAAAAGCAACTATAACGATGACCCTGATTTTATTACTTTAAAGAATTACCTGGAGTCAAATAGCGCCGAAGATATTAAAGGTATCGAGATCAATACTACCTCAAAATATAATAACGAATATTATAGACGCTATGTCCCATCGGAATGGATGATGAATACTAATGTTGCGGATTTTACTTTTATGGAAATAACTACCCGGGGCGGTCATGGCCCCGTCATACGTAATACACCTGGCAGTTATTTATATAAGCCTTTAGTCCTTAGCTTTCCATCCAAATTTTACAGCCCCCGGTACGCTGTAAATGACAAAAGCAAATACCAGCCCGATGTGCGCTCAACTATTTATTGGACGCCTAATGTTAATAGCGGTGCCGACGGTAAGGCCGGTGTTGGTTTTTATGTTGCAGATAAACCTTCAACCTATACTTTTATTATAGAAGGCACAGACGGAAACGGGAATATCGGTTTTAAAACCGGGAAGATAAAGGTAAGCAGTAGTATAACCCCTTAGTTAAAGTTCAAAAATGCTGCGAAAGCTTTCAGCCTTTAGCCTTCCGCTTTTAGCTTTTTCATGCTTCATCAATATCCGGTCCTTTGATCTTTTTACGGTCAACGCCGCCTTCAAGTGAAAGCAAGAACGCCGGTAGCAAAGTAAGGTTGCTGATCATGGCGACCAGTAAGGTGATGGATAACAGGATGCCCAAAGCAACCGTACCGCCAAATTTTGACACCGCGAAGATGCCGAAGCCGAAAAACAAGACCGTAGCAATAAAAATCATGCTTACCCCGGTTTCGCGGATGGTATCTGAAACTATTTGTGAGATGCTTTTTTTGCTGTGCCGTAACTCGTGGCGGTAGCGGGTAATAAAATAAATGGTCTGGTCGGATGAGATGCCCATGGCTATACTGAATATCAATATGGTTGAGGGTTTAAGCGGGATACCAAAAAAACCCATAATACCGGCCGTAATAATCAGCGGAACAAGGTTGGGTACCAGCGATATGGCTATCATTTTTATGCCGCGAAACAGGATCCACATTACGCCTGCTATGAGTGCTATAGCCCAGGCCAGGCTTTCATAAAGGTTTTTTAACAGGTAGTTGGTGCCTTTTATAAATATGATGCTTGAGCCGGTAAGTTCAACATGGAATTTCTTCGGATTGAAGATGGAATCGATGCGTGGCTGTAATTGGGCCAGTACGGTATTCATCTTTTTTGACCCGGCATCAACCATTTCAAAAGTAACACGGGTAACGCGATGGGTGCTGTCGAGATAGGTTTTTAACAAACCGCTTGTTCCTTTGCCCGAGTTACCGGCATAGTTAAGGATAAAGTTTTGCTCCAGTCCGTCGGGCAGGCGATAGTATTCCGGATTGCCACCGTAAAATGCCTGTGTACTGAATTTTAGCACCTGGATCAACGATACCGAACGGCTAAATTCTGGATAGGAGGAGATCAGTTTTTCCAGCTTCTCCACCTTGCGAATGGTGGCTAAATTCATTACCCCGTTTTTGCGTTTGGTGTCGATACTAACTTCTAATGGCAAAACCCCCTTGAAATTCGATTCGAAAAATTTAAGATCGTGCAGGGTATTATTGCTTTGCGGAAGGTCATCAACCACATAACCGTTAATGTTCATTTTAGCCATGCCAAAACCCGCAATGATGATCAATACCACGGTGGTGATATAAATAACTTTGCGTTTGGTGTGCACAAGCTTATCTAACAGCGCTAACAATCCGTCCATCAGTTTGCTGTCTTTAATGCCTGTTTGGCTTGCCCTTGGTGCAGGCAGGAAACTGAAAATGATGGGTACCAGGATCAGGCTTAGCGCAAAAGTGCCCAAAATGCCTATTGAGGCTACCAGGCCAAACTGGGTAAGTAATTCGCTGTTGGTAAAGCATAATACACCAAAACCTATGGCGGTAGTAATGTTTGCTATAAACGTGGTAATTCCGGCACGCTCCACAGCAACTTCTAAAGCGGCCATTTTGTTACCGCTGATGCCGTACTCATGGAAATATTTATTGAGGATGAATACACAGTTAGGGATGCCGATCACCACAATAAGCGGGGGAATGATGCCTGTAAGAATGGTCATTTCATAATGCATCAGCTGCAGCACACCTAAGCTAAATATCACGCCCATTATCACAATGATTACCGGGAATATAACGGGAAATACCGACCGGAAAAACAGCAGAAGGATAAGACCGGTAATGATCACCGAAAGACTCAGGAACAATGAAAACTCGTGAGCTACCAGATCGCCAACTACAGTACGGATCAGGGGCAGGCCGGAGTAGTGTACTTTAATATTGTGTTTCTTTTCAAAGGCATCCCCAAGCTGATCAATTTTTTTAATGATGGGCACGCGAAAAGGCGTGTTGATGATCTTGTCATCAAAAGTGATAGCCATTAAGGTACTTTGCCCATCTTCACTTACAACTAATCCTTTATAAAATGGCATGGAAGCAAGCTGTTGTTTTACACTGTCGACAGCTGCTTTTGTTTGCAGCGGACCGGTAACCAAAGGTTTCAGTACAAATTTATGTTGCAGGGTATCCTTTTGCAGGTTGTAGATATTGGCGGCTGAGATCACAGCTTTGATCCCTTTTACTTTTTTTAACTCTTCGCCAATCTGGTACCAGTCATTAAAAACATCTTTATTATTGAATATCTCCGGCGACTTGATACCGATAACCATTGATGAAGCGTCCTGCCCAAACGTTTTCTTAAATTCAGCGTACCGGATAAAAGCCGAGTCGGTAACAGGGAGAACTTTACCGCCGTTGAAGGTGATTTTTACCTTCGACGCTTCATATCCCATAAAGGCGCTCAGTGCCAAAACGCAAATAAAAATTATCAGCCTGTTTTTAAGAATTGCAGAAGCTATATGTTTCCAGAACATTAGTTATTGATATAGTAAGAGGAGGCGCAAAACTACGAAAATTGCGCTATCTGCCTATTAATGATAGTGATAATGTGACAAATAGTTAATTGGGATTGCGTTATGTTGTAGTTAACAGATTTGTATACAGTGTTTAGCGTTCAACTTTTTAGGTGTGAACACTTGTACTTGTTTTTAAAATAAACAGCACTGATAATTAGGGTGTTACATTTTGTGAGATTGGGCGTTTTTGGGGATATGAACAAGTTGGTACTGATAATCAGCTTCTTATGTTTTTTGAAAAACAAAAGGCTGAACACCCGTTTTTAAAAAGTTGAACACTTGTGCTATGCTGTTGCTGGTGTTGTCATCACGGGTATTCGGAAGAAAATAAAAAAGTTCGAGATTGTGCGATTCCCTCCCCTGGGAGGGTGTAGGGAGGGGTTTCGACAACAGACTTACCTGCTTTTATGGCGCATAGCCCCCTCCCTGCCAATGCACATCCCAACGCACCCCTCCCAAGGGAGGGAATTGTAAATCTTCCGAATACCTGTGATGACAACATCAACAATGGCTTAGGTGAGGATAACAACAATATCGCAGTATAACGTCTCTCCTTATTTGCGCTTAAACTTTGTATTTTTGAGCATGAAAAGGTTGGTACGCAGTTTTGGTTTCGCGTTTAAGGGTTTGGGGTATGCTGCCAAAACCCAGCCTAACTTCAGGTTTCATTTAGTGGCCGGTACGATAGCTGTTGCATTGGGCGTCTTTTTCCAGCTTGCAACTGCCGAGTGGTTTTGGCTTATGGCTTGCATTGCCGTGGTGCTTATTACTGAATTACTCAATACTTCTCTCGAAACACTCACCGATCTGGTTTCGCCTACTTATAACGAAAAGGCTGGTCACGTAAAAGATGTAGCTGCCGGGGCCGTTGTTGTAGCTGCGCTATTTGCGCTGATAACGGGGATCGTCATTTTTTTGCCGAAGATCATTTTATTGGTAAGGCATGCTGCATAAAACCCGTGGCATCATATTCCGGGCTACCGATTACGGCGAAAGCAGCGTGATCGTTCAAATCTTTACCGAAAAGTTTGGATTGCAATCTTACATCATCAACGGAGCTAAAAAGCCAAAAGCAAAAATAGGGCGGAATATGCTGCAGCCGCTGCACCTGTTAGACCTAGTGGTTTACCACAAAAATACCGGTGGTGTGCAGCGCATTTCTGAACTGAAAAATGCACCGGTACTGCTCAGCATTCCTTATGATGTGATCAAAAGCTGCATAGCGATATTTTTGAACGAGGTGTTGTATAAAGCCATAAAGCAACAGTCGCCGGATGAAAACCTGTTCGATTTTGTTTTCAGCGCTATTGAATGGCTCGATCATCAAACAGAAAGCGTGGCCAACTTTCACCTGATATTTTTAACCCGGCTTACCCGTTACCTCGGTTTTTACCCCGACCGCTACATGGCCGGTAATGCCGATTACTTCGACATTAAAAACGGGCAATTTACCCGGTTCAAGCCCGAAAGTGTTTCTTATCTCTCGCCCCCGCATACCCAAAATTTCGGATTAGTATTGCAAACCGGCTTTGAAGACATGCAGCTGCTAAAGCTGAGTAATGATGAACGCCGCTACCTGGTACAAAAGCTGCTGGAATATTATGCCATGCACATTGAAGGTTTTGGAAATATCAAATCGGCCGATGTGCTGGAGGAGGTGCTGGCCTAAGTAAGTATTTGCATTGCGGATGATAGCTGATTGAATGCCTGCACTTAATATAAGCTCGCAAAGCCGCAAAGGCGCTAAGAAAAACCTTTGCATCTTAACGCCTTTGCGAGAAATCAATACCCTTACCCTACAACTGGCGCGAGTATGTAGTGAGAATATTATAAATCGTCATTGCGAGGTACGAAGCAATCGCGAACTCTACAAGGAGATTTGCATAGCCGCTCTGTAAGTAGGGGATTGCTTCGTACCTCGCAATGACGCGGTGGAGAAACCCACAACTGGCAAAACCCCAAACTGAAGGGAGGAGGTAATTCCATAGCCCCGTTTCACCTGCCCACCCATATTCTTTATCCTTTCATCGATAAAACTTGCTATTGTAAAACTTAATTTTTACTATTGTGTAATAATGACACAAAGAGTTTGATTTTGCTGTTATTGTACCGCCAATTAGTACCCTTTAACCTATTTAATTTTTAAACATGAGAATGAGCTACAAACTACACGTTGCTTTAGCATGCGTTTTATTAGCCGGTGGCATCCATCAGGTAACACATGCTCAAAGCAAAAATTCCGCGCCGCAGCTAAGTGCAACAAACGTAAAACAGATTGTTGCCGCCATGACACTCGAAGAAAAATCGAAGCTGGTTGTGGGGATGGGTTTTAAAATGCCGGGCGTACCGCCGCCTTCAAAGGATAAAAAAAATGAACCTATTGATATCGGAGGTTTTAAATTGCCGCCATCTGACCCGGATGCTTATAATATTCCCGAAAAAGTGCCCGGAGCAGCCGGTCGCACACATGCTATTGCCCGTTTAGGGATCCCTTCAATCACGGTATCTGATGGGCCTGCCGGTTTAAGGATCGAGCCTATCCGCAATGGCGATAAATCAAAAACTTATTATGCTACGGCATTCCCGGTTGCCACTTTACTGGCCTCAACCTGGGATACGCAGCTTGTAAATAAAGTAGGCGTTGCCTTTGGTAACGAAGTACGTGAATACGGTGTGGATATTTTGCTCGCGCCGGGCCTCAACATTCACCGTAACCCATTGGGCGGCCGTAATTTTGAGTATTATTCGGAAGATCCGTTGGTGGCAGGCAGCATGACAGCGGCCATTGTTAACGGTATCGAATCAAACGGGGTGGGCACTTCCATTAAGCATTATGCGGCTAACAACCAGGAAACCAACCGTAACTCCATCAACACTATTGTAAGCGAACGTGCCATGCGTGAGTTGTACCTGCGCGGTTTTGAGATAGCGGTTAAAAAAGCACAGCCATGGACGGTGATGTCGTCATACAATAAACTCAACGGCACTTTTACATCCGAAAGGCGCGACCTGCTTACTACCATTCTTAAAAAAGAATGGGGCTTTAAAGGTTTTGTCATGACCGATTGGTTTGGTGGTAAAGATGCCGTAGCACAGATGAAGGCCGGCAACGATTTGCTGATGCCGGGTAACCCAACCCAGTCTGAAGATATAGTAGCTGCTGTAAAAAGCGGTAAGCTCAGTGCCCAGCAGCTTGATGCCAATGTGGAACGTATCCTTAATGTAATCATTCAATCGCCTACATTTAAAAAATATAAATACTCTGATGCGCCTGATTTAGCCGGTCACGCGGCTGTGGCTCGCGAAGCTGCTGCACAAGGTATGGTACTTCTGAAAAATGACGACCATGCGCTGCCGTTTGGCGCAGGTAAAAGGATCGCTGTATTTGGTAATACTTCATATGATATTATTGCAGGCGGTACTGGTAGCGGCGATGTGAACAAGGCTTACACTATTTCGCTGATGCAGGGCCTGGCTAATGCCAACTTTAAATTACAGGAAACGCTTTCCAATAATTATAAGGCCTACCTGGTTGATATGAAGGCTAAACAGCCAAAGCCTAAAAACTTTTTTGATCATCCTGCTCCAATACCCGAAATGGATGTAAACGCTATCGTAGCCGAAGAGGCCAATGGTGCCGATGAAGCACTGATCACCATAGGCCGTAACGCAGGTGAAGGTGCCGACCGTAAGCTGGAAAGCGATTACTATTTGAACGATGCAGAAAAAGGACTGATCAGCGGTGTTGCCAATGCTTTTCATGCAAAAGGCAAAAAAGTAATTGTTGTGCTTAACATCGGTGGTGTGGTTGATGTTACCGCCTGGCGCGACAAGGTTGACGGTATTTTATTAGCCTGGCAGCCGGGTTTGGAGGCGGGTAATGCTATTGCCGATGTGCTGAGCGGTAAAGTAAACCCATCGGGTAAACTGGCAACCACATTCCCTGCCGACTATAAAGATGTGCCATCGGCAGGTAATTTCCCCGGCACGCCAGAAGGTAAACCAACACAGGTTATTTATGAGGAGGGTATTTATGTGGGGTATCGTTATTATGATGCCGCTAAAATCACCCCGGCGTATGAGTTTGGTTACGGCTTGTCATACACCAACTTTAAGTTCAGTGATTTGAAATTAAGCTCAAAAGCTTTCAAAAACGTGATCACCGCTACTGTGACTGTTAAAAATACCGGCGATGTTGCAGGTAAAGAAGTGGTGCAGTTATATTTGGCGGCTCCTAAAAAAGACCTAGATAAACCCGAGGATGAATTGAAAGCTTTCGGCAAAACCAAGTTGCTGGCCCCCGGTCAATCGCAAACATTAACCTTTACTATCAAAGCAGCAGATCTGGCTTCGTTTTATACCGACAGGCAGGCCTGGATAGCTGATGAAGGCAATTACAAAGTGAAAATAGGTTCATCATCGCGCAAAATTGAAGAAACAGCTTCTTTTAGCCTCGCTAAAGATATCACTGTTGAAAAAGTAAACAAGGCGCTGGTGCCCGAACAAACTATAAACGAACTAAAACTAAAGTAAAACCAACCGGCCTCTGCAATATTTTTTGCAGGGGCTTTTTTCTTTAACCAGAATCATGAATGATCATGGCCAAACCAATTAAACTGATAACCCTGCTGGCCCTGCTGCCCGCAACTGCTGTAATAGCGCAAAATAAATGGACTGAAAGAAAGGCAGGCGATATTGCTTTTGTTACCAATACCGGCGGTCAAAACTTAGGTTACTCTACCTCATCCGGCGTAAAAATATTAACTGTTGATGGGCTTGCTTTTAAAGACCTGAACAAGAACGGCAAACTGGATAAATACGAAGACTGGCGCCTGTCGGTTGATGAACGTGCTAAAGACCTCGCTTCAAAAATGAGCGTTGAGCAAATAGCGGGCTTGATGCTGTATAGCCGTCACCAGCCTATCCCGGCGGCAGCGGGTGGTCCATTTGCAGGGACTTATAACAATAAGGTATTTGCCGAAAGCGGAGCTAAAGCTTCCGACCTTTCCGATCAGCAAAAACAATTTTTGGCTAAGGATAATGTAAGGCATGTACTGGTAACATCGGTGCAAAGCCCCGAAATAGCTGCCCAATGGAATAACAACGCCCAGGCTTTTGTTGAAGGACTGGGTTTAGGGATCCCCAATAATAACAGCTCCGATCCGCGGCATGGCACTGTGGCAACTGCTGAATATAATGCAGGGGCAGGAGGGGCTATTTCCATGTGGCCTGGTTCGCTTGGACTTGCCGCTACTTTTGATCCGGAAGTGGTGAAAAACTTCGGCCATATAGCCGCGCAGGAATACCGGGCTTTGGGTATTTCGACAGCGCTTTCGCCGCAGGTTGATATTGCTACAGATCCGCGTTGGGCCCGTGTAAGCGGTACTTTTGGCGAAGACCCGCAATTAGCTGCCGATATGGCCCGCGCTTATATTGATGGTTTCCAGACTTCTGAAGCTGAAAAGGAAATAAAGAACGGATGGGGATACAACAGCGTAAATGCTATGGTTAAGCACTGGCCGGGCGGTGGTGCCGGTGAGGGTGGTCGCGATGCGCATTATGCTTATGGCAAGTACGCCGTTTATCCGGGGAATAATTTTAAACAACACCTGATCCCTTTTACCGAGGGCGCATTTAAGCTGCAAGGTAAAACCGGTATGGCTGCGGCAGTGATGCCTTATTATACCATCTCCTATAACCAGGATACCAAAAACCATGAAAATGTAGCTAATAACTATAACTCTTACATCATTAACGATCTGCTTCGAAAAAAATACAAATACGATGGTGTGGTTTGTACCGACTGGCTGGTTACCGGCGATGAAACCACGGTTGATTCATTCCTTTCGGGTAAATCATGGGGTGTGGAGGGGCTTTCTATTGCGCAGCGTCATTACAAAGTGCTGATGGCCGGTGTTGATCAGTTTGGAGGTAATAACGAGGTAGCCCCGGTTACCGAAGCTTACCAGATTGGCGTAAAAGAGCATGGCGAGGCATTTATGCGGGCAAGGTTTGAGCAGTCGGCGGTGAGGTTGCTGCGTAATATTTTCAGGACAGGTTTGTTCGAAAACCCTTACCTGGAACCCGAAGTTTCCAAACAAGTTGTGGGTAAGCCTGAGTTTATGGATGCGGGTTACCTGGCACAGCTTAAATCGATAGTGATGCTTAAAAACAAGGCTAACATTTTGCCTTTGCAAAGCGGCAAAACCGTGTATGTGCCTAAAAAATTTACGCCTGCAGGTAGGAATTTTTTAGGGATGGAAACACCCGAAAAGCTGGAATATCCTGTAAATATGGAAACCGTTAAAAAGTATTTTAAAGTAACCGACAATCCCGATGAAGCTGATTACGCCCTGGTATTTATTGCCAGCCCCAACAGCGGCGGTGGTTACAACAGCGCAGATGCTAAAAACGGAGGGACAGGTTATGTGCCGGTTAACCTTCAATATGGCGCGTACACTGCTACAGATGCCCGTGCAACCAGTATAGCAGGCGGTGATCCGCTGGAGAAATTCACTAACCGGACATACAAGGGCAAGTCGAGCACTGCTATTAATGTTACCGATTTGGCTATGGTTACAGATACCTATGCAAAAATGAAAGGCAAGCCGGTTATTGTATCTGTTAATGTGAGTAACCCGATGGTATTTGCCGAATTTGAAAAAGATGCCAGCGCCATCATTGTTGATTTTGGCGTACAAGGCCAGGCTTCGCTTGATATCATAACCGGTAAAGCCGAACCATCGGCATTGTTACCGCTGCAAATGCCGGTTGATATGAAAAACGTTGAAGCCCAGTTTGAAGATGTGCCGCATGATATGAAATGCTATGTTGACGAGCAGGGCAATAAATATGATTTTGGTTTCGGCTTAAACTGGAAAGGTATAATTAAAGACGGGCGTGTGGATAAGTATGTGAAGAGTGTGGTGAAGCCGTAAAGGCAAAATATTCAAAACACAACGGCGTCATTGCGAGTAACCACCAGGGCCCCCTCTGGAAAAACCGTGACGATATTTAAAAAATAGTATTAATAATCAACAGCTTACAATCACATCGTTATAGGGTACGAAGCAATCCTCGATTAGCAGGTCCGCTCTGTAGAGTTTGGGATTGCTTCGTACCTTACAGCAATGACGCTTCTTTATCATCCTATTTCCCATCGCTACTGCAAGCGTCCTCGCTTGTGGGCTTCATGCTGAGTTATGCAATCAGCCGCTGTTCCCGGAAACATTCATGCCTCCCGACCCCTAATTCCCCCCACTCAAATCCCACATCTTTAAACTCTTCACCACTGCCTCTCCCTCCGAAAACACCGCCAAACCTGTAGCATCTTTATCAGGATAGATCATGGTTGAGATCACTTTTTCGCCATCGTTGCCAAACACTTCCAGTGATGACCGGTCAAGCAAAACCTTCACTTTAACAATACCGTTTACCGCTTTCATGGGAGCCGTCTGTACCAAATTTTCCGGCGACTTATTATCTTTTTCCGAACCTGTGCAATCCACAAAAAGCTGTTGCTTTTCCACGTCGTAACCCACAATTACTTTTTTATCCGTCCCGGTTTTTTCGGCTACGTTAAACCCTACCTTCTTTGCATTCCTGGTATTAAACTCGGCATCAATCCAATAAGCGTTTCCCTTACCCGGCAGCTTTAGTCCAGAGCCGTTGATAATAATGTTCTTCTTTTCTACAACTTTTCCCCGGGCATATTTATTCAGCGATTTGGTCACGAATATGGAAGGCAATTGATTAAGCACCAACCCTTCACCTGTGGTTTTTAGCGACAGGTCATGAGGAATGGACATCTGCCCTTTCCAGGGAAAGGTTTCCGGTCTGCCATTTTGGAGCCAGCCTAACAGGATCTTTTTATTTTGTGGAGCGTCACGCCAGGCTATCGCGGCATAAAATGCATCGCCATAATCAACTTTTAATACCTGATTACTATCATTAATACTTTTGAAGCTTGTACCGTCAAAATCGCCAACAAAATATTGAATCAGCGGCCCATGCTCACCTCCCGACGAAACAAAGAGTGCCCATTTGATATTTGCCGGGTTACCGTCAACTACCAATGGCAATAACGACGGGCATTCCCAGCCATTTTTCGTAAAGCCGGCCGGGCCAAAGTCGCTTAGCTTGTTCCATTCCTTTAGGTTTTTTGAGCCGTAAAACCGCACCTTATGATCGTCAACCATTGATACGGTCATAATCCATTGCTGAGTTGGCTGATACCAGAAAACGTTAGGGTCACGAAAGTCCCGCATATTCAGGTCGATAACCGGGTTGTGTGCATATTGCTTATAGCTTAAACCGCCATCGTTACTATAGGCAATAAACTGCGATTCTTTTTTCTGTTTAGGCTGATCGGCAGTAAAAATGGCTACCAGCGGCCGCTTGCCATTTATGCCGAATCCACTGGTATTGTTTTTATCCAATACCACCGAACCCGAATAGATCCAGGTGGTGGTGTCTTTGGTAATAATCTCCGGGATAGCAACAGGAAGGTGTTTCCAGGTTACCAGGTCTTTACTGGTTGCATGTCCCCAACTCATATGCCCCCATTTATTTTCAAATGGATTATGCTGATAATATAAATTGAACTCCCCGTTTAAAAATATTAGCCCGTTGGGATCGTTGGTCCAGTTGGCTGGTGGCGTAAAATGATACGCTGGCCGCCAATGTGGGGTAGGCACAACTTTTTCCTGGGCAAACGCGTTGCCGGTAAGCGAAATTAACCCAAGGCATAGTAATTTAATTTTGTTCATGTTTTTCGGTTTAATAAATGCGGGTTCTTGTTTACCACAAAATGCAAGAATAAAATTTAAAAAACCAAATCTGCAATTAAATGCCAGGGAAATTGAGTTAAAATAATTCTATCTGCTTGATCAACCCCGTATTTAAATATTTAGACAGAATTTATTTCAAATGCCTCACAATTAATCGAATTACATAAATCTTAAATTAAGAACCGTTCTGCTACCGATGGCGTGGTATCTACTCTATCTATTCAGAAAAATAAATAACTTATTCTTTTGAATAGACAGACCAATGCATTAACTTTCAATAAATTAACAACACAAAACACCTAAGCCAGCGTCTATGAAAAATATCGCATTAGCCATGTCTGGCGGGGGATACCGTGCCGCCGCATTCTCACTTGGTGCCTTATCCTATCTAAACAACACACCATATGAAGATCACTCTCTTTTACGAAACGTGACCTTCATGAGCTCGACATCTGGCGGTAGCATTACTAATATCGCCTATAGCGCAGGCTTATGCCGGGGCGACTCCTTTTCAGTAATCTATCACCGGCTGCTCAATGCTATCGACGGCGAAATGGTTATCAAAAGAGTATTTGAGATCCTGAGCCACGATGCTGCCTGGCAGGCCCGGCCCGATAAAAGCAGGAACCTGATCAATGCATTTTCCATGGCCTATGATGAATTGCTTTACCCGAATCAATATTTTAAGCTCTATACCGATGGCCTGAGCGGAACTCATCTTGAAGAGATCTGCGTTAATTCAACCGAATTTGCCAATGGGCTAAGTTTCCGCTTCCAATCCCAGCACCCCACACTCAACAATGGCAAGGTTGGCAACGGTTATATTTACTTTAACGATCTTGATGCGGCTTGGCGTTTAAAGCTGTCGGATATCCTGGCCAGTTCTTCCTGTTTTCCAGGCGGCTTTGAGCCACTGGTCTTCCCCGAGGATTTTACACACGCCGGGCTCAAACCAGAAGAACTGAACGAAGCTATAAGTTTTAAGAACAACCCTTTTACCACCGACGAAAAACCGGACGATATTTTTGAGGACAAAGAATTCAAAGTTAACCCTAAACGTTTTGGCCTAATGGACGGCGGCATTGCCGACAACCAGGCTATTGACAGCATCCAGCTGGCCAGTCAGCGCCGCAAGGAAAAAGGGCGGCCACCGTTTGATCTGCTGCTGATCACCGATGTAACAAGCTACCTTATCGACAGCTATACCCTGCCACTGGAAAAGAAGAGCTTCGCAGGTAAAGCAACCGTTAACGGCATCACATGGTCGCTATTCATCCTTGGCTTGCTGTTTCCTTTAATGATCCTGGTGTCCCTGTTTACAGGCTGGCACCAGCAGATGTACTTGCTTTTTATCCCTTCATTACTGGCCCTGGTTGCCTGGCTGGCAATCCAGGTTAAACTCCTGACAACCCGCATCCAGGCCAACAGGGAACGTTCTACCTGGAGCCTGATGTTGTTAAGCTACGCCGGATACTTTTTAAAACTCCGCCTGAGCGCATTGACCCAGATGCTTACCGCCCGCTTAAAATCGGTGCTGATGATCACCTCAGATATTTACCTCAAACAGATCAGGGCACACTATTACAGCCAGCTCTATGCCGACCCGGCTACGCATTTCCTGGTGGTCAGTAACGCCATCTATGACCTGAGCCTGGTTAAGCAAAAACCCGGGGCCGGAAAAACCGGTAACCCGGCAGATGAGGCAGCCGAACAGCAACTTGATAAGGTGACACCACCTTCTGCCGCGCTTATCGGTATTGCTGAAAAAGCCCGGATAATGGCTACCACGTTATGGTTCGATAAATATCAGCGAAAGGATAACAGTAAAGCAGCCATTGTAGCAACCGGCCAGTTTACAACCTGCTATAATTTATTAAAGCATCTTTATGCTAAGCAACAGCGGGTAAGGCCGCAGGCTGCGACCCCTATAGCTACAGAACCCGTGGAAACCTGGACGACAATTGATACGCAGCTCAAGGCCGCCCTGGAAGCTGACTGGAAAAAATTTAACCAGGACCCGTTCTGGCTTTATAACCAGGAAGGCGCTTCCGAAACAGGCTTCAGCCCTCTGATGGCCGTAGCCGAAAACCAACGATTCAAAGTAATCAGTAAGTAAATCCAATGCCCCCGAAATCAAACTTGCAAGTATATGAGCTCACTTAGTTACCCGCAGCCTTTTTTCCGTAAGTTAAGAGGCTATGCCTTCGATCCCTCTTTTTCCTCTACCCTGGCCAAACGGCAGGTTAACGAAGTGATCTATAAGATCAAATGGGAGCCTACTAAGCCTGGCCCGCGGGGAGAATATGTAGAAGTGATTGATTACGATCCAACCAAGCAGTGTTATTATGCCGCGCTCTCGCTGGAAGAGCCCTTTGTTTTGGCCGACCATGGCATGGCCCTTTCCGAAGGAGATCCGCGCTTTCACCAGCAGCAGGTTTACGCAGTGGTCATGAGCGTGATCAGCCAGTTTGAAAAGGCCCTGGGCCGGAAGATCATCTGGTCAAAAATTGATAAACCTGAAGGAAAAGGCAGTTCGCGGACGGAATATGATCACAAGTTTATCCAGCGGCTTCGCATTTACCCGCATGCCATGCGCCAGCAGAACGCCTTCTACTCTCCGGAAAAGAATGCCCTGCTGTTTGGTTATTTCCAGGCCTCCAATAACTGGGACGGGAATAACGTACCAGGCGGCGCTATCTTCACCTGCCTTTCGCCGGATATCGTTGCCCACGAAACCACCCATGCCATCCTGCATAGCATCCATCCTTATCTTACCCACGATACTAATTTGGATATGCTGGCTTTTCATGAAGGCTTCGCCGATATTATCGCCCTGCTGCAGCGCTTTACCTTTCGCTCAGTAGTAGAGGACCAGATCCGCAGTTCGCGGGGCGATATGCTTTCACCCGAAAACATGCTCGGCGATTTGGCTATCCAGTTTGGCCAGGCTGTATCCGCCAACCGTCGCGCGTTGCGCAGTTTCCTGGTAAGCATGAATCCCGATCCCGCTAAATTTCATACTGTTACCGAACCTCACACCCGCGGCGGCTTATTGGTAGCGGCCGTCTTCGACGCCTTCGCCCGGCTCTATAAATTCCGCATTAGTGATCTTCTCCGCCTGGCCTCAAACGGTACAGGCATTTTGGCATCCGGGGAAATCGACCCCGACCTGGTGAAGCGTCTTTCTAAAGAAGCCTGCGACATTGCCAATAAATTAATGCTGATCTGCATCCGCGCACTGGATTACTGCCCCCCTGCAGACCTAACCTTTGGCGATTACCTGCGCGCCCTGATCACTGCCGATGTGGAATACAACCCGGATGATGAAGAAGGCCTGCGCTTCGCCCTGATGGAGTCTTTCCGCCGCTGGGGTATCATTCCCGAAGAAGTCAACACCTTCTCGGTAGAAGCACTAAGGTGGAAGAATCCCAATGACTATTTCGTTGATCATGATAAATTAAAAGGGCTTATCAGAACAATCAAGTATACCTTCGATCCAACTTTTGAACAGGTTTACAAAATGCGACCGAACCCGAAGCTCGCCGAAGTGCTGAGCAGCATTGAACGGATCCTTCGGGAGAACAACCGCAACGTCATTTTTACAAAATCGCAGAACCTGTCCAGGTTTGTCCATAAACTTTTCGATTACAAGATCGGCTTCGCCCCTGCCGGAACCGAAAGCCTGCTCGGCATGAATTTCCAGGCCATCACTTACAATTATACAGATATCGATACACATGGTGTAGAAACACAAAAACAACTACAAGCCGCCAAACGGGATAAATTTCAGGTATATAAATGCCGCCCGCAGATTTTGCCGAGCCCGGAATCAGGCAACAGCGTAAAAACTATGGTTATCATGTTTCTTCAAAAAGTATATGTTGACCTGAAAGGCAGCCGTTACCAGGGTTATTTCCCCGATGATCAATATGCCTTC
Source organism: Mucilaginibacter sp. P4_A11 (assembly GCF_056402535.1). NCBI lineage: Bacteria > Pseudomonadati > Bacteroidota > Sphingobacteriia > Sphingobacteriales > Sphingobacteriaceae > Mucilaginibacter > Mucilaginibacter sp. P4_A11. Next base: position 365,923 of record NZ_JBFUHE010000007.1, read on the forward strand.
CGCGGCGGTGCCTCGCTGATCATTGATATGGCTAACTATGAGATCAAATACGTGATCAAGAAAAGTGTCTGTAGCGCCGACCGGCTGATCCGCCAGCTCGATTACGCGATTGCCAATATGCGCGATGCCGATAATAATGCCCTGCTGATGCAGGATGATGAACCCTTTGCCGCCTTACACATCCATTAAACCTATTCACCATGCCAGCTACTGCTAATATCCGTATGTATAACCAGGACAATCTTGGAGATTGCTTCCTGCTTAGGTTCAGCTCCGGACAGGAGGAAGCTTACTTACTGATCGACTTCGGTTCCTATATGGGCAACAATGCCGAAAGGGAGAGAAAGATAGCCGAAAATATCATGCAAACCATCGGCGATAAAAAACTGACCATAGTCCTAACCCATCAGCATAAGGATCATTGGAGCGGATTTTTGACCGCCGGCGATATCCTGAAGGGCGAAAACAACCCCGAACGGGAGCTCTGGCTATCCTTCCTTGATAGCGAAACCAGCAAAGAGGGTAATATAATCCGCTCCACTACCGAAAAGTACTGGAAAAAAAGCGCGAAAACCAAGCAGCTCCTCCTCGATAATTTCGGTAATGTGCCAGAGGTAAAAAAAATGCTCGCGCAGAAAGAAGGACTTGACCTGTTTGCCGAAGGACAGACCGGAGGGCCTGCCATCAAAAAACTCCTGGAGATCGCCGGAAAAAAAACGAGGTTCCTTACACCCGGTGATTCCTTCCTGATGCCGGGGATAAGCGAGGGGGTTGAAGTTTATGTGCTTGGCCCGCCATTTGATAATAAGCAACTCACCAAAATGAACCCCGGCAAGGACGAAGCCGTTATTGGCCTTAACGCTATGGCCGAGCTTGCCAATATGGATTTGTCAGGTTCTCTGATGCTTGATGCATTGAATTCATTGGATACTACAACTTCATTTGAGGAAAGCGATTTTCCTTTCAACCGCCGTTTTATCGATACTAATCCCACCAACCCTATCAAGACCGCTTATGAAGGCGCTGACAACATTTGGCGCAAGATTGAGTACGATTGGCTCAGCGAGGTTGGCCGTTTATCCCTTTACATGGATAAACTAACCAATAATACCAGCCTGGTTTTGGCTTTTGAACTCGTTGAATCCAAACGGGTATTGCTTTTTGTGGGCGATGCGCAAATTGGTAACTGGCAGAGCTGGTTCGATGTGAAATTTAAGAAAACTACCGTCACCGGCGAGGACCTTTTAAAACGAACTGTACTGTACAAAGCCGGGCACCATTCAAGCCATAACGCCACTTTAAAACAGGGGCTTGAACTAATGAATGAAAAGGAGTTAATTATTATGATCCCGGTAAACGAAAAGGTAAGTACCAAGTTTGGCTTTGCCATGCTTAAACCCGAAATGCTCCATGGCTATCATCGTAAAAGTAAAGGCCGCGTGCTGCGCGCCGATACCATAGAACAGGATGGCAGCAAATTTCAGCTGGATTTCCCGTTTGCTACCCGTGAAGACCTGAAGGACCGGCTCACTATCCACCAGCCAGACGATGCCGAGCCTTACCTATGGATGGAGCTGACCGTAAAGGATGACGATTGAAAGCATCGGCTTAAATTAATTTACCGGTTGCTTATTAACAGTTAAGCAGCCGGTAAACTCAAATAAAATGTAGTCCCTACGCCCATGGTTGTTTCAAACCATATTTTGCCGTTTGCGTTTTCGATAGAGTTTTTAATGAACGCCAGGCCTAAACCCGTTCCCGAACTTTTGGTAGTAAAGTTTGGCTCAAAGATCTTTTCGCGCATCTCTTCAGGAATCCCATTGCCGTTATCTTTAATAGTAAGCAGGATATTTTTACTGGTAAGCAGGTAATTGATATCTATGATGCATTTCCTGTCATGAGGGGTAGCTTCAATGGCATTTTTTAAAAGGTTGTTGAAGCAGCGCAATAGCTGGTCGCGGTCGGCATTAATGATGAACGAGCCTTCGGGTTGCTGATAAGCAATCTGCACATTATCCATCTGCTTAAAAATGGTAACTGCCTGGTTCAGCATGTCAAAAATATTGATAGGCTCAATACGGGTATCCGGCATCTTGGCAAATGCCGAAAACTCCGAAGCTATTGACGACAGGCTTTCAATCTGCTCAACAAATGATTTGCTGAAACGTTCAAATTTCTGATCAAACTTAGGGTCTTTATCCTTCCATGATTTATCAAGCAGCTGCAGGCCCAGCTTTAGCGGTGTAAGCGGGTTTTTAATTTCATGTGCAACCTGTTTGGCCATTTCGCGCCAGGCGCTTTCACGTTCAGATTGTGCAAGCCGTTGGGCGCTGTTTTCCAACGCCGCGATCATCTTATTATACTCCTTAACCAATGCCCCGATCTCATCATCGCGCGACCATTTAATATGCTCGTTCTTTTTACCGTAGATGGTTTTACTGAGGCTTTGCTGTATGAAGTTTAACGGTGCCGTTATCTGCCTGGCTATAATGATCGCAAACAAACCTATCGCTATAAAAACAATAGCATAAACGTTAATCATTACGTTAAGCAACGAACTTATGCGCTCGCGGTAATCCGTTTCATTGCTAAAGTAAGGCAGCTGAATATAGGCTACAGTTTTGTTTGATGAGGTAAGGGTTATCGGGGCATAAGCTGCTTTGTAGCTCAACTCGCCTATTTTTTCATCGTTTACAAATTCGGTTTTTTGCAATTTGCTCAAAAAGATGAAGGCACGGGCGTTCATCCGTTTGGCTACCAGGCCGTTTTCATAAATTTTGGGCTGGGTAGTTAGCAAAGGGATGCCGTTGGTATCAAACACGGTAAGGTCAGTTGCGTAAGTATTGGCCAGCTCGTTAAAATGAACCTGGCTCTCCTCGCTTATATGCTCAACATATTGGGTAAAAAGGCCATTTTCAAATGCTGATGCTATGCGGGTTATCTTATCCCTGATCATTTTTTCCTGCTGGGTATGGTACTGGTTGCTGATGGATAAAAAGGTAATAAAACCCACAAGCACCAATGTAACCACCACGGCCAGGATCATCGAGATCTGGATGCGGGTTTTGTACAATACCTTATCAAAATTTATCCTGAAGTTTATCTTCAGCCCGTCTTCGGCAATGTTAAATATCTTGATGCGGGCCCATGACCATTTTAAAGTGATGATAACCGCGCTGAATATCAATATCACTACCAAAAAGAATGTTAGGGAAGTAACCGCGTAATAAAGGGAGTTTTCCTCCCGGCTCACAACTATAAGATTCCTTTCGCTTGGCCTATAAATCAGGTGGTTGTATGTTGTAAAACTTTCATACCAGGCATTGCTGTGGTTTTGAGTAGTTTTTTCGGTGTATTTTTTCAGATCGGCTTTAAATTCACTGTTATCAAGCGAATAAACATAGGTACCACGCTGACTCAGCAGTTTGTTATCGCTGTAAAAAGCGTAGGAGTAATCTTTAAAATCATTTTCGGGGTTGATGTTGCCGTCGATAAGCAATTCGGGGAAAGTACCTGATAATTGCAGTGGCTTTGATTTAAGCTCAATTACAATGGTGCCCAATTGCTTATTGCTGGTATTTACAGGCAATATGGCAAAGTAATTCTGATATCCAAACGATTCGTTTTCGCGGTAAAAATAGTCTGACACCTTAAATGAACTATATAGTACCAGGTCTTTAAATACACTTAACGAATAGTTTTTATCAGCCGATGTAGGTTGTTCATTGCCATCAAATTCATGGACCTTAAACTCATATTTTGACAAATAACCATCAAAATAAAGCTTCTGAAAACGGGTTTTAAGATACTCGCCGTTGTGCAGGCCATTGGTAAAATAGCGCACTATGGCTGTATCCGTTATAATTTGATTTTCTACCTTCTTAAAAATGTAGTCGGCGGTGGCATCATCCGGGATCTCCAGCTTTTGTACCAGGGCTTTCCGGGTTTCGTGCTCTTTCAGGTCTTCAAAATGATTAAGTTTAATGGCGGCTATCAAGGCACAAACAAACACGATACCTAAAAACGAAGTCGCAAAAAGCTGTTCTTTATTGTAGATAAAATTATAAGCCCTGATCAATACCAGCAGGCTCCATAATATATAAAACAGGGTAAATTCATGATAGTATGCAAACACAACGGTAGTTATGGCAATTCCGAATAAGAACAGGAATAACTGGTGTGTTCGCGGTACATTAAGCTTCAGGCATATGGTTAAAATGATTTCATTAAGCAGGTAAAATATCAAAAAACTAAAGCACAGCATTAATACACCCAGCATACTAAATCCTGTTAAGCTGAGTACATTATTAACATCAAAATTGATTTTTGAGTTGATAACCAGGCCATAAAATAAGCGCAACAATGAAGTTGACACCACTATAAGCGTTAAAATAGAAATAACAACTATAATATAGCCGGTTGTTTTATTTTGTATATCATTCAAAAATTTGCGCCGTTGTCTGTACACAAAAGTTACAAACCAAAAAATGACCAGGATATTAATACAAAAATCGCCCAGTGAAGGATAAACCAGGCTCGAACCATAAAATATGGGATTGAAAATACTGAGCTTATAAGTAAAATCGGGCAGGTTATAATGCAGGTTAACGAACCTGAACAATGCAATATATAAAGCCAGGAATATGATAGATAACACTACATATCCTTTCGATGCTACATAGCTGCAAATATTATGCATCAGGATGCAAAGCGTAATAGCTGTTAGGATCCAGAATGAAAGTTCATAGTAAACAAAATCATTATTGGTACCATTGTTTTTAAGCTTTACCGAAAACAGGTAATCGTTATCGCTGCTATGAACTTCATAAACATTGATGTCTGTAAAATCGGCTATGTCAATGTTATCATCATCCAGCAGATCCTTAGCGAATTTATTTTGGAGATATTTGTTCTGAAAGGCATAATTGATTTTTACCGGGATAAAAAAGATAACCGAAAAGTTGCCCTCCGTTTTCCGGAAAGTTTCATAATATCCGTTAGGCTGCTGAATAAACGAATAGCCCTCTTTAATGGTATTCGTACTATCGGGCAATACTTTAATACCGCTCCAAAAGCTTAATTTATTGTTGGTTAGGGTTATAAACCAAATACTGTTTTGAGTAGTAAAATCTTCTATGGCATTAATGGCATCCTGCTCATTATTGCGCAGGTTCATCATCTTTTTAAAGCGCCCGGTGCCGTTGAGCTGCTTATTTATAAAGGCTTCCTTGTTATGAAGATTATTTTCCAGCACCCGGGCAGACTGCACAAGGCTGTTTACAGGCGTATATGTTTTTTGAACAATAATGGCCGTAAGCAGCAAACTAAGCCCTAAAAGGGCAAGCAATAGGCGTATTTTTCCGGAGGTAGTCAAGATGTTGCTATACTATGGATTTTTTGTTTATTACAAGCCTATAACAAAAATAAAAGCCACATGTTGTATGTGGCTTTTAAAAATTATTGCGGTAATATGGCGCTTGCTGTTATCACGGTTTTATCAACCTTTTTAACAAGCCCCTGCAGTACATTGCCCGGCCCCACTTCGGTAAATGACGTGGCGCCATCTTCAAGCATATGCATTACCGTTTGCGTCCACCTAACAGCGCCGGTGAGCTGAGCTATCAGGTTTTTCTTGATCAGCTCGGGATCCGTATATGGCTTGGCATCAATATTTTGATAGATTGGGCATACCGGGGATTTAATTTCAGTTGCAACAATTGCGGCTTCCAGCTCAACCCTTGCGGCTTCCATTAATGGCGAGTGGAACGCGCCGCCTACCTTTAACTTTAACGCACGTTTAGCACCGGCCTCGGTCATTTTAATACAAGCCTCGTCAATACCTGCGATTGAACCTGATATCACCAGTTGTCCGGGACAGTTATAGTTTGCAGGTACAACCACTTCGCTTATGCGTTCGCAAATATCCTCAACAGTAAAATCATCCAACCCCAGGATAGCGGCCATAGTTGATGGCTGTATTTCACAGGCTTTCTGCATAGCGTTGGCACGGGCAGCTACTAAACGTAACCCATCTTCAAAGGTTAAAGCGCCTGCGGCAACAAGGGCCGAAAACTCGCCCAGTGAATGACCGGCAACCATTTCAGGCTGAAAGTCATCACCCAAAACTGTAGCTAAAATAGTGGAGTGTAAGTAAATAGCCGGTTGGGTAACGTTGGTTTGCACCAGGTCTTCGGCAGTACCTTCAAACATTACATCGGTAATGCGGAAACCCAAGATCTCGTTAGCTTTTTCAAACAGCTCACGTGCTTTTTCTGACTGGTCGTACAGGTCCTTGCCCATACCTACAAACTGGGCACCCTGGCCCGGGAAAATATATGCTTTCATTGTTTTAGTTTATTGGTTGATTAAGTGAGTGGTTACTTTTTGGGTAAGTGGTTGATTGGGTTAAGTAGAGAATGGTTGCTTTTGGGGTGAACAATTGATTACGATAAAACCATTCACCCAATCAACCACTCACTTAATCAACCATTCACCACTTAACTCAACTTAGAGCTTATCAAATTCAAAAACTCTGTCCTCGTTTTTTCTTTCAGAAACTCGCCGGTAAAGGCTGAGGTGGTGGTTACCGAGTTCTGTTTTTGTACGCCGCGCATGCTCATGCACAGGTGGCGGCACTCTATTACCACACCAACGCCATAAGGGTTCAGTGTTTGTTGAATGCAATCGCGGATCTCGTTGGTTAAACGCTCCTGTACCTGTAAGCGGCGGGCAAATACGTCAACCACACGGGGGATCTTGCTCAAACCTACCACGTGCCCGTTGGGAATGTAAGCCACATGTGCCTTGCCAAAAAATGGCAGCATATGGTGTTCGCACATCGAATAAACCTCAATGTCTTTCACTACCACCATCTGGCTGTAATCCTCCTTAAACTTGGCCGAGTTCAGGATCTCTTCGGCGTTAAGCTCGTAACCGTGGGTTAAGTAAAGCATAGCTTTAGCTACACGCTCAGGGGTTTTTAACAAACCTTCGCGCTCTGCATCTTCGCCTATTTGCTTTAATACGTTTTGATAGTTATCCTTTAAACTATCAATGCGTTCCTGGTTGTAACGGTCTATTTTGATGTATCCGCCGAAGTCGTCATCGTCGGTATCCTGGCTAAATTGTGAATCGCTCATCTTATAAAATTAACCGCCAAAATACTCGGCAGAATTATTTTCGGTTTCGTACAGCTTAACCGAATGTAAAAACACACCCTCGTAAGCTTCAATAGGTCCTTTTAATTGGTTAAAGATCTCAATGCAGAGTAACTCGGTCGATGCCATTTTGCCAGCCATAAAATCAACATCTTTATTGATGTTTTTATGATCAAGCTTTTCAATAACATATTCGTTGATAATTATCTTCAGCTCTTTTAAGTCGATAAGATAACCTGTGGCGTGCGTGACCTCGCCCTTTACAGTTACAAACAGGTTGTAATTGTGACCATGCCAGTTGGGGTTTGCGCATTTGCCAAACACCTCAAAGTTTTTTTCAGCGCTCCATTCCTCACGGTACATCCGGTGAGCGGCATTAAAATGTTCCTTGCGCGTTATATGTATCATCATAACAAAAGTGGGTGCAAATATACAAAACAAAAACAGGTGAGTTGTTTTATATTAGCCGTCAAAATAATGCAATATGCTTATACTCATTGTTGCAGCTACCAAATTTGAGGTTGAACCACTGGTTAATGCCTTTGGCAGCAAGGTTGATGTGCTGATAACCGGCGCAGGCATGGTGCCAACAGCCTTTGGCTTGGCCCGGCAACTCAGCAGCCATACTTACGACCTCGTGCTTAATTTGGGCATAGCAGGCAGTTTCGACCGCACTTTCCATTTAGGCGATGTATTGGAAATTACCCAAGATACCTTTGCCGAACTTGGTGCGCAGGATGATGAAACCTTTATTCCTATCGATACCCTTGGTTTTGGAGAAAGTTTTTTTACGCCTACAACATCGCTTGAGCAGGTTTATCCAAACTTTTTTCTAAAAAAGGCAAAGGCCATAACTGTTAATACGGTACATGGGCACGAACCATCCATCCAAAAAGTACAGCAACGGTTAAACCCGCAACTGGAAAGCATGGAAGGTGCGGCTTTTTTTTACGCCTGCCGGCAGATGAATGTACGCGGCATGCAAATCAGGGCAGTGTCAAATTATGTTGAAAAACGCAATCGCGAAGCCTGGAACATTGGGCTGGCCATTAAAAATCTGAATACATTTGCCATCGACCTGGTGAGCCAGATCATTAACAGTTAATCTACTACCCGTATGAAACTAACGCTCGGATTTTCACCCTGCCCTAACGATACTTTTATTTTTGATGCCCTAATTCACCATAAAATTGACACCGAAGGACTGGAGTTTGAGGTGTTTTATGATGATGTGGAAACGCTTAACCAAAAAGCCTTCCGCGGCGAGTTGGATATTACCAAGTTAAGCTACCACGCTTTTGCTTACGTGACTGATAAATATGTACTGCTTGACTCGGGGAGTGCGCTGGGCTTTGGCGTAGGACCATTGTTGATTTCGGATTTGGAAATTTCTACTTCGGATCTGGAGAAAAACCTGATCAATGATCCAAAATCAGGGAGCCGAAACCCATTGATTGGTATCCCGGGCAAATATACTACAGCTAACTTCTTGTTAGGCCTTGCATTTCCTGAAGCTACCAATAAACAGGAACTGGTTTTTTCTGAGATAGAAGATGCTTTGCTTGATAGCCGCATAGATGTTGGCCTGATCATTCATGAAAACCGTTTCACCTACCAGGATAAAGGCCTAAAAAAAATCATCGATCTTGGCGACTACTGGGAAAAACGTACCGGCTGTGCCATTCCGCTGGGCGGCATTGTTGCTAACCGAAATTTACCGTTGGATGTTCAGCATAAAATAAACCGGGTGCTGCGCAAATCGGTTGAGTTTGCTTTTGCCAATCCCAAATCGGGCTTGGAATTTATTAAACAGCATGCCCAGGAAATGAGCGAGGAAGTGATGTACAAACACATTGAACTTTATGTAAACCAATACTCGGTTGAGTTGGGCGAAGAAGGCAGGAAAGCGATTAACCTGGTGTTTGATACTGCTTTAGAGAAAGGTATTATACCGGAGATAAACGATGGGATATTTTTGACTGCCTAAAAAAGGCTGACATTTTTAATTATAAAAGCCGTCATTGCGAGGTACCTCGCAATGACGGCTTTTATATTGTAGTTCCTTTTAAAAGCAGGCTATCAATACAACAACTGATCATACGGATACCTCTCCGTATGTATTGCTTTCACTTCGTCATATAACAAAGCCCTGAACTCATCAACATTTTCTTTTTTCGTTGCCGAAATAAATATGGCTGGTGCATTGTTCTTAGCCATCCAGCTTTGTTTAAAGTCTTCCAGTGTTAGTGGTTCTTCCTGCTGTGCAACCTGATGGTCTTCGGGTTTAAACGCATCTATTTTGTTAAATACCGTAATGATGCGTTTATCAATAGCGCCGATATCTTTTAGGGTTTCGTTAACGGTACGAATCTGGTCTTCAAAGTTAGGGTGGGAAATATCAACCACGTGGATAAGGATATCTGCCTCGCGGGTTTCATCAAGCGTTGATTTAAAGCTCTCAACCAGATTGAGGGGCAGCTTACGGATAAACCCTACCGTATCCGACATCAGGAAGGGTAAATTCTCAATCACCACTTTCCTTACTGTAGTATCAAGCGTAGCAAACAGCTTATTCTCGGCAAACACCTCCGATTTGGAGATCATGTTCATGATAGTTGACTTGCCTACGTTGGTATAACCCACTAACGCTGTACGTACCATTTGATGACGGTTCTTGCGCTGGGTTTCGTTCTGTTTGTCTATTTGCTTAAGCCTTTCCTTTAATAAGGATATTTTATTCAGGATTAAACGACGGTCAGTTTCAATTTGCGATTCACCCGGTCCGCGCATACCAATACCACCCTTCTGGCGCTCCAGGTGGGTCCAGAGGCGGGTAAGGCGGGGCAGCAGGTATTGTAATTGCGCCAGTTCAACCTGCGTTTTGGCCTGGGCTGTTTGGGCACGACTGGCAAAAATATCCAGGATAAGGTTATTCCGATCCAGGATCTTTACCTGCAGTTCATTCTCTATATTACGTAATTGCGATGGCGAAAGGCCATCATCAAAAATAACTATGTCAATTTCTTCTTCTATAACGTAGGCTTTAATTTCTTCCAGTTTACCTGAACCTACAAAGGTTGCCCTGTCCGGGCGCTGTAGTTTTTGTGTAAAATGAGTCACCGTTAGCGCTCCTGCAGTACTGGCTAAAAACTCCAGTTCTTCCAGGTGTTCCTTCTCCATTTCTTCAGATTCGTTTGGTGTTATTACACCAACAAGTACAGCTTTTTCCTGCTTCACAGCAGTATCATAAAATTTTTGCTTCATTAATTACAATATATCAATCCAAATGCCAATTAAATAAATGTACGTAAACGGGGCTGTGAAATAAAATTTTAATGTCAAAATAACATGGTGCAGGTTAATTAATGACATAGATTACATTTTTAGTAAAAAAATAAAATGGCTAAAAAAATTTGCTTTTAAATATTATGTTAATTGTTATTTTTGATTTGATTAAACCTCATCACAATGAACAGGCTCTTACTGCTGCTTGGAGCAGCCCTATTTGCGTTACCTGCTAACGCCCAAAAAACCGAACCCCCCTCTAAAGTTTTACCTTTTGGCAAAATTGAAATTGCCGACCCTGAAATGGCCAAATGCGATTTTGAGCCTGATGCCAATGCCGAAGTCCTTTTTAACAAAGGCGATGTTTATTACGATAGCTCATTTGACATTAGCGGCGAGTACCACAAGCGCATCAAGATCTTTAACGACAACGGCAAAGATGAAGCAAACATCCGCATTGAATATTACGGCGGCAACCGGCTGGAGTATATCACCGATGTACAAGCCGAAACCATTAACCTTGTTAACGGGAAACCAGAAATAACCAAGCTGGATAAAAAGCTTATCTATACCCAAACCATTGACAAGGTGCGCAATGCCATTGTATTTTCAATGCCAAACGTTAAAGCAGGCTCGGTAATTGAATACAAGTATAAATATCATACTGTTTCGATAAGCAATTTCCCATCCTGGGATTTTCAGCAAAAAATACCGGTAAAGTACAGCGAGCTGGATACCTCTATTCCTGATCTGTTATATTTCCGCACGGTAAACCATGTCTGGATGCCTTATTCAAAGGAAACCCATAAATCAGACGCCCGCACCATGCCGGGTACAAATCCATTATCTTATAATGATGAAAAAGATTTCAGGGTAATGGAAAATATCCCGTCACTGCATGATGAGCCTTACATGCGCTCATATACTGATAATATTATGTCGTTGCAGTTCAACCTCACTTCGGTAAAATCAAGCTATGGCTTTTACAAGTCATATTCAGATACCTGGGCTAAAGTGGGCGGCATTATTGCTGACGATGAAGATTTTGGCGGCCAGTTAAAACGTAAATTAAAAGACGAAGAACCCATTATCGCCAAAGCTAAAACCTTTAAGTCTGATGATGAAAAAATAGCTTACGTTTTTAACCAGGTAAAAACCCTTATGAAATGGGATGGCGTTGACCGCTGGTACACCAATGATGGTACTTACCGGGCCTGGGAAAAGAAAACCGGCAACTCGGCCGAGGTTAATATCATTTTATACCATCTGCTTAAGCAATCGGGCATTAAGGAAATCTATCCGATGATCGTGAGCACGCGTGAACATGGAAAAGTGAACCGCTTCAATACCTCGCTTTCGCAGTTTAACCGGGCAGTGGTTTACATTCCTGTTGATAGCACAAAAGAATATATCCTTGATGCTACAAACAAATACAATTTGTATAACGAAACACCCGACATGCTGCTAAATTCATCGGGATTGTATATTGACAAGCAGGCCAATGCTTATGATATGCTTTTTATCACAAAAGAAACCCCGGCCAGGCAGGTGGTTATGATCAATGCCGACATTAAGGCCGATAGCAAAATGACAGGAACCGCCGATATCAGCAGCTTTAGCTATCACAAAATAAACAGCGTTGAACGTTATAAAACTGATGGTGAAAAAAAATATATCGACTACATAAAGGCTAACGACAATAACCTTAAAATATCATCATTAAAAATGAAGGATATGGAGGCCGATACCCTGCCCCTGGTGCAAAACATTGCATTTGATTTGGAACTCACCGGCTCCGACGGAACATATATCTATTTTAACCCCAACCTTTTTACACCTATCCGCACCAACCCGTTTCTAAGCGAAAAACGCGCTACTGATATTGACTTCGGGCATCGTAACAGGTATGAAATAAACGGAACCTACAAAATTCCGGCGGGTTATAAGATTGATGCCCTGCCCAAAAGCATCCGTATGGTTATGCCCGATCAAAGCATAAGCCTTAAACGTTTTATTGCCGAGCAGGACGGAACGATCATAGTAAGGTATGTTATTTCATATGAAAAAGCTTTGTACGAAAAGGACAGTTATCCTGAGCTAAGAGAGTTTTATAAACAGATGCAGGATATGCTTACCGAGCAAATAGTACTAAAAAAATCCTGATCACCAACATGAGCACTACATACTTTTATAGACTGCTAACTGTTGCAGGCATACTCATTTTATCAACCAAGAGTTACGGACAGGATAAAAACATCCCGAAAGAATTTTATATAGCGTCAACCATTCCCGATTCATTGAAAGAGGAAGCAAATTCGGTTGTGCGGTATTCATCAGACGAGGTTACGGTAAAAGCGGCCGGTAAAATGATCATGAAGCATCACGCTATCATCACCGTTTTAAATGAAAAAGGCGATGCCGCTGCACAACTTGGCCTGGGTTACGATAAAAAATTCAGTAGTGTTGATGATGTGCAAATGCTGGTTTACAACGCTGGTGGAACGATGATAAAAAAATACCACAAGAGTGATTTTTATGACCATGCTGCGACTGATGGGATCTCTATTGTAACCGACGACCGGATGCTGGTCATGGAGCATCCGATATCTGCATATCCAACTACTATCGAAGTGATTTTTGAGGAGGATATGAACAGCTTTCTTGATCTTGGCGAATGGGAGATCCAACGGTCGGAGCGGGCAGTCCAGAATGCGGAGTATACTGTTCTGGTCAATCCTTCGGTCGGTTTCAGGTATATAAATAAGAATACCACCATCAAGCCCGAAAAAACACCTGCCGGCGAATTTGAAAAGTACACCTGGCATGTAAAAAACATAAAAGCTGTAAAACTCGAAGACGATGCCGAAGCATGGCAGGTTATGCCGCGGATCATGTTTGCAGCAAACTCATTCCAGTACGGTGGTATTCCCGGCGATATCAGCACCTGGCAAAATTTTGGTAAATGGCTGCAGGCTCTTAATGCAGATGTATGCACACTTAGTCCGGAGCGGATAGCCGAGGTAAAAAAACTGACCGCCGACTTTAAAACTGACAAAGAAAAAACGAAGTTTTTATACCAATACATGCAGCAAAACATGCGCTATGTAAGTATCCAGCTTGGTATTGGAGGTTTAAAGCCATTTCCGGCTACGTTTGTTGACCAGAAAAAGTATGGCGATTGTAAGGCTTTATCAAACTATATGTATGCCTTATTAAAAGCAGCTGATATACCATCGCATTATGCCATAATAAACGCAGGCTCAAACGAAGAGCCTGCCGACCCTGCATTTCCATGCGATCCGTTCAATCACATCATTTTATGCGTGCCTTTTAAAAGCGATACTACCTGGCTTGAGTGTACCAATATGCAAAAGCCCTTTGGTAAGCTTGGCCCATTTACCGAAAACAGGTACGCCCTGCTGGTTACTGAAGATGGGGGCAAACTGGTTAAAACCCCGCGAAGTACAGATGTTGACAATCAATTTAACAGCGAGGCGCACGTAATACTTGACGCGAATGGAGGCGCAAAAGCAACACTTAAAATTTTAAGCACCGGCGAATACCGCGATGATTACCTGGGCATAGCCGCTTTAAAAACCGACGAGCAAAAACAAGTACTGATCAAGATGCTGAATATGAAGCAGCCATCTCTTTTTGAGTTTAAGCCTTCAACGGATAAGGACGGCACAAAAGAACTGGACATTGAACTGGAGTACGATAAATTTTGCGATGTATCAGCAGGCAACAAGCAGTTTTACAAGCCCCGTGTTTTTGATCTGTGGAAAACCACCGTGCCAATCCTTGAAAAACGAAAAGGTGATTTCTTCTTTGAGATCCCCATGTTAAAAACATGCGTTACCACTATCGATCTGCCCACAGGCTTTGAAATTGACGCACTGCCGACCGATCAAAGCCTTAAATTTACTTACGGCACTTATGATGTTAAGTATGTTTATGATGCTGCCAAAAACCAGGTGGTAAGTACAACCAAATTCAACTTAAAAAACCATGTGATTCCCGCCGCCAAATACACCGAATTGCAGGTTTATCTGGATGCGATAGCCAAAGCCCAAAATAAAAAGCTGGTGATCCGCCGTAAAGCATAAATTTGTGCCTGATGATATTCAGGCTCGACGAACATTTAATATTTCCAAAGCCCGATCTGGCCGAACCAGACGGGCTTTTGGCTGTTGGCGGCGACCTGAGCACTGAGCGCTTGTTGCTGGCTTATCAAAACGGCATTTTTCCATGGTATAGCGATGATACGCCGATCCTGTGGTATTCGCCCCATGAGCGCTTTGTTTTATACCCGGATGAGTTGAAGATTTCCAAATCCATGAGGCAGGTATTACGCTCCGGCAAGTTGAGCGTCACGGTAGATACCTGTTTTAACGATGTCATAACAGCCTGTTCAATTGCTCCGCGCGAGGGGCAGGACGGCACCTGGATAGTGCCGGATATGATTGCCGCTTATAACCGTCTGCATCGGAAAGGTTATGCCCACTCTGTTGAGGTATGGCAGGATGACAAGCTGGTAGGTGGCCTTTATGGTGTGCACGTAGGTGATGTTTTTTGTGGCGAAAGTATGTTTAGCCGCATTAGCAATGCTTCAAAAACCGCGCTCATCTATCTGTGCAACACAGGCCTTTATAAATTGATTGACTGCCAGGTGCATACAGATCATCTTGAATCGATGGGAGCCAGGATGATATCCCGGGAACAATACATGGATGTTTTGCTAAATAATTTAGTTTGATTAATTACCTTTGAGCCTATGCAGCAGGTGGTAAATTTAAAGGAAAGGATCATTTTAGGTATCGACCCCGGCACAGCCGTTATGGGTTATGGATTGCTCAAAGAAATCGGCCCTAAAATTGAACTGCTGGCTATGGGGGTAGTTAAAATGCCCACTACCGACGATCATATGCTCAAGCTACAGCGCATCTTCGAAAAAACGGTAGCTCTTATTGATAATTATAATCCAGATTGCCTGGCCATTGAAGCGCCATTTTACGGAAAAAACATACAGGTAATGCTAAAACTTGGCCGCGCACAGGGCATGGCGATAGCAGCAGCATTATCACGCAACATCGAGATCACCGAATACGCCCCCCGTAAAATAAAACAATCCATAACCGGTAACGGTAACGCCACCAAAGAGCAGGTGGCCGCCATGCTGCAAAGCTTGTTAAAGTTTAAAGAAACCCCCGATTTTCTGGATGCTACCGATGGTTTGGCGGTGGCCGTTTGCCATTCGTTTCAACGGATCCCTACCGGTTCGGGCCCGGGAAAATCGGGGTCTAAAAAAGTATATTCGGGTTGGGATACTTTTGTAAAGGATAATGCCAAGCGGATTGTGAAGTGAGATAATAAAAGAAGCGTCATTGCGAGGTACGAAGACAACCGAACGCAGGGAGCTCATTAATACCTATAAAAATCAAATTATAATTATTAATAATCCCAAACTATACAGGGCGGACCTGCTAATCGGGGGTTGCTTCGTACCTCGCAATGACGCCGTTATGTTTTGAATATTTTACGCCACGCTAAACGTAAAGAGGGCTGTCACCCTGAGTAAGTTTTATTTGCGCACAAATAATCGCATTGCAGATGACAACTAATGGGTCGCTGACGAATACCTGCAATTTATAAGCTCGCAAAGCCGCGAAGGCGCTAAGAAAAACCTTTGCGTCTTAGCGCCTTTGCGAGAGATTAATACGCCAACGAGTATTTAAAATTGCCTAATAATCAATAGCTTAAACGATGTGTCAATGGCAGCCTGTCGAAGGGTCGCGCGCAGAGGCCCAACCCGCTATGCTTCGACGAGCTCAGCATTACCCGTTTTAACTTGCTATAAAGCAACAACGAAGAATCCAATTCACTTGCTGCCCTGCTGCCGCAAGCGTCCTCGCTTTATCTCATTGTATGCAGACACACAAGCAGGATGCTTGCCGTGTTTTAGGTCGAAATTACGCTGACGCTAAACTTCGACGAGAGATGGCGGTCAGCGAATTTTTATCCTTTGCTAATAGATGGCAGTTCCTTAAACAGCACACATATGCAAGGTCGGGTAATTCAGGGTTTGCGATTGAGTGTACACTTCCCTGGCTTGTGCGGTTTCACCGGGTAAAGTGTATCCGGTTGTATGACCCTGCCCGCCACCGGCGGAGCCTGCTGCAGGATAATGATCGTCTTCTCTTTGTCCGCCTTCTTCCCCCAGAACAGCTGCACCAAGCCAAATACCATACTCAGCACCAGCCCGGCCAGGAACAACACGATCTGCGCGCGCCCAGTATTCCGCACATTCGGCGAAGTGATCGTAAGGTTCGGTGTAGCTGGATAAAACACACCAAAATGACCCTATCCGGCCAGATCAAAAAGGTCCCCTTTGCCAGTTGAAAGTGACCACGTTCGCCAAAGCAAAGTGACCCCTCTTCGCCAGACGAAAGTGACCCCTCAAAAGAGATTAAAGTAATGTATTGATAGGTTTCTGTGGACAAGGTTTTTGTTTAGCTTTTTAGATAAACAAAACCAGCGAATACATGTCCAATAAACCGATCAAGATGAATAGATTACGACAGATCGATGCAAGTATTGGAGAGTATGCTTCCTGAGATAAGCAAACGGCTCAAAAAGAAGGGTGTAACCCGTGAGATGCTGCATGCGGAGTATATAGAAAAGTACCCTGATGGCTATGGCCGTTCACGGTTCAATAACGCGGTACATACTTACCTTCAGCTTTCACGGCCCGTTATGCATATCGACCACAAGGCAGGTGATAAGATGTATATCGACTTCACGGGAAGTAAGTTACAGCTGACCACATCGCAGGATGACACAGCTCATGAGGTGGAGGTATTTGTTGCCATTTTAGGCTGCAGCCAGCTTACGTATGTGGAAGCAGTAGAAAGTCAGCGAAAGGAAGACCTGATCAAGGCCTGCGAGAATGCGCTGCATTACTTCGGCGGTGTTCCTGGCGCCATAGTCCCGGATAACCTTCGTTCCGCAGTAACCAGGGGAAGTAAGTACGAAGCTATCCTGAATGATGAGTTCGCTTCTTTTGCAGAGCATTACTCGGTTACCGTTGTTCCTGCACGTGTTTATAAGCCGCGTGACAAGTCTTTGGTGGAAGGAGCGGTCAAACTGATCTACCGCAGCATCTACACCCGGCTGGAAGGCCGGAAGTTCGGTGATCTGGAATCGCTGAACTCTGCAATACGCCCCGCTTTGGAGATCCATAACAATAAACCTTTCTCCGGGCGGACCTACTCCCGTAGGGAACAGTTCGAAGAGGTTGAGCGCGAAGCGCTGGGCCAGCTCAACCCATTGCGTTACGAGGTCAATAAACAGGTCATGGTTACCGTGATGAAGAACGGCTACGTTCGTTTAGGAGAAGATATCCACTACTACAGTGTGCCTTACAACTACATCGGCAAGAAAGTAAAGGTCTTATATACTTCTATTGCGGTAAAGATCTATTACCAATATACCCTGATCGCTTCTCACCGCCGTAACCGGATCAAATACCGTTACACCACAGATGAGAACCACCTGGCCTCACAGCACCGGTACCTTACTGAATGGTCACCTGAAAAGTTTATCCAGCAGGCAGAAGCTATCCATGATGATGTGGCCCGCTATATCACCAAAGTACTCGAACATAAGGTTTACCCGGAGCAAGCCTACAAGTCATGTTCAGGTATCTTAAGCTTCGCACGGCGTGTCGGTGCCGGAAGATTGGCCGATGCCTGTCGCTGGGCCGACAACCTCGGCCAGTATAACTATCCGGTTATCGAAGAGATCCTCAAGAAACGCCTGGACCAATTACAACACGAAGACGAGCCCGTATCTATCCCCGCCCATAACAATATCAGAGGCAAAGAATATTACCAGTAAACCCATAAAACATAGAATAAATGAATAATGAAACATTAGACAAGATGCGTCAGCTTCGCCTTTATGGCATGTATGATGCCTTTAAAACCAATCTGGAGACTTCAGTAAAAGAATCGCTTACAGCAGATCAATTCATCGCCTTGCTGGTCGCCAGCGAATGGGATGACAGGCGCAACCGTTACGTAGAACGGGCCATCAGGGGCGCAGGCTTTAGATATAAAGCCTCGCTTGAACAGATCGACTATGCTATTGACCGTGGCCTGGAAAAGAATCAGGTCCACAGGCTTGCCGCCCTGGACTTTGTTAAGGAGCATAAGGACCTGTTCATTACAGGTTCTACGGGTACCGGTAAAAGCTATCTGGCAACAGCGCTTGGTTACCAGGCCTGTCAGAATGGTTACAAGGTCTTGTACGTTAATACCGCTAAGCTTATGGGCCAGCTGAAGCTGGCCAAAGCAAAGGGTACCATCCTGGCCGAACTGAAAAGAATAGAACGGGCCGATCTGCTGATATTGGACGACTTCGGGCTACAGCCTTTTGATGCGCAGAGCAGGGCCTCTTTACTGGATATCATTGAAGACCGGCACCAAAAGCGCTCTACGGTGGTCACTTCGCAGATACCGGTGAAGGAATGGTATGATATTATTGGTGAGAAAACCATCGCTGATGCGATCCTTGACCGCATTGTTCACCACTCTTTAAGGGTCGAATTATATGGCGAATCACTAAGGAGAAGAAACTCTAAATCAGAAAATGTATTTTTGTAAAAATAATAGTTGTTAAACCGGACAAAAACATCCGCTCCAAAGAGCCTATCTGTACAACAACTTTACTCTCTTTCAAACCCTAACTCAGAGGGGTCACTTTAGATTGGCGAAGAGGGGTCAATATCATTGGTATATCCA